>NZ_JBEPIJ010000012.1:0-109737 GCF_040327995.1 Sinimarinibacterium thermocellulolyticum | reverse complement strand
ACACCTTGGTAGCATTCCGTCACGGCGGATTCGCTCCAGAGAATTGGCTTCGACAACCGAATTCTACTGGGCAACAGCGAATCCGCCGTGCCTTCTCAGCAGCCTACTCGTGACGGATCCGGGCTAGTCAAGGATTGCGTGGCCGCACGCGAATCCGTGCAGCCGAAGCCCCGAGCCGATAACGATCTCGAGAGTTTCGGGCGTGCCCTGTCAAATAAAGCGAACATGATCGAGCCTGCAATGCGACGCCTGCCGCGATTCGCAAGGTTCTCAGAGCTTGTTGCCATCGAGGAAAACAAGTGGGAGCTGGCGCGAGCGGAGTATGACCAGGCTGCATCCGCGCTTCGCCATCCACCCTATCCCGACGCCGCCGCCGTTTCGCATGCGAAACAGAAAATCGAGCAATTGCAGCAGGCAACGATCCAGCACATGAAGGTGGTCAAGGATCGCAAGATTGAGCTGGATTGGGAGACGATTAAGCGAATTGCTGACCAGCTGATCCAGCGCCGGGTCCGAAAGAAGCATCTAGCGCTGGCATTTGTGCTGGAGGATCGGCGAGGGAAGTTTGCTGAAGTCGGGCGAGAGCTCGGCATATCGAGGCAAGCAGTGTGGAAACAGCGCCCAGCAGCCGATCACGCATTTAAAAAGATGCAGGAAATCATTGCCGAGGCGATCCCTGAGGCTGCGGCCGATGATCTTCCGCGCGAAAAACTTCGGATTGAGCTGCAACGAGAAACGATGCGGCAGACGATTCGCGCCGTTGTGCTAAATGAAGCAGCAAGAGCTTGGTGCCCCGGGTAGGAATCGAACCTACGACCCTCTTCTTAGGAGGAAGATGCTCTATCCACTGAGCTACCGAGGCGCAGATCATCGCATCTGCCGGAGCAACCGCAATTCCTTGAGGACTGCGGCGAGCTGGACTTCCAGCGACGCATTATCGGCCGACTGAAGGGCTAGCCGATCCATTTTAAGGGCAATCTGCTCGGCGCGCAGCTGTGTGTACCGTTTCAACATGTCCAGCGTTTTGTGTCCGGTGATTGCTGAGACCTCCATCATGTCCAGTCCGAGCTCGAACAACCGCGACGTGGCTTCGTGTCGGAGGTCGTGAAAGCGCAGGCCATCGATCGAGGCGCGCCGGCATGCTCTGTCGAAAGCCTGGCTAAGGGAGTCGGCTTTGAACCCGAGCACGGACTCTTCGGGCTTGACTCGCTTGGGCTTGGCCGCCGTCAGTGCGTCGATGGCCCGCTGGCTGAGCGGGGCGGTTCGTTTCGTGCCGGTCTTGCCCGCGCCGGCATCCTCGGCCCTGATCTGCAGGGTACGACGTTCGAAATCGATGTCCCCCCAGATCAATGCGCACAGCTCGCCGCGGCGGGCAGCGGTTTCGATCGCCAAGATGATCGCCAGCTTCAAGCTCGCATTGAAGGCGCAGGCGACAAGCAGTCGATCTTCTTCTCCAGGCAGAAGCCGCCGGTCGCGCCCATCTCCCTCCGGCGGTCGATCCACGCCGCGCGCAGGGTTGCCGAACGGGAGCCGATAGCCCCAGCTCTTGATCGCCACGTCAATCACCCGAGCGAGGAAGGCCATCTCCTTCTTCACCGTTGGCGGCTTCACGTAGCGGTCCAGCTCGACCAGGGGTAGATCGCGCTTGCCGCCGCTGCGTACGCAGCGTTGCCGCAAACGGTCGTCTCGATACTTGCCGATCCGCTCCGGCGTGAGGGCCGCGAGCGGGATGTCTCCGAGGTCGCGCCGGAGCGGCGTAGCGCAGCTTTTCGCTGCTCCAGGCGAGCGCAGGCGGGGCGCAACCTCTTCCATGTAGCGGTCGATGATCTTGCCGAGCGTTGACTTCTTCGCGCGCTCCACACCGGCGAGGTCTGCGCCCAGCTCGACCAACCGCTCCTGCTCGGCGACCCAGCGTTGGCCCGCGTCCTTGGTCTTGAACGACCTTGTGACTCTGCGGCCGTCCGGCAGTGTGATACGAAAATCGTGGCGGATCTGCTTGAGGATGCGCTTGCGTCCGTCGGCGTATTCGCGCTCTACTTCCCAGCGTCGCTCTTTGTAGTAGGCCATTGTGCTCCCGGGCAAATCTGGAGCAGATGAGATACCATCTGCTCTCAGGAAAGTCCTGCTAAGACAATAGCCTAAAGGATATCGTGCCTGCGCCTCCTAAGCGGAGGGTCGCAGGTTCGATTCCTGCCAAGGGCGCCAATGCCAGGGGCGCTCCAGTACTTGGCAAGCCGCTTGCAGAGTCGAGCCGACTTTTTTGTTTTACTTCGCTTTTTGGTTTAGCATCCGGACGATTCCGTTTCGCGCGCCGCGGGGGCTTGCGGCAGGTGGGAGACCCATGTTGAAGACGCGTATCTGGCTGCGCAGCTTGCTGATGCTGGCGGGATCTACGCTCGTTGCCTGCGGCGGGGCGAGCTTCGGGGACGGCACCGGCGGGGGACTGTTGGGCGGCGGCGGTGGTGGCGGTGGGGGTGCCGGTACGCCGGCGGTCGTTCTGGTCAGCGCATCGCAGGAATCGGTGTTCGCGGATGGCACCTCCACCGTGCTGATCTCGGCGATCTTGACCGATGCGCAAGGTGTCCCGATCAGCGGGCGGACCATTGATTTTTCGACCGACGCCGGGACCCTCGTTGCGACCAGTGACACCACGAACGCCAACGGGCTCGCGGAGGTGTTCCTGCGCGCACCGACGGCGCGCGGCACCGCCACCGTGCTTGCGCGGGAACGCGAGACGGATCTCACCGGTTCGGTCTCCGTGGAGTTCGTTGCCGGACTGGTCCAACGCCTCGCGGCCACTCTTGCACCAACCAAGCTGGCACCGCGTGCCGTTGCGGAGTTCACGGTCACGGCGCTCGACGGCAACGACAACCCGGTTCCGGGACAATCGATTGCGTTCGAGACCGTACCCAACGGTGTGGGGGGCATCTTCAATCCCGCGACGGTGTCGACGGACGAAAACGGCCGTGCGCAAACGGCCTTCGAGGTGGGCCCGAACACCGGGACGTTCACGCTGCGTGCGCGCACCGCCAGCGGCGTCGTGACCACTGCGGAGCTGACGGTCGCAACACAGGCGTCGCTGCAGCTCTCGGTGACACCCTCTCAGCCCAGCATTCTGGCCGACGGCGTGTCCACGGCCGTGATCACCGCCGTGCTCACGGACAGCAACGGCATACCCATTCCCGACCGCGCCATCGACTTCAGCACCAATGCCGGTCAGCTCCTGCAAACGACGGCGACGACCGACGCCAACGGCGCTGCCGCCGTCACGCTGCGCTCTTCCGCGATTCGCGGGATCGCGACGATCGTGGCGCGCGACGCCGCCACCAACATCAGCGGCTCGACCGCGGTCCAATTCGTCACGGGGCAGTCGGCGCAGCTCGCCACGACCCTCAATCCGACGACCGTCGCCGCCGGCGGCACCACGACGTTCACGGCGACGGTGCGGGACGGCAACGGCAACCCGGTTGCGGGGGAGGTGGTGTCATTCGACACCACGTCCGGCAGCGGCACCTTCGACCGCTCGACCGTCGAAACGGATGCCAACGGGCGGGCGGAGGCCTTGTTCACGGCGGCGTCGGTCGGGACCACGACCCTGCGAGCCCGTACCGCCGGCGGTTTGAGTTCAAGTCAGCAGCTCACGGTGCTGCAGCCCGACTTGCTCCTGACCCTGAGCGCGACGCCGCCGACGAGCGCCGCGAACGGCTCCACCGTCATCGAGATCACGGCTCAGTTGCGCGATTTCAACGACAATCCCATTCCCAATCGCACCGTGACCTTCACCACCAATCTCGGCACCTTGCTGGCCGGCTCGGCGCTGACCAACGATGCCGGTATCGCCCGGGTGAATCTGCGCGCACCGACTCAGGCGGGCACCGCGCGGGTGACGGCGCAGGTTCCGAGCAGTAGTGCCAGCAGTTCGGTGGCCATCGAGTTCACGGCCGGGGTGGCGAGTCAGATCGTCTTGAGCGTCACGCCGAGCACGATCGCCCCGGGCGCGACCGCCACCGTGAACGCCACCATCCGCGATGCCAATGGCAATCCAGTCGCGGGTGGAGACGTCACCTTCAACGTCTCGCCGTCGACCTGTGGCAGCTTCAGCCCTGCGACGGTCGGTACCGGTCCGAGCGGCAACGCGGGCTCCACCTTCACGGCAGGTCCCAATACCGGCGTATGCACCATCAGTGCCACGTCGGACGGCGGACTCAATGCCAGCGCGCAACTGACCGTCGCGGCGGGCGTGATCGACATCACCCTGCTGTCGGATGCGCCGAATCTGCCGTCGAGTGCCGATACCTTCGCCGAGGGCGTGACCATCACCGCACTGGTTCGCGGGGCCGGCAACAAGCTGCTCCAGGGTGTCAAGGTCGATTTCAGCGCGAGCCAGGGCGCACTCCAGATTCTCGGCGGGGGCATCACGGACGCATCGGGTGCGGCGCGCGCGGTGCTGACGACGGGCGGCAACCCGCGTAATCAAGACGTGGTCGTCACCGCAACCGCCGAAGGCGCCAACCGCTCGATCTCGATCCCGGTCACCGGCACCAAGCTGGAGATCGTCGGACCAGCGGTCGTCGGATCCGGCGATGTCGAGGAGTACGTGATCACCTTACGCGATGCCGCCAACGCACCGATCCCGAACCAGACGGTCCAGGTGACCTCGCTGGATCTCGGCAATCCCATCGTGTTCGTCAACGGCGCGACGACGAATTCCCAGGGCCGTGTGACCGTCCGTTACACCGGTGCTTCGGGAGGTTCCGATCGACTCGAGGTGATGAGCATCGGCGTGACCGCCGTGCAGTTGATCGAGGTATCGACCTCCAAGCTGGTCTTCGAAGCCCCGGCGCCGAGCGCGGAAGTGCTGTTCGAGACCGCGCCGATGTGCTCCACGGATGTCACCGTGCGGTTGACCGAAAACGGCGCACCCGTCAACGGCGCCAACATTGACTTCGCGATCACTCGCGGGTTCATCAACGCAAACCCGGGAACGTCGACGGCCAGTGCAACGACCAATATCGACGGTCGCGCAACCGTGCAGGTCTGTGCCGATGGTCCCGGCAACGCGGGTGGCGCGGTGATATCCGCGACCGCATCGATGGCGAATGTTTCGGCGAGCCTGCCCTTGGAGTTCGTGGCGACAAGCCCGTTCCGCGTCGATCTACAGGCAGAGCCTGCGGTCATTCCCATCAACGGCACCGCGACGATACGAGCGGTCGTTCGTGATGTGGATGACAATCTGGTCAAGAACCAGCGCGTGAACTTTACGCTGTCCGATCCGACGGGCGGTGCGCTGACGGCCGCGTTCGGCATCACCGACAGCCTGGGCACGACCACCGTGACCTACCGGGCCAGCGCGACGTCGAGCGCGACCGACGCGATCCGCGTGACCGGCACCCTCGCCAGCAATCCGGGGATCTCCGGAGCCGCCACGCTGACGGTCGGCAATCAGGCGCTACGCATCCTGCTCGGCACCGGCAACGAAATCGCGGAGCCCAACACCACCAGTTACGCGATGCCGTGGGTGGTGATCGTGACCGATGCGGCCGGCAATCCCCCGCCGCCGGACACCGTCTTGCGCATCTCCGTGGAGCCCACGGCTTACCAGAAGGGCTATTACGTCGCCGATCTCGTCAACCAAGTCTGGGTCGCCCAGTACGAGGTGACGGGGGGTGACGTGCGACCGTCCAACTCGACGGTGGCGCCGCAGCCGCCGGACTTCGGTTGCGAGAACGAGGACGTCGATCGCAACGGCATCCTCGACGCGGGCGAGGATCTCAACGGCAACATGCTGCTGGATCCGGGCGGTGTGGCCGTGGCGCCCAGTGCGCCGGCGCTGGACGCCAACGGCACGGCGAATTTCGACATCGTCTATCCGCAGACGCACGGCAACTGGGTACAGATGCGCTTGCGTGCACAAGCGACGGTGGCGGGCACGCAGAGCCTGGCGATCGCCGACTTCGTGCTGCCGGTGCTGGCCGACGACGTCAATGACCTCGAAGTCTCGCCGCCCGGTGTCGTGCGGCAGCTGGGCTCCGGCTCAGTGGTGGCGAGCCCCTACGGTCTGGCGAGCAACTGCCTCGATCCGAACTGACCGCAGCAGGCGGGGCGCCGTTCAGGCGCCCCGCCGCCACGAGCCTGCGGCGTACTGGCCGAGGCCCAGCACCAGCGCGATCAGTCCGATCCCGAACCGGCGCTGGATCGTTTCGCGCTCGCGGCGGATTTCGGCTTGGACTTCGGCGCGGATCAGGCGCCGCAGGCGTTCGAGGTTCTCGGCGTCCGGCTGCAGGTGCGGGCCGCGCCGCTGTAGCTCCATATGGAGGTTCAGCTCCACCGAGGCGTCGATGTCGGCATCGCTGTACTCGGGCAGCCGCCACCACTCATGTCCGTAGTAGATCGTCAGCCCCAGGCCGATCGAGAGCAACAGGGCGGTGAGGCTGCGAAACGGTAGGCGCGGGGCGTGCATGGGCAGGGGGCATCGGGATGAAGCCGCGATTGTACGGACCGCGAGGGCTTGCGGTCGGCTGAGGGGATTCCACGACGCCGCAGCGCCGCGGGGCTGGGATAATCGGTTGCCTCTGATGCTGGCCGAGGAGACCGCGATGCGCATCGGCACCCCAAAGGAAATCAAGAACCACGAATACCGCGTCGGCCTGACGCCGGCCGGCGTGCGCGAATTGGTGGCGCACGGCCATGAGGTGTTGATCGAGACCAAGGCGGGCCTTGGCATCGGCATCGCCGATGAGGCGTACGTCGCCGCCGGGGCGCGTATCGTGCCGACCGCCGCCGAGGTATTCGCAAAGGCCCAGATGATCGTCAAGGTCAAGGAACCGCAGCCGTCCGAATGCGCGATGCTGCGCGAGGATCAGCTCCTGTTCACTTATCTGCACCTGGCGCCGGACCCGGAGCAGGCAAGGGGTTTGCTGCAGTCCGGCTGCACCGCGATCGCCTATGAAACCGTGACCGACGAGCGCGGCGGCTTGCCCTTGCTCGCGCCGATGAGCGAGGTGGCCGGTCGCATGTCGATCCAGGCCGGCGCACACGCGATGGAGAAGGCGGCCGGCGGCAACGGCGTGTTGCTCGGTGGCGTGCCCGGCGTGCCGGCGGCCGAGGTCGTGATCATCGGCGGCGGTGTCGTCGGCTACAACGCCGCGCGCATCGCCATCGGCATGGGCGCGCGGGTGACGATTCTCGACCGCTCCCTGCCGCGGCTGAACTGGCTCGACAGTGTCTTCGAGAACCGCGCGACGACGCTGTACTCGACGCGCGACGCGGTCGAGACCTGCGTGCATCGCGCGGATTTGATCATCGGCGCGGTGCTGGTGCCGGGCGCGGCCGCGCCCAAGCTGGTCACGCGCGACATGCTGAGGTCGATCCGCAACGGCGTGGTGATGGTGGACGTGGCCATCGACCAGGGCGGCTGCTTCGAGACCTCGCGGCCGACGACGCACCAGGACCCGACCTATGTCATCGACGGCATCGTCCACTACTGCGTGGCCAACATGCCCGGCGGGGTCGCGCGCACCTCGACGTTTGCGCTGACCAACGCCACCTTGCCGCATGTGATCGCGCTGGCCGACAAGGGCTGGCGCCAGGCCCTGCTCGACGATCCGCACCTGCGCAATGGCCTGAACGTGCATCGCGGACGCATCACCCACCAGGCGGTGGCCGATGCGCTGGGCCATGCGTACACGCCGGCGACCGACGTGCTGCGCACCTAAGGCGGCTCAGGCCGCCGGCGCGACCGGAGTCGGGGGCGGCGAGGTCTTGCCCTTGTACTCGCACAGATCCGCGATCACGCAGCGCCCGCACTCGGGCTTGCGCGCCTTGCAGACGTAGCGGCCGTGCAGGATCAGCCAATGGTGCGCGTCCTTGGCGAATTCGGCGGGCGTGAACCTGACCAGCTTGTCCTCGACCGCGCGCACGGTCTTTCCGGGGGCAAGGCCGGTGCGGTTGGCGACGCGGAAGATATGCGTGTCGACGGCGATGGTCGGCTCGCCGAAGGCGGTGTTGAGCACCACGTTCGCGGTCTTGCGGCCGACGCCGGGCAGGGCTTCGAGCGCCGCGCGCGTGCGCGGCACCTCGCCGCCGTGCCGCTCCATCAGCGCGCGACACAGGCCGATGACATTCTTCGCCTTGGTCTGGTACAGGCCGATGGTCTTGATGTAGTCCCGTAACTTCTCCTCGCCGAGTGCAAGGATCGCCTGCGGGGTGTTCGCGACCGGAAACAGCTTTGCCGTCGCCTTGTTGACGCCCACGTCGGTCGCCTGTGCCGACAGCACGACGGCGACCAAGAGCTCGAACGGCGTCGTGTAGTGCAGCTCGGTGGTCGGTGCGGGATTGGCCGCGCGCAGGCGCCGGAAGATCTCGGCGCGCTGGCTCGCGTTCATGCGGCGGCCGGCGCCGCCGACGGCGTAAGCGCGCGCGCGGCGTAGCGGCGGTCGATCCAGTTCTTGCCGGCGATCAAAAGCCCTAGCCCGATGAAGGCGCCCGGCGGCAGCGCCGCGAGCAGCAGGCCTTGCTCGTCCGCGATCAGGCTCAGGTGGATGCCGCGCAACGCCTCGCCGAACAGCAGGTGCAGGTCGGCGCCGAGCGTGCCCTGTGCGAGCAGCTCGCGCATCGCGCCGAGCAGCACCAGCGCGAGGCCAAAGCCGGCGCCCATCATCAGGCCGTCGAAGGCGGCGCGGTGCACCGGGTTTTTCGCCGCATAGGCTTCGGCACGGCCGATGATCACGCAGTTGGTGGTGATGATCGGCAGAAAGATGCCGAGGATGTTGTACAGGGTGTTGAACCAGGCGTTCATCACCAGCTCGACGATGGTCACCAGCGAGGCGATCACCATCACGTAGATCGGGATGCGGATCTCCTGGCGCACCACCGGGCGGATCAGCGAGACGATGGTGTTCGACATCAGCATCACGAACATCGTCGCCAGGCCGAGTGCGAGCGCATTGACCAGGTTGTTGCTGACCGCGAGCAGCGGGCACAGGCCGAGCAGTTGCACGAAGCCCGGGTTGTTGGTCCACAGGCCGTCGCGGGCGATCTTCGCGAACGGATGGGCGCTGGTGCTCATGGCGTCTCCTCGGCGTGTGCGAACAGGGTTTCGCGATGCTCGGCGAAGTATTGCAGGCTTCGGTGCACCGCCTTGACCACGGCGCGCGGCGTGATCGTCGCGCCGGCGAACTGGTCGAACACGCCGCCGTCCTTTTTCACCGCCCAGTCGCGCGGGCCGGGATCGAGCAGCGAGCGGCCATCGAAGTCGAGGATCCAGTCGTTGCGCGACAGGTCGATCTTGTCGCCCAGGCCCGGCGTCTCCTTGTGCGCGGTCACGCGCACGCCGGTGATGCGGCCGTCGTAGGCGATGCCGACGAGCAGCGCGATCGGGCCGCCGTAGCCGTCGGGGGCGACGGCGCTCAAGACCGCGGCCACCGGCTCACCGTCGCGGCGGGCGCGGTAGACGGTGTGCGTCCCGGGACCCAGCGCGTCGCTGGTCACCTGCAGCGTATCGCTGGCGACAGCGTTGTCGTAAGCGCCGACCGGCAGCACCTCCTCGAGCTGACGCAGCAGGCGTTGCTGCTCGGCCTCGCGGATGCGGTCCGCGGTCAGCGTCCAGGTGCCGCCGAGCACCGCGGCACAGGCGAGGCCAAAGGCGCCGAGCACGCCGCCGGCGCGCAGCATCTGCGCGAGCGTGGTCTTCACGGCTCGGCCTCGCCGCGGCGGTGACCGTAGACGCGCGGCTGGGTGTAGCGGTCGATCGTCGGTGCGCAGATGTTGAGCAGCAGCACGGCGAAGGCGACGCCGTCCGGATAACCGCCCCAGGTGCGGATGACGTAGACCAGCACGCCGATCAGCGCGCCGTAGAGCAGGCGGCCGCGCGGCGTCGTCGCCGCCGAGACCGGATCGGTGGCGATGAAAAAGGCGCCGAGCAGCGTCGCGCCGGCGAGCCAGTGGAACAGCGGCGAGGCGTAGCGGTCGGGGTCGATCGCCCAGAACGGCAGCGCGATCAGCGTCAGCCCGCCGAGCATCCCAACCGGAATCTGCCAGCGGATCGTGCCGCGCCAGAGCAGGTACAGACCACCGCCGAGCCACGCCAGCGCGACCCACTCCCAGCCGGCGCCGGCGATCCAGCCGAGCGGCGCGTCGCCGCGGATTTCGGTCAGCGTGCGTTCGAGCGAAAGCTGGGTGCGAACGTGATCGAGCGCGGTGGCCGCCGAGATCGCATCCGGAGCATCGGCCCACGGCGGCTGCAAAGCCGGCCAGGCCGTCATCTGCACCGGGAAGGAGATCAGCAGCACGACGTAGCCGACCATCGCCGGATTGAACGGGTTGTAGCCGAGCCCGCCATAGACCTGCTTGCCGAGCAGTATCGCGAACAGGCTGCCGACGACGGCGATCCACCACGGCGCGATCGGCGGCAGGGTCAGCGCCAGCAGCACGCCGGTGACCAGCGCGCTGCCGTCGGTGAGAAACGGCTTGAGCGGCCGGGCGCGCAGGCGCAGCGCCAATGCTTCGAACAGCAGGCAGGCGAGGGCGGCGAGGGCGATGTTGCGCAGCACGCCGAGGCCGAACAGCAGCGTGTAGACGGCGATGCCGGGCACCAGCGCCAGCAGCACGTCGCGCATCACCGCACCGACGCTCCCGGCCACCGGCAGAAAGGGCGAGGACAGGCGCATCAAGGCTCACCGTCAGGCTCGGCGGTTTCGCGCGCGGCCTTCTTGGCTTTTGCCGCAGCGATGGCACGCGCCACCGGATCATCTTCCGCGCCCGCCGCGCTCGCCGCTTCGCTGCCCGCTGCCTTGGCCGCTTTGCGCGCCTTGGCGGCGGCGATCGCGGCGGCCACCGGATCGTCGGCCGGCGCGCCGTCTGCGCTGGCCGCGCTCGCCGCCTTCTTCGCTTTGGCGGCCGCAATCGCCCGTGCGACCGGATCATCACCTTCTGCGACGCTGGCCTTGGCGGCCTTCTTCGCCTTGGCGGCGGCGATCGCGGCGGCCACCGGATCATCGGTGTTGACGGCCGGCGCCACGCTCGCGGTCAGCGGCGCCTCGCTCGGATCGGCGGTCGCCTTGTGCGCGGCGAGCTGCGCCTTTTTACGTGCGCGCGCCTGTTGCCTTTCGCGTGCCTCGCGCTCCAGCCGTGCCTGGCGCGCTTCGTGGCGCTCGCGCGCGGCATCGGCCTTGCGCCGCTCGCGCTCCTCGGCCCAGATCTCGGTCTTGGCGTGGCGGTAGTACTGCACCAGCGGGATATGGCTGGGGCAGACCTGCGCGCAGCAGCCGCATTCGATGCAGTCGAACAGATTCAGGGCCCGCGCCTTGTCGTACTCGCCGCCGCGCGCATGCCAGTAGAGCTGCTGCGGCAAGAGGTTGATCGGGCAGGCCTCCTGGCAGGCGCCGCAGCGGATGCACGGCATCGCCGTCTCGTCCGGGCGCAGTTCCCCGGGCGCGGCGGCGAGGATGCAGTTGGTCGCCTTGATCACCGGCAGCTCGTCCGAGGGCAGCGCAAAGCCCATCATCGGTCCGCCCATCAGCAGCCGCCCCGGTGCCTGCACGTAGCCGCCGGCCTGCTCGATCAAAAAGCGCATCGGTGTGCCCAGGCGCGCCTCGAAGTTCTGCGGCTGTGCGACTGCGCCGCCGGTGACGGTGACGATGCGCGAGGTCAGCGGCTCGGCGTAGCGCACGGCGCGGAACACCGCGCGCGCCGTGCCCGGGTTGTGGACCACCAGGCCGATGTCCAGCGGCAGGCCTTCGCTCGGCACTTCGCGGCCGGTGAGCGTCTGGATGAGCTGCTTCTCGCCGCCCTGCGGATAGCGCGTCGGCACCACGCGCACCTGGATGCGCGCATCGTGCGCGGCGGCGGCGCGCAGCGCGGCGATCGCATCGGGTTTGTTGTCCTCCACGCCAATCAGGCAGTGCGGCGCACCGATCGCGTGCAGAATCACCTGCACGCCGCCGATGATCTCGTCGGCGCGCTCGGCCATGAGCTGCTGGTCGCAACTGATGTAGGGCTCGCACTCGGCACCGTTGATGATCAGCGTTTCGACCGCACGGCCCGGCGAGAGCTTGATGAAGCTCGGAAAGCCGGCGCCGCCGAGCCCGGCGATGCCGGCGCGGCGCACGATCTCGCGAAGGGTCTTGGCATCGAGGGCGTGGAAGTCCTCGACCGGCGTCCATTCCGGTGTGGGCAGCGGCTCGTCGAGTCCATCCGTGTCGATGACGATGCACGGTGCGGGCAAGCCCGAGACATGCGGGATGGGGCGCGCTTCGATGGCGACGACGGTGCCCGAGCTGCTGGCATGGATCGGCACCGAGACGAAGCCGTCCGGCTCAGCGATGGTCTGGCCGCGTCGCACGCGCTCGCCGATCCGGACCATCGGTTTGGCCGGACTGCCTGCGTGCTGCGACAAGGGCAGCACCAGTTGCGGCGGCACCGGCGCGACGCGGATCGGATGCCGCGTCGACATCGCCTTGCGCTCGTCGAGGTGCAGGCCGCCGCGGAAGTCGAACAGGCGCTCCATCCAGCTCATGATCGCTCGCTCCCGGCGTCTACGTGGCCTTGCCCACGGCATCCGGCAAGGGCCAGCGCCAGGTGCGCGGCGTGTCGGCGATCGGCACCATCTGGATGCAGTCGACCGGGCAGGGGGGCAGGCACAGTTCGCAGCCGGTGCATTCGGACGCGATGACCGTGTGCATCTGCTGCGCCGCGCCGAGGATGGCGTCGACCGGACAGGCCTGGATGCACTTGGTGCAGCCGATGCAGGCGTTCTCGTCGATGACCGCGACCGTCGGCACCGTCTTGGCGACCCCGTTCTCGGGGTTCAGCGGCATCGGTTCGCGGCCGAGCAGTTCGGCGAGCTTGAGGATGCCTTCCTCGCCGCCGGGTGGGCATTGATTGATTTCGGCGCGGCCTTCGGCGATCGCGGCCGCATACGGTCGGCAGCCCGGAAAGCCGCACTGTCCGCACTGGGTCTGCGGCAGGATCTTGTCGATTTTCTCGACCAGCGGATCGCCCTCGACCTTGAAACGCACGGCGGCGAAGCCCAGGCCCAGGCCGAACACGGCGGCGAGCGCTGCAAGCGCGATGATCGCGGCGAGCATCAGTCCAGCCCCGAGAAGCCGAGGAAGGCGAGACTCATGATCCCTGCGGTGACCAGCGCGATCGGCGCGCCCTTGAACACCGCCGGCACGTCGGAAACCGCGATGCGCTCGCGGATGCTCGCGAACAGCAGCAGCACCAGCGAGAAGCCGAGGCCCGCACCCAGACCCGTGAGCAGCGATTCCATGAAGTTCTGCGCCTGGCGCACGTTGAGCAGGGCCACGCCGAGCACGATGCAGTTGGTCGTGATCAGCGGCAGGTAGATGCCCAGCACCTGATACAGCAGCGGGCTCGACTTGTGTACGACCATCTCCACGGTCTGCACCGCCGCGGCGATGACCAGGATGAAGACGATCGTGCGCAGGTATTCCAGCCCCAAGGGCGCGAGGATGTAGGTGTCGGTCAGATACGTCGCGACCGCGGTCAGCGTCAGCACGAAGGTCGTCGCCAGTGCCAGGCCCGCCGAGGTCTCGACCTTCTTCGAGGTGCCCATGAACGGGCACAGGCCCAGGAACTGGACCAGCACGAAGTTGTGGACCAGGACGGCGCCGAGGAGGATGAGCAGGTATTCGGTCAAGGCGAGGGCCGCAGACGGGCGTCAAAACCGCGCGATGATGCGTGGCCGCGTGGGCGTGAGCAAGGCTGACAGGGGCAACGATCTGATCTCATTCCGCCGCGGAATATGCGCCGTGTCTGCGGCGCGCCGGCTCGCTTATTTGATCCGCATCCCGGGTGTGGCGCCCTCGTCCGGATACAGGAGAAACGGCCCGCCGTCGTGCCCGCCGGCGGCCAGCACCATGCCTTCGGACACACCGAACTTCATCTTGCGCGGCGCGAGGTTCGCGACCATCACCGTGAGCTTGCCGACCAGTTTCTCGGGCGCATAGGCCGACTTGATGCCGGCAAAGACCTGACGCGTGCCGAGTTCGCCGACGTCGAGCTGCAACCGCAGCAGCTTGTCCGCGCCCTCGACCGCCTCGGCGCTGGCGATGCGGGCGATGCGCAGGTCGACCTTGGTGAAGTCGTCGATGCCAATGATGCCGTTTTCGCTGCTGCTCACCGGCGTCTCCTTCTTTGCCTTGGCGGCGGGCTTGGGCTCGGGCTTGGCTTCGATCGGTCCGCCTTCCTCCGCGAGCATTGCGTCGATCGCGGCCTTGTCGATGCGCGTCGCCAGCATCGGGTAGGGCTGGATGGCGTGATCGAGCAGCGCCTCGTTGGCCTGTGCCCACTTTAGCGGCGCGATGCCGAGGAAGGCTTCGGCCCGTTCGGCGATCTTCGGCAGCAGCGGCTTGAGATACAGCGTGAGCTGGCGGAACACGTTGATGAAGGTCGTGCAGACGCGGTGCAGGTCTTCGGACCTGGAAGCATCCTTGGCCATGATCCAGGGGGCGAGCGTCTGGATCTCGCCGTTGGCCTCGTCGGCGAGGCGCATGATCTCGCGCACCGCGGCGGCATACTCGCCGGACTCGTACAGGCCGGCGATCGCCGGCGCGGCGGCGGCGATGCGCTCGAACAGCGCACGGTCGTGCATCTGGCGCGCGAGCCTTCCGCCGTAGCGCTTCTCGATGAAGCCGGCGCAGCGGCTGGCGATGTTGACGTACTTGCCGACGATGTCGCTGTTGATGCGACTGACGAAGTCCTCGAGGTTGAGGTCCAGATCGTCGACGCCGGCGCCGAGCTTGGCCGCGAAGTAATAGCGTAGGTACTCCGGGTTCAGGTGGTTGAGGTAGGTGCGCGCGCGGATGAAGGTGCCGCGCGACTTGGACATCTTGGCGCCGTTGATCGTCAGATAGCCGTTGACGTGCAGCTTGGTCGGCGTACGGTGACCCGAGCCGTGCAGCATCGCCGGCCAGAACAGGCCGTGGAAGTTGACGATGTCCTTGCCGATGAAGTGGTGCAGCTCGGTCTTGGCGCCGGCATCCCAGAACGCATCGAACAGCTCCGGTTGCCCGAGCTTCTCGACATGAGCCTTGAAGCTCGCCATGTAGCCGATCGGCGCGTCGAGCCAGACGTAGAAGAACTTGCCCGGCGCGCCCGGAATCGGAAAGCCGAAGTAGGGGGCGTCGCGCGAAATGTCCCAGTCGCGCAGGCCGGCATTGAACCACTCGCGCAGCTTGGCCTTGACCGCGGGATGGGCGACGTCCCCGGACAGCCACTCGCCGAGCACGGCCTGGAACTTGCCGACCTCGAAGAAGAAATGCTCGGACTCGCGCATCACCGGCGTGGCACCGGAGACGACCGAGCGCGGATTTTTCAGGTCCGTCGGCGCATAGGCGGCGCCGCAGACCTCGCAGTTGTCGCCGTACTGGTCGGCCGCGCCGCACTTGGGGCATTCGCCCTTGATGTAGCGGTCCGGCAGGAACATCTGCTTGACCGGGTCGAACAACTGCTGGATGTGGCGCCGCGCGATCGCGCCGGCGGCGTCGAGGCGCCGGTAGATCAGCTCGGACAGCGCCTGATTCTCTGGCGAGTGGGTCGAGTGGTAGTGGTCGAAGGCGACGCCGAAGTCGGCGAAATCGCGCGCATGTTCGATCCGGATCTGTTCGATGAAGGCCTCGGGCGAGACCCCGGCCTTCTCGGCGGCGAGCATGATCGGCGTGCCGTGGGCGTCGTCGGCGCAGACGTAGTGCACGGCATGCCCGTTCAGGCGCTGGAAGCGCACCCAGATGTCGGCCTGCACATAGCCGACCATGTGGCCCAGGTGCAGCGGGCCGTTGGCATAGGGCAGGGCATTGGTGACGAGGAGGTGGCGACGCATGGGGCGCAGACGGGGCATTCGGCGAGACAGATCAGGCAATTATCGCACGCGCTTCGCGCACTTCCCGATCCGGCCTGAGCGGCCTGCATTCAGAGTTGGGTATCTCCCTGTAAGAGATTTACCGACTTCGATGGGTTACAGTCGGCCCGCGCCGTGCACGGATGCTGGGGGGAGGTCCGCACCGGGATGCCCGGCGACGATCAACTCAACACAAGGAGAGTGCGTAATGGGTGCATCCAAGCGCTTCATTTCGGGCCTGACGGCGGCTGCGGCCGGCCTGGGGCTGTTGCTGGCCTCGGCGCAGGCCACGGCGCAGCCGATCAAGAACCAGTACATCGTCGTGCTCAAGCCGCAGATCGGCCTGGGCGATCCGTTGCGTCTGAACGAGACCGTGCAGTCGCTGCTGGTCCAGGTCGGCGGCGGTCAGGTGCTCGCGCAGTACCAGCACGTGCTGCAGGGTTTCGCCGTGCGCATGAGCGCCTCGCAGGCGGCGGCGCTGGCCAGGCTGCCGCTGGTCGATTTCGTCGAGCAGGACCAGATCATGAGCGCGAGCGCGGTACAGCGCGGCGCAACCTGGGGCCTGGACCGCATCGACCAGCGCAACCTGCCGCTCGACGGCAACTATGTGTATCCGGATCAGGCCGGCGCCGGCGTGCGCGTCTACGTCATCGACACGGGGTTGAACGCCGGCCACGTCGATTTCAGCGGCCGCGTCGGCACCGGGCGCAACTTCGCGCCGAACAGCGGTGGCTTGCTGTGCACGCTGCTCGGCATCGGCTGCACCACCGACCCGGCCAACACCAGCGACTGCAACGGCCACGGCACGCATGTCGCCGGCACCGCCGTCGGCACCACCTGGGGTGTGGCCAAGGCCGCGACCGTGGTGCCGGTGCGCGTGCTCGGCTGCAACGGCAGCGGCTCGAACTCCGGCGTGATCGCCGGCGTCGACTGGGTCGCGGCGAACGCGCAGCTCCCGGCGGTGGCCAACATGTCGCTCGGCGGCGGCAACTCCGACGCGCTCGATCGAGCCGTGCGCAACGCGATCGACGCCGGCGTGACCTTCGTCGTCGCCGCGGGCAACGACAACGCCAATGCCTGCACCGGCTCGCCGAACCGCGTCGCCGAGGCCATCACCGTCGGTTCGACCACCAACACCGACGCGCGCTCCTCGTTCTCGAACTTCGGCAGTTGCGTGGACATCTTCGCGCCGGGGTCCAACATCACCTCCGCTTGGCACACCAGCAACACCGCGACCAGCACCATCAGCGGCACCTCGATGGCCTCGCCGCACGTGGCCGGCGCCGCGGCGCTGGCGCTCGGCGCGGCGCCGGGATCGACGCCGGATGAGGTCGCCGACGCGGTGATCGGCAACGCCACGCTCGGCGTGCTCAGCGGCGTCGGCAGCGGCTCGCCGAACGCGCTGCTGTACGTGGGCGACTGAGGCGCTTTCGCAGTGAACGGGGCGGGCCGGTCGGCCCGCCCTTTTTCGTTGGGCCGGCTGCCTTGGGCTAGACTTCCCGCCCGCTTTGCATCCCGTGCGCCATGTCCCGCGACCGTCTGCTCGCCGTCCTCGATGCCGATGTCGATCCGCTGATCGGCCGCGGCTGGGTCGCGGCCGGCACGGTGGTCGAGGCGCGGGTCGACGGTACGCGGGCGCAGGTGGTGATCGAGCTCGGCTTTCCGGCCGCCGGTGTCCACGAGCAGCTTGCCGAGCGCCTGCGCGGCGTCATCCGCGCTGGCGCCGGCCTCGATGCCGAAGTCGAGATTCGCTCGCGCATTGCGAGCCACGCGGTGCAGAAGAACCTGCAGCCGTTGCCCGAGATCCGCAACATCATTGCGGTGGCCAGCGGCAAGGGTGGCGTCGGCAAATCCACGGTGGCGGTGAATCTCGCGCTCGCGTTGCACACCGAGGGCGCGCGCGTCGGCATTCTCGACGCCGACATCTACGGCCCCAGCCAGCCGCGCATGCTCGGCAGCCGCGACAAGCCGACCTCACCCGACGGCAAGCACATGAACCCCATCATCGCCCACGGCCTGCAGGCGATGAGCATCGGCTTTCTGATCGACGAGGCGCAGCCGATGATCTGGCGCGGGCCCATGGTCACGCAGGCACTCAACCAGTTGCTCGGCGAGACGCGCTGGCGTGATCTCGACTATCTGATCGTCGACCTGCCGCCGGGCACCGGTGACATCCAGCTCACCCTGTCGCAGCGCATCCCGGTCAGCGGCGCGGTCATCGTGACCACGCCGCAGGACATCGCCCTGCTCGACGCGCGCAAGGGGTTAGAGATGTTCCGCCGCGTCGAGGTCCCGGTGCTCGGCATCGTCGAGAACATGGCCTGGCATGTGTGCTCGAACTGCGGCCACCACGAGGCGATCTTCGGCAGCGGCGGCGGCGAGCGCCTCGCAGCCGAGTGCGGCAGCGAGCTGCTCGGCCAGTTGCCGCTGGATCTGCGCATCCGCGAACAGGCCGACGGCGGCTGCCCGACCGTCGCCGCCGATCCGCAAGGGGAACTCGCGCAGCGCTATCGTGGCATCGCGCGCCTGGCCGCCGCGCGTCTGGCCTACGGTGTGCGCGACGCGGCCTTCCCGAGCATCGAGATGACGGACGACTAGATGAGCATCAAATCCGACAAGTGGATTCGCCGCATGGCGGCGCAAGGCATGATCGAGCCGTTCGAGGCCGGTCAGGTGCGGCAGGTCGACGGCCACAAGATCGTGTCCTACGGCACGTCGAGCTACGGCTACGACGTGCGCTGCGCCAACGAGTTCAAGATCTTCACCAACATCAATTCGACCATCGTCGATCCGAAGAACTTCGACGAGAAGTCATTCGTCGACGTGCAGTCGGACGTCTGCATCATCCCGCCCAACTCCTTCGCGCTGGCGCGTACGGTCGAGTACTTCCGCATCCCGCGCTCGACGCTGGTGGTATGCCTGGGCAAGAGCACCTACGCGCGCTGCGGCATCATCGTCAACGTCACGCCGCTGGAGCCGGAGTGGGAAGGGCACGTGACGCTGGAGTTCTCCAACACTACGCCGCTGCCGGCGAAGATCTACGCCAACGAGGGCGTCGCGCAGATGCTGTTCTACGAGTCCGACGAACTCTGCGAGATCTCTTACCGGGATCGCGGTGGAAAATATCAGGGCCAGCGCGGTGTCACGCTACCGAAGACCTGATCCGCGAGTCGGCGCTTGCGAGCCCGGCGCAGCACCGGAGCCTGCGCCGGTGAACGCCGGCGCCGGATCGGACAAGATCGCGCGACCACGCGCCGCGCGGAGCAACCCGGGGGAGATACGCATGACCAGCCTTGCACGCACCGCGACCATCCCGCTGCTTGCCGTGCTGGGCGCCTGCACGAACGATGCGCCGCCCGCGGCGGCGACGGTCGCCGCGCCCGAGGCGCTGCGCGCGCACAACGCCGAGTTCGAGCGCGGTGTCACCAAGGTCGCCGACGGCGTCTTCGTGGCGATCGGCTTTGGCATCGCCAACACGATCCTGCTCGAAGGTGACGACGGCGTGATCATCGTCGACACCATGGAGACCGCCGAGAGCGCGCAGGCGGTGTTCGCCGAGTTCCGCAAGCTCACCGACAAGCCGGTCAAGGCGCTGATCTACACGCACTCGCATCCGGACCACATCGGCGGTGCGCGCGTGTTCGCCGAAGGCAACGACGCAATTGCGGTCTACGCGCACCGCGACGTCATCCGCAACATGGAGAAGACGTCGATCGAGCTGCAGACCGCGATCACCAGGCGCTCGATGCGCATGTACGGCTCGCTGCTGCCGGAGGACGAGCGCATCAACGTCGGCCTGGGGCCGTTCGTCGACGTGCGCGAGGGCAGTACGATCAGCGTGCTGCGGCCGACACACCCGTTCGACGATCGTCTCGAAGCCACGGTGGCCGGCATTCGCTTCGAGTTGGTGCATGCCCCCGGCGAGACGGACGATCAGATCTTCGTCTGGCTGCCGGATCGTCGCATCCTGCTGCCGGGCGACAACGTCTACAAGGCCTTTCCGAATCTCTACACGATCCGTGGCACGTCCTACCGCGATCCGCGCCGGTGGGCGGATTCGATCGACGCCATGCGCGCGCTCAAGGCCGAGATCCTGGTGCCGAGCCACACCCAGCCGATCGTCGGCGCGCAGCGCATCGACGAGGTGCTGACGAGCTATCGCGATGGCATCCGTTACGTCTACGACCAGACGCTGCGCTACATCAACCAGGGACTCACGCCCGATGAGATCGCGGCGCGCATCAAGCTGCCGCCGCACCTCGCGTCGGCGCCGTACCTGCAGGAGTTCTACGGCAAGCCGACGTGGTCGGCGCGCGGTGTCTTTGCCGGCAACCTCGGCTGGTACGACGGCAATCCGTCGACGCTGCAGCCTTTGGCGCCCCGCGACGAGGCCGAACGCATGGCGCGGCTCGCCGGCGGGCTCGACGCTCTGGCCGAGCGGGTGATCGAGGCGCAGGCCGCCGGCGATCAGCAGTGGGCGCTGCAACTCTCCGACCATGTGCTGCGCCTGCAGCCCGACCACGCCGGCGTGCGCAAGGCGCGGATCAAGGCGCTGCGTGCACTCGGCGAGCGCGAGGCCAATCCGAACGCGCGCAACTGGTATTTGATGGCGGCGCGTGAGCTCTCCGGCGAGTTCGAACTGCCCGACCGTATCCTCACGCCCACGCCCGCGATGCTCGCGCAGATGCCGCTGGCGCGCTTCTTCGATGGCATGGCGGTCAATCTGGATGCCGAAGCGGCGGTCGATACGACGATGGCGGTCGGCTTCGAGTTCACCGACGTTGAGGAGCGCTACACCTACATCGTGCGCCGCGGTGCCAGCGAGGTCGTGCCCGAGCTGCGCGAGGACGCCGACATCGTCGTGCGCGTCTCGGCGCAGGCGTTCAAGGAGATGCTCGCGCGACTGCGCCATCCGGCGGTGAGCCTGGTGCGCGATTTCGAGGTCACCAAGGGCAGCAGGCTCGGCTTTGCGCAGTTCATGCGGCTGTTCCAGCCGCAGGAAGCTTGAGCGCCGGCTGCGGCGCTCAGCGTTCCGAGCGCGGCAGCAGCGTCTGCCAGCTCCGCGAGTCGGTCGAGCTCAGGATTTCGCGGGCGTTGGCGGCAAGAAACACGCCGTTCCAGTAACCGTACTTGTAGCCGAGTTCGTCGTAGCGGTCGGGCGAGCGGTCCAGGGCCTGGGCGCATTCGTGCAGGGTAAGGATGCCGACCGTAGCCCAGGTGCTGCCTTGGTCGAGGCTGCAACTGCGGCGATCCAGGACGTCGGCCGGCGCCGTCGCGGCGGCCGCAGGCCCGCTCGCTGGCGGGTCCAGAGCGTCGATGCTTGCCGCTTGCGGCCGCAACGGTTCGCTCGCTGCTGGCGAAGGCGAAGTGTCCGCACGCGCGTTCGCCGCTGCGACTGCCGTGTCGGCAGCCTCGGGGGTGGCGGATTCGGCCTGCGCCGCGCGCGTGCTCAGTTCAGCCTTGAGGCCCAGCGCCACCCAGTTCTTGCCGCCGTCGTCCGAGCGGTAGAAATGGGTACGGTCGGCCGACAGCAGGGTTGCGCCCCACAAGCCGAACTTGAAGCCCTGGGCGTCGTACTCGCCGACCCCTTGCTCGATGCCTTCGAGGCACTCGGCGCGCGTCAGCGCACCCAACCCCTGCCATCGGCGGCCATCGAAGATCTTGCAGTCGCGCAGCGCGCCGTCCTCGGCCTGCGCCGGTGGCGCGAGCAGGCCGAGCAAGCCGAGCAGTACGACCAAGCCGATGCGCATCCCGCTTTCCCCGATTTTTCAGGACCGCCGATGATAGCCAATCGGGCCGGTCCCGATCCGGTCAGCCGGCGCTGGCGCGGGTGCGGATACGCGACAGCAAACCCATGATGCGGCCGGCCACCGACAGCTCTTCGGGCGCGCGCAGGGGTTCGACCGTGTGCGCCTTTCGCAGGCTGGGCGCGGCACGCAGCGCGCGATGGTGGCGCAGCGCGCTGGCGATGCTCATCGACAAGGCGCCGCGACGGACCGGCTTGGGCAGCAGACGATAGACCTGCCCCTGGTTGATCAGGCCGATGAACACCGCCACGTCCTGGAACGGCGTCAGCACGAGGGTGACGATTTGGGCGTGCCGGGCCTTGAGCAGCTTGAGCAGCGTGGTGGTGCTCTCGCCGGCCACCGCGAGCTCGGAGATGACGACGCCGATCTGCCGCGCGGCCAGCGTCTCCAGCGCCTGGTCGAGGCTGCGCGCCCAGTACACCGGCTGCGAGGGGTCGACGATGTCGCGCACGGTGGTGAACACGTGCTCGTCGTCGTCGATCACCAGCACGCCCTCGGCGTCGGCCGCTGACGACGGCACGGCGACGCCGCCTCCGGTTTCGCTGAGCAGCGGCGCCGGCGGCGCATGGGCGCCGGCGCCGAACAGCGCCGCGGAAATGTCCGCGGCCTGCTTGACCGTGTCGCGCAGTTCCTGCGCATCCCAGGGCTTGTGCACGAAGCGGAAGATCTCGCCCTCGTTGACCGAGGCGACCACCGCATCGAGCTCCGAGTAGCCGGTCAGCAGGATGCGCATGCTCTTGGGCGAGCGCGCACGCACCTCGCGCAGCAGTTCGGCGCCGCGCATCTTTGGCATGCGCTGGTCGCTGACGACGACGTGCACGCGCTCGCGCTCGACCGTTGCCAGCGCCTCGTGCGGGTCGATCGTCGCGTGCACGCGGTAACTGCCGCGGAACAGCATCGCCAGCGAGCGCAGGATGCGTTCCTCGTCGTCGATCAGCAGCAATGTCGGCTTGTCGGTCATGTTGGGCGTCCCGTCACGCCGCCAGCGCCGCCGCCTCGGCACTCTTGATCGGTAGGCTGACCACGAACCGCGTGCCGCGGCCGGGTTCGGACGAGACGTGCATCTCGCCGCCGTGGGCCCGAACGATCTGGAACGCGATCGACAGACCCAGCCCGGTGCCTTGGCCGATCGGCTTGGTGGTGAAGAACGGATCGAAGATCTTCTGCAGATGCTCGGGCGCGATGCCCTTGCCGTTGTCCTGCACGTGCACGCGCACCCACTGCGCGTCGGCCTCGGTCTTGAGCAGCAGCTTGCCGTCGGCGTGTTCGATCGCCTGCGCGGCGTTGGTCATCAGGTTCAACAGCACCTGGTTGATCTGCGACGGCGAGCAGCGGATTCTCGGAATCTCGCCGTAGCGCTTGATCACGCGCACCTTGTTCTTGAGCACGTTGTGGGCGATGGTCAGCGTCTGGTCGAGGCAGTCGTTGAGCGAGACCTCGGCGACGCGCGCCTGGTCCAGGCGCGAGAAGTTGCGCAGGTTGACGACCAGGTCGCGGATCGTGTCGACGCCGTGCAGGGTGTCGGCGAACAGCGCGCGGGTATCGTCGATCACCGCCATGTCGCCCAGCGCGTCGATCGACGCGCGGCAGGCAGCGAGAGCGGCAGCGAGCCTTTGTTCGTCGGCGCCCTCATCGACCATCAGATGCACGAGTTGGTCGTGAACCTTGAGTGCATCGGCGACGAGGGCGAACACGCCCTCGGTCATCTCGACGTTGTTGCGCACGTAGCCCAGCGGCGTGTTGATCTCGTGGGCGACGCCGGCGACCATCTGACCGAGCGACGCCATCTTCTCCGACTGTACGAGCTGCGCCTGCGAGGCCTTGAGGTCGCGGTAGGCGGCTTCGAGCTCGTGCGCCTTGGCTTCGAGCCGGCCGCGGAGCGCCGATAGCAGGTCGAGCACGATGCCCATGCCGGCGTAGCGGCCATCATGCAGCACGACGAAATCCTCGGTGATCGGCGAACCGAGGTGTGCACTGACGTAGGCGGTCGCTGCATCGAGCGAAGCGCTTTGCTCGATCACCAGCGGATCGCGGTTCATCAGCGTCGCGACCGGCTTGGCGCCGTAGAGCTCGCGGCCGAAGCGGCGCAGAAAGATGCCGTTGAGCGCGTGGCGGCTCACCGTGCCGAGCACTTTTCCGTCCGCGACCACCGGCAGGCACAGCATGCGCGCGTACTGCGGTGCCAGGAACAGCTCGGCCGCGGCGTCGATGGTCGTCGTCGGCGACAGTGGCTCGACGTCGAGCCGCAGGCGTTCGATGTCGTCCACGGGGGCTGTGTTCACGAGGGGCCAGCAGAGAGTCTCGGCGCCGAGAGGCTAGCGGCGGCGCATGACCGTGCCGTTGCAGATGCGTGAATCGATGCGCGCCGCGCGGGTATAGTGCGCGCCCTTGGAACCGCCGCCCCGCCGATGCGCCGATCCGATTTCGACTACGAACTGCCGCCGGAGCTGATCGCCCAAGAGCCGGCGGCGCAGCGCTCGGCGAGCCGGCTGCTGCAAGTGACGGCGGCTGGCGTCGCCGACCGGCAGATGCGCGAGCTGCCGGGTCTGCTCGCGCGCGGTGATCTCATCGTGTTCAACGACACGCGGGTGATTCCGGCGCGGCTGTTCGGCGTCAAGCCCACCGGTGGGCGCGTCGAGATTCTGGTCGAGCGCGTGCTCGACGCGCATCGTTTCCTCGCCCAGCTCGGCGTCAGCAAGAAGCCGCGCGCCGGTGGCGTGATTCTGGTCGGCGCCGACCGGCTCGAAGTGCTCGGCCGTGACGACGACCTGTTCGAGCTGCGCTATGGCGGCGATGACGGCGTCATGGCCTTTCTCGAACGCGCCGGCCAGCTGCCGCTGCCGCCGTACATCACGCACGCGCCCGACGCAAAGGACGCCGAGCGCTACCAGACCGTGTTCGCGCGCGAGCCGGGTGCGGTGGCGGCGCCGACCGCCGGGCTGCACTTCGACGAGGCGCTGCTGGCGGCGCTGGACGCGGCCGGGATCGAGCGCGCGACGCTGACGCTGCACGTCGGCGCCGGCACCTTCCAGCCGGTGCGCGTCGAGGATCTGGCCGAACACCGCATGCACGCCGAGCGTTACCGCATCGACGGCGCGTTGTGCGCGGCGATCGACGCGGCGCGCGCCCGCGGCGGTCGCGTCGTCGCGGTCGGTACCACGGTGGTGCGGGCGCTCGAATCGGCGGCGCTGGCGCAGGACACCATCGGGCGCGTCGAACCGTGCAGCGACGAGACGCGGCTGTTCATCACGCCGGGGTTCCGCTTTCGTGTCGTCGACCGGTTGCTGACCAACTTTCACCTGCCGCAGTCGACCTTGATGATGCTGGTCTGTGCCTTCGGCGGTTTTGAACGGATCATGGCCGCGTACCGGCACGCGGTCGCGCAGCGTTACCGCTTCTTCAGCTACGGCGATGCGATGCTGATCGACCGCGACGCCCACGTGTGACCGGCGTCCATGCTGGCGGCGACGGCGCTGCGATATGCTGCCGGCCACAAGCCGCCGGTCGGGTCCGGCGCTTTTCTCGGAACCAGGGGGTATCGGATGGAACGCCGCTCGCTGTTGCGCAACGTCTACCTGTTCAGCGACTTCTCGGATGCCGAACTCGGCCAGATCGAGGAGATTGCGCTGCCGCAAACGCATGCCGGCAACGTCGTGCTGTTCAAAGAAGGGCAGGACGCCGACAGCCTGCTGATCATCAAGCACGGCTCGGTGCAGATCGCGCAGTCCGGCGACAACAACACCGTGATGCTGGCGATGCTGGGCAGCGGTGCGCATTTCGGCGAGATGTCGCTGCTCGATGCCGAGCCGCGCTCGGCGACGGCGCGTACCCTCGAAGACAGCGAGCTGGTCGTGGTCCCTTACGCCAAGCTGCGCGAACTGCTCGACACGCAGCCGGCGATTGCGGCCAAGTTCTACCGCGCGCTGGCGATGTACCTAGGTGGTCGCTTGCGCGCGACGAGCTCGGACCTGAACTTTGCGCGCAACCGCAAGCGCTGAGGGGAGCTCAGAACAAATCCGTCATCGCGAGGCCGCGCAGCGGCCGTGGCGATCCAGTGACGCCGGTTGCGTAGAGCGTCGCTGGATTGCTTCGTCGTCCCTCGCCGGCGCTCGGGACATACTTTCGGCTCCTTGCAAGGACGTCGTGGCGACTTGTCTGGATCTGCTTCAGACCCGAACCATCGGCCGGTGGCTGAACAGCCGGCGAAGCGGCCAGATCAGCAGGTTGAACAGGCCGCTGGCGAGGATGCCGCCGACCAGGCCGCAGACCGCGGCTTCCTGGGTGAACGGCAGGCCCGGTTCGAAGTCCTCGAAGGTCGCGCGCAGCAAGGGGCTGTCGTAGTCACGCGCGAGTTGCGCGATCTGCGCCGGCAACGAACCGCTGCGCAAGCGCGCAAGGCCCGCCGTCATCTCGTCGAGCAGACGGCGTTCGCGCTGCATCTTCGCCCCCATGTCGCGCATCGCCGGTGCTTGGGCGGTCTCGAACTCGTGGATCATCAGGGGCAGGTCCCCGCCGTAGTGGGCGTCGGCGCTGTCCTGATATTGCCGTACGCTGTCAGCCAGCGCCTGGTGATAGCCGGCGTAGCGCTGCGTGTAGTGGTCGATGAACTGCGGAATCTGCAGAAACAGCACGAGGCCGGCGGCGAACAGCAGCCGGTCGGCGAGTCCGGTCACGATGCTCATGGAACCCCTCCGGTATCGGGGACTTCGATGCTAACAGCGCAGGCCGAACGCCGGCCGGCGGCGCGCCGTGCCGCTGTGGGACAATCCGCGCCCCTGCGCCACCACCCGTTTCGACCGACGTGAAGTTCGATCTCATCGCCACCTCCGGAGCCGCCCGCCGCGGCCGGCTCGTGTTTGCGCGCGGCACGGTGGAGACGCCGGCGTTCATGCCGGTGGGCACTTACGGCACGGTCAAGGCGATGACGCCGGAGGAGCTGCGTGCGAGCGGCGCCGAGATCGTGCTCGGCAACACCTTTCATCTGATGCTGCGGCCGGGGCCGGACACGGTGCGCGCGCTCGGCGGTCTGCATCGCTTCATGCACTGGGATGGGCCGATCCTCACCGACTCCGGCGGCTTTCAGGTGTGGAGCCTCTCCGGCCTGCGCAAGATCAGCGAGCAGGGCGTGACCTTCGCCTCGCCGGTCAATGGCGACCGCATCTTCCTCACCCCGGAGCGGGCCATCGAGGTCCAGCATGCGCTCGGCTCGGACGTGGTCATGCAATTCGACGAGTGCACGCCGTACCCGGCCACCGAGAAGCAGGCGCGCCAGTCGATGGAGCTGTCGGCGCGCTGGGCGGCGCGCTGCAAGACCGCGCACGGCGCCGGACCTAGCGCACTGTTCGGAATCGTCCAAGGCGGCATGTACGCCGACCTGCGCCGCGAGTCGCTGGCGCGGCTGCGCGAGATCGGCTTCGACGGCTACGCCGTCGGCGGCCTGTCGGTTGGCGAGCCGGAGGCCGAGCGTCTCGGGGTACTCGATGCGCTGGGTCCCGAGCTGCCGACGGAGCATCCGCGCTACCTGATGGGGGTGGGCACGCCGCGCGATCTGGTGCAGGCGGTGGCGCGCGGCATCGACATGTTTGACTGCGTGATGCCGACGCGCAACGCGCGCAACGGACATCTGTTCACCAGCGAAGGCGTGATCAAGATCCGCAATGCCGTGCATCGCGACGATCCGCGTCCGCTCGATCCGGCCTGCGACTGCTACACCTGTGCGCACTACTCGCGCGCCTATCTGCACCATCTGGATCGATGCAACGAGATTCTCGGCGCGCGCCTGAACACCATCCACAACCTGCGCTACTACCAGAACCACATGCGCCGCATCCGCGAGGCGATCGAGCAGGGCCGCTTCGCCGCTTTCGCCGCCGACTTTCTGGCCAGCCCCGCCGGCGCGCCGGCGCGCAGCCGCGGCGTCGCCGCCGCGTGAATCGGTGCGTGTCGGGTCTTGAATCCGCGAGGCGCGTCCCCAACAATTAGCAGCCTTTCATGGTGAGTGCTAACAAGGCCGGCCGAACCGGCCGCGAGGCTCTCGCCGTTGGAGACTCAAGCCATTGAATCATCGGGAGATTTCGATATGAATCTGCGCCCCCTGCACGATCGGGTGATCGTCAAGCGTCTGGAAGAAGAGAAGAAGTCCGCCGGCGGCATCATCATCCCGGACAACGCGGCCGAGAAGCCGGTCCGCGGCGAGGTGCTGGCGGTGGGCCCCGGCAAGAAGGGTGACGACGGCAAGATCATCCCCATGGATGTGAAGAAGGGTGATGTCGTGCTGTTCGGCAAGTACTCGGGTTCCGAGGTCAAGGTCGACGGCGAGGAAGTCCTCGTGATGCGCGAGGACGACATCATGGCGGTCTTCACCAAGTGACCCGCCGCGGGGCGGTCATCCCCCTGCCTTTCCGGGATCCCGTCCTGCCCCGATCACAGCAACGTGGACTCCCGCCGATGCGGGAATGACGAATTCAAGCTTTAACGAGGAACGAAAACATGGCAGCCAAAGAAGTTCGTTTCGGTGACGACGCCCGCAGCCGCATGGTCGCCGGCGTCAACGTGCTGGCCAACGCGGTCAAGGTCACGCTCGGCCCCAAGGGCCGTAATGTGGTGCTCGACAAGTCCTTCGGCGCCCCGACGGTGACCAAGGACGGCGTGTCGGTCGCCAAGGAGATCGAGCTCAAGGACAAGTTCGAGAACATGGGTGCGCAGCTGGTCAAGGAAGTGGCCAGCAAGACCTCCGACGAGGCCGGTGACGGCACCACGACCGCGACCGTGCTGGCCCAGGCGATCGTCAACGAGGGCCTGAAGTCGGTCACCGCCGGCATCGACCCGATGGAGATCAAGCGCGGCATCGACAAGGCCGTCGAGGCCGTCGTCGCCGAGCTCAAGAAGATGTCCAAGCCGTGCAAGGACCGCAAGGCCATCGCCCAGGTCGGCACCGTGTCGGCCAACAACGACGAGTCGATCGGTGAGCGCATCGCCGAGGCGATGGACAAGGTCGGCAAGGAGGGCGTGATCACCGTCGAGGACGGCTCGGGCCTGAACGACGAGCTGGAGGTGGTCGAGGGCATGCAGTTCGACCGCGGCTATCTGTCGCCGTACTTCATCAACAACGCGCAGAGCCAGCAGGTCGAGCTCGAAAATCCGCTGATCCTGATCACCGAGAAGAAGATCTCCAACATCCGCGAGATGCTGCCGGTGCTCGAGGCGGTGGCCAAGCAGGGCAAGCCGCTGCTGATCATCGCCGAGGACGTCGAGGGCGAGGCGCTGGCGACCCTGGTCGTCAACAACCTGCGCGGCATCCTCAAGGTCGCGGCCGTCAAGGCGCCGGGCTTCGGCGATCGCCGCAAGGAGATGCTCAAGGACATCGCCATCCTCACCGGCGGCCAGGTCATCTCCGAGGAGCTGGGCCTGTCGCTGGAGAAGGTCTCCATCAATGACCTGGGCACGGCCAAGAAGGTGCAGATCGACAAGGAGAACACCACGATCATCGACGGCGCCGGCAAGGCCGACAAGATCAAGGCGCGCATCGCCGAGATCAAGAAGCAGATCGAGGACGCCACCTCCGACTACGATCGCGAGAAGCTGCAGGAGCGTCTGGCCAAGCTCTCCGGCGGCGTCGCCGTGATCAAGGTCGGCGCCGCGACGGAAGTCGCGATGAAGGAGAAGAAGGCGCGCGTCGAGGACGCCCTGCACGCGACCCGCGCGGCTGTCGAGGAGGGCATCGTCGCCGGCGGCGGCACCGCGCTGATCCGTGCGCAGAAGGTGCTGGAAAACTTCAAGGCGCCGACCGACGATCAGCAGGTGGGTGTCAACATCCTCAAGCGTGCGATCGAAGAGCCGCTGCGCCAGATCGTCAAGAACGCTGGCGAGGAGCCGTCGGTCATCGTCAACAAGGTCAAGGAGTCGAAGGGCGCCACCGGCTACAACGCCGGCACCGGCGAGTTCGTCGACATGATCGAGGCGGGCATCATCGACCCGGCCAAGGTCACGCGCCTGGCCCTGCAGAACGCGGCTTCGGTCGCCGGCCTGTTGCTGACCACCGAGGCGATGGTGGCCGAGCTGCCGAAGAAGGAAGAGGCGCCGGCGGTGCCGCCGGGCGGCATGGGCGACTTCTAAGCGTCCATCCGTTGTCCAAAGCGCCGGGGCCCAGCGGGCCCCGGCCGCTCGCCGCCCGACATGGGCGGCATGTTTTGGCCCCGTCTCCGGGGCCTTTTCGTTGCCCGCGCCGGCGAGCGGCCGCGGACGCGCCGCGGCGCGAG
Source organism: Sinimarinibacterium thermocellulolyticum (assembly GCF_040327995.1). Lineage (NCBI taxonomy): Bacteria > Pseudomonadati > Pseudomonadota > Gammaproteobacteria > Nevskiales > Nevskiaceae > Sinimarinibacterium > Sinimarinibacterium thermocellulolyticum. The sequence goes on along the minus strand of NZ_JBEPIJ010000012.1, from coordinate 79,813 downwards.
CCGGCTCGAATGGCTGCCGTTTTCCCGCCGGCGCCGCGATCGACTCGGCAGCCGGCGCAGCGCTCAACGCGGCTGCAACAGGCCGGGGTCCAGCGGCGCCGGCTCGGCGCTGCGGCTTCCCTGTGTCGGCCGCACCGCCATGGCGTGCGCGGTCACCGCGTCGATCTGATCTTGGAACCGTGGAATGGGGCGGGCGGTATCGGTCTTGGCCCAGGCCACCATCTGCTGGCCGAGCACGTCCGGTGCGCCGGGGGTGAGCTTGTCCTGCCACCACCATTCGAAGATGGCGCGTTCGCTGGTGAGGCTGACGATGCCGTAGCCGTGGTCGACCCATTCGATGAACTGCACGTTCTTGTTGCCATTGATCACGGCCAGCTCGAGCGCGCGCGCGCCGACGACGCCCAGCGGTGAGCCGGGTGGCAGGCCGGCGGCGTTGGTGACGAGTTCGTCGGCGCCGCCGCGGCCCATGGAACTGGGGGCGAACTCGACGCCGACCGAGGCTTCGCGAGGGCTGACGGGGCCGAGGGCGCCGGTCGTGGCACGCAGGTAGCCGGCGAGCCGGTTGTCCGGCGTGGAGCCGCCGCGCGGATTGGGCGACGGCAGGCCAGGCACGTAGGCGCCGAGCAGGGCGTTGTCCTCGATCACGTCGGCGCCGAGGCTGCCATGAGCGTCGCCGGAGACCAGGATGTTGTTGCGGATGCGCAGGTTCGCCGTGTTGTCGCCGCGCAGGTAGCGGCACAGCGCGGCGCGTTCCTGGGCGTACTCGGTCCAGCGCGAGATGCCGAGCTTGGGCGTGGCAATGCCGTCGATCACGTCCGGCACATCCACCGGCGTGAACCAGGTCTGGTTGTTGATGAGCCGCCAGGTGGTGCCGGCCTGCTGCGACGCGAGCAGGGTGGCGGCGAGCCACTCGAACTGACGCCGGCCATAGAGGCTGGGCGCGCCGTCGGGCAAGTGACCGTTGTCGGCGGGCAGGCCGTAGCGCGGCAGCAGGCTTTGCGTGTCCACGCCGAGGATGTCGAGCAGCGGGCCGTAGGCGAGCTTGCGGTAGATCAGCAGCGGGTCGGCCGGTTGCGGATAGCTGCCGTCGTCGACGAGTACGAACTCGCCGGAGCCGTCGGGTTTCACCGGCCGCGTCGGCGTCCATTCGTGGAAGGCGCGCGCGGTGTCGGCGAGCGTGCAGGTGCTGGTGGCCGGGTCGATGGGGCTGTCCAGCTCGTTGCCGAAGCCAGGGTCGATGTCGTGGTTGTCCCAGACGATCATCCACGGGTGCTGCTGGTGGGCGCGCAAAAGGTTGGGGTCCGAGCGGAACAGCGCGTAGCGGCGTCGCACCTCGTCGAGGTTGAGCCAGTCACGGTAATCGACGTCGTGGATGTCCTTGCGATCGAGCCGTGCGCGCACCTGCTCGTCGTCGTCGACGAAGTCGTAGATGTAGTCGCCGCAGTGCAGGACGAGGTCCAGGTCGTTGCGATCGGCAAGATGGCCGTAGCCGCTCCAGTGACTTGACCAGTAGCTCGAACAGGCGACGACGGCCAGGCGAATCTCGTCCACCGCATCGGCCGGCGCGGTGCGTGTGCGGCCGACGATGGACCAACGGTTGAACGCGCGGAAGCGGTAGTAGTAAGTCGTGGCCGGCGCAAGGCCGGTCACGTCCACCTTGACCGTCCAGTCGTGCGCGGCGATGGCGTTCTGCGTGCCGCGCTTGAGTACGACGGCGAAGTCCGGCGTGGCCGCGACTTCCCAGTGCACCGGGATCGCGTCCGCCGACGGCGTCGATTCGGTGATGCGCGTCCAGATGATGACGCGGTCGGCGAGCGGATCGCCCGAGGCCACGCCATGCGCGAACGGCAGCGGCAGCACGCGCGGATAGTCGAGCAGGCCGTCGTCGAGGTTGCCCGGCAGGTCGGGGCCCGGATCGCCGCCGTTGTCCGGCGTATCGGCGCTGTCGCCGCAGCCGGGCAGCAGCGGAGAGGACAGCAGCAGCAGGCTGGAGTGTAGGAAGTCGCGGCGTTTCATGAAGCGGGACTGACGGACGGCGGGATCGACCACCCATCATGCTGCCGCAATGTTGCCGCTGGATGCAGCGCCGTTGTGCCGCTTCGGAGCGTACGGCGGATCGACGATGCTGGAGTTCCGCCGCCGGTGCGGCACGAGGATTGCACGCGGGCGGTCATGACGCTTGCCGATCTTCTAAGCCGCGCGCGCGAGCTGGGCCGCGCCGGACTCGCCGCGCCGATCGTGCTGCTCGCCGTGCTCGGCACGATGGTGGTGCCGCTGGCGACGCCGGTGCTGGACCTGATGTTCACGGTGAACATCACCCTGTCGATCGCGGTGCTGCTCGCCGTGGTCTATGTGATGCGGCCGCTGGATTTCTCGGCGTTTCCGACGGTGCTGCTGTTCGCGACGCTGCTGCGGCTGTCGCTGAACGTGGCGTCGACCCGCGTCGTCTTGCTCCACGGTCACGAGGGGCCGCACGCGGCCGGGCAGGTGATCGAGGCCTTCGGCAGCTTCGTGATCGGCGGCAACTACGCCGTCGGTCTGGTCGTCTTCATCATCCTGACCATCGTCAACTTCATGGTGGTGACCAAGGGTGCGGAGCGGGTGTCCGAGGTGTCCGCACGTTTCGTGCTCGACGCCCTGCCGGGCCGGCAGATGGCGATCGACGCCGATCTGAACGCCGGAATCCTGACGCGCGACGAAGCCAAGGCGCGGCGCGAAGAGGTGCGCGCCGAGGCCGACTTCTACGGCTCCATGGACGGCGCCAGCAAGTTCGTCCGCGGCGACGCCATCGCCGGCATCCTGATCCTGCTGATCAACATCATCGGCGGGCTGGTCATCGGCCCGATGTCGCGCGGCATGAGCTTCGGCGAGGCGCTGCGCGTCTACACCCTGCTGACCATCGGCGACGGTCTGGTGGCGCAGGTACCGGCGCTCTTGCTGTCGACTTCGGTCGCGGTGCTGGTCACGCGCATGTCGCGTCAGGCCGACATGTCCAAGCAGGTGGCCGGGCAGTTGTTCAACCAGCCGCGCGTGCTCGCGGTGACCGCCGGCGTGCTCGGGCTGGCCGGGCTGATACCGGGCATGCCGAATCTGTTCTTTTTGCTACTGGCCGCCGCTTGCGGCGGCGTGGCCTGGTTGATGGCCAAGCGCGCCAGGGCCGCCGCCGAGCAGCCGGCGCCGCAAGCCGCCGCAGCCGCGGCGGCGGAGGAACTGAGCTGGGAGGACGTCGGCGGCGCCGATGTACTCGGGCTCGAGGTCGGCTATCGCCTGATTCCGCTGGTCGATGCCCGTCAGGGCGGCGAGCTGATGGCGCGTATCAAGGGTGTGCGTCGCAAGCTCACGCAGGATCTCGGCTTTCTGGTGCCGCCGGTGCACATCCGCGACAACCTGCAGTTGCAGCCCGGCGCCTACCGCCTGCTCGTACACGGCGTGCCGGTGGCCGAGGGGCAGATCCACACCGACCGCGAGCTCGCGCTCAACCCGGGGCGCGTGTTCGGCAGCGTCGAAGGCATCCCGACCAAGGACCCGACCTTTGGCCTCGACGCGATCTGGATCGACAAGGGTGCGCGCGAGCATGCGCAGTCGCTGGGCTACACCGTGGTCGATTGCGCGACGGTGGTCGCGACACACCTGTCCCAGGTCGTCCGCATGCACGCGCACGAGCTGCTCGGACACGACGAGGCGCAGGCGCTGCTCGACCAGCTCGCCAAGCAGGCACCCAAGCTGGTCGAGGATCTGGTGCCCAAGCAGTTGTCGCTGACGGTGTTCGTGCGCGTGTTGCAGAACCTGCTCGCCGAGCGCGTGCCGATCCGCAACCTGCGTGTGATCGCCGAAGCCTTGGCGGAGCACGCGGCCAAGAGCCAGGACCCCGTCGTCCTCTCGGGCCTGGTGCGCGTCGCGCTCGGCCGGCAGATCGTGCAGGAAATCAACGGCATGCAGCCCGAGCTGCCGGTGCTCACGCTCGCCGGGCCGCTGGAACAGGTGTTGCAGGACAGCCTCAAGAGCGGCGGCGCGGCGATCGAGCCGGGCCTCGCCGAGCGGATCCATCGCGCGCTCGCGGACCAGACGCGCAAGCTGGAGACGCAAGGTCAGCCCGCGGTGTTGCTGGTTTCGCCCGCGCTGCGACCGCTGCTGGCGAGGTTCACGCGACAGACCATTCCCGGACTGCACGTGCTCGCCTTCGACGAAGTACCGGATTCGAAGCAGTTGCGCATGGTGGGAGCGATTTCGTGAACCAGACCGTAGACGACGGAGTCTGCGCATGAAGATCAAGCGATTCATCGCCGGCAGCATGCGCGAGGCGATCCGCATGGTGCGCGAGGAGCAGGGCGCCGATGCCGTGATCCTGTCGAACCGCCGCGTCGCCGAGGGCATCGAGGTGGTGGCGGCGACCGACTACGACGCGGCGCTGATGCAAGCGGCGATGCGCAGGACGCAGACCGCGGATGCCGCATCGGCATCGCCCGTCGCCGACGGGGCGTTGCCGGCGGCGGCCGCGACAGGCGATTCGCGATCCGCGCCGGCGGTGTCGGTACCGCCGCCGCCGGCGCCGGAAATCCAGCAATTGCGCCGGGAAATCGGCGGGATGCGACGCATGCTCGAAGCGCAGGTCGCGCACATGGCCTGGCGCGATCTGGCCGACCGCCAGCCCGAACGCATGGCGGCGCTGCGAGCGATGACCGATCTGGGTCTGGACGCCGGCCTCGCCCGTGAAATCGTCGACGACCTGCCCGCGGGTGTCGATCGCGAACGCGCGCGCTTCCTGCCGCTGGGCCTGCTCGCGCGCCGCCTGGTCGATGCCCCCAAAGACCCGATCCTCGAAGGCGGCACCATCGCGCTGATCGGCCCCACCGGCGTCGGCAAGACCACGACCATCGCCAAGCTCGCGGCGCGCTTCGCCGCGCGCCACGGCACGCGCGATCTGGCGCTGGTGACCACTGACCACTATCGCGTCGGCGCGCAGGAGCAGCTCTTCACCTACGGCCGCCTGCTCGGCGTGCCGGTGCAGACCGCCGCCAGCGGCGAGCAGTTGCGCGCCGCGCTGCTGCGTCTGTCCGACCGCAAGCTGGTGCTGATCGACACCGCCGGCATGGCGCCGCGCGACGAGCGCCTCGGCGCCCAGTTCGCCGAGCTGCGCGCCGCGCACCGTCCGGTGCGCCACTGGCTGGTGCTGTCCGCGACCACCCAGGCGGCGGACCAGGAGGACATCCTGCGCCGCTTCGCCCCTGCGGGTCTTGATGCCTGCGTGCTGACCAAGCTCGACGAAGCCGCGCGCATCGGCGGCGTGCTGTCGGCGGTGATCCGCCACAAGCTCGCCGTGCCTTATCTCTGCGACGGCCAGCGCGTGCCGCAGGACCTGCACGCCGCACGGCCCGACCAGCTCGTGCTGCGCGCGATGCGACTCGCCCGTTCCAACCCGGCGCGCGTGCACGACGGCACGCTCGCCCTGCAGTTCGGAGCTGCCCATGCCGGCATCTGATGCGATGCTCGATCACCAGGCCGCGGGTCTGGCGGCGCTACGCATGCGCCGACCGGTGCAGGTGATCGCCGTGACCAGCGGCAAGGGCGGCGTCGGCAAGACCTCGACCTCGGTCAATCTCGCCGTGTCGATGGCGATGGACGGGCGCCGTGTGATGCTGCTCGACGGCGATCTGGGCCTCGCCAACATCGACGTGATGCTCGGCCTGCAGCCGCAGCGCAACCTCTCGCACGTGCTCGACGGCAGTTGCGCACTCGAGGACACCATCATCACCGGCCCCGCCGGTGTCATGGTGGTGCCGGCATCCAGCGGCAAGCGCAACATGGCCGAGCTGTCAGCGGCCGAGCACGCCGGCCTGGTGCGCGCCTTCTCGGAGCTGCGCCGGCCGCTGGACACCTTGATCGTCGACACCGCCGCCGGCATCGCCGACAGCGTGATCACCTTCAGCCAGGCCTCGCAGGAGATCATCGTCGTCGTCACCAACGACCCGCAATCGCTGACCGATGCCTATGCGCTGATCAAGGTGTTGAGCCGCGATCACGGCGTGCGCCGCTTCCGGGTGCTGTCGAACATGACGCACACGCCGGCCGAGGCGCGCGAGATCCACGACAACCTGCGCCGCGTGTCCGAGCGCTTTCTCGATGTCACGCTGACCGACATCGGCACGATCCCGAACGACGACTGGCTACGACGCGCCGTGCGGCGCCAGCGCGCCGTCGTCGATGCCTACCCGAGTGCGCCGAGCGCCAGCGCCTACCGCGCGCTCGCGCATCGCGTCGCCGGCTGGGCGACGCCCAGCGGCTCGCGCGGCAACCTCGAGTTCTTCGTCGAGCGCCTGATCGGCGGCGCCCTGTCCACCGGAGCGGCCGCATGAGTACGTGTTCCACGCCTTCGGAGGCGGATCTGGTGCGCCGGCATGGCGATCTGGTGCGGCGCATCGCCCATCATCTGGCGGCGCGCCTGCCGCCCAGCGTCGAGCTCGACGATCTGATCCAGGCCGGCGTCATCGGCCTGATCGAGGCCGCCCGGCACTACAGCGGCGATCGCGGCGCCTCGTTCGAGACCTACGCCGGCATCCGCATCCGCGGCGCGATGCTCGACGAACTCCGGCACACCGACTGGGCGCCGCGCTCGGTGCATCGACGCGTGCGCGAGCTCGCCGAGGCGATCCGTGCGATCGAGCAGACCAGTGGCCGTGAGGCGCGCGAATCGGAAATCGCCGAGCGTATGGGCCTTGGCGTACGCGAGGTGCAGGAGATCCTGCACGACGCCGCGCGCTGCCATGTGCTGAGCCTGAACGCCGCCGGCGAGGACGGCGACGAGACGTTCGACTGCCCCGATCCTGCCGGTGGTCCGCTCGATGCGCTGCAGCAAGCCGAGTTCCGCGAAGCTCTGGCGAACGCGATCGCCGAGCTGCCGGAACGCGAACGGCTGGTGATGTCGATGTATTACGACGACGAGATGAACCTGCGCGAGATCGGCGCGGTGCTCGATGTCAGCGAAAGCCGCGTCTGCCAGATCCACGGTCAGGCCCTGGTGCGGCTGCGTGCACGGCTCAAGGGCTGGAAACAGATGCGGGCGGCAGCCTGAGCAAGGATTCGAAACCGGAGCGACGATGGACAAGAACATGCGCATCCTGATCGTGGACGACTTTTCGACGATGCGACGCATCGTCAAGAACCTGCTCAACGATCTCGGCTACACCCACACCGTCGAGGCCGACGACGGCAAGACCGCATGGCCGCTGCTGCAGGCCGGCAACGTCGATTTCGTCATCACCGACTGGAACATGCCGGGGATGACCGGCATCGAGCTGCTGCGCTCGATCCGCGGCGATGCGCGCATCGCCAAGACGCCGGTGCTGATGGTCACCGCCGAAGCACAGCGCGAGCAGATCATCGAGGCCGCGCAGGCCGGCGTGAACGGCTACATCATCAAGCCGTTCACGGCGCAGACGCTCAAAGAGAAGATCGACAAGATCTTCCAGCGTATCGCCGAGACGGCCTGACGTGAGCGCGGACGATCCGCTGTTCGCCAAGCTCGCGCGGCTGACGCGCGAGTTGCACGATGCCGTCACCCAATTGCGGCTCGACGAGCGGCTCGCGCGCATCGCCGGTGACGAGATGCCGGATGCGCGCCACCGGCTCGACTATGTCATCCAGATGACCGAGAAAGCCGCGCATCGCACGCTCGATCTGGTCGAGCAGGCGCGCGGCGTGGCCGACGGCATCGATGTGGCCGCACGGCACATCGCCGAGGCCGAAAGCGTGATCGCCGACAACCATCCGGATTTCGGCAACGTCTCCGTGCTGTTGCACGGCACCGGCGAGGATCTGCGCGCACAATCGCGCGTCCTGCGCGGCACGCTCTCGGAGCTGGCGCAGGCGCAGGAGTACCAGGATCTCGCCGGGCAGATCATCAAGCGCGTGATCGCGCTGGTGTGCACCGTGGAGCACTCGCTGCTCGAACTGCTGCGCGGCGCCGACGGTGTGGGGCTTCAGACGCCGTCGGCGCAGCCGATACAGCCGAAGACCGGCGAGCTGGCCGGGCCGGCCGTGCCGGGCACGGTCGCCGCGAGCCAGCAAGACGCCGACGAACTACTGGCCAGCCTGGGTTTCTGACAGTCGTGAGCACATGAGCAGCGACGACGACATCCGCGCCGACTTCCTGGTCGAGGCGGGCGAGCTGGTGCAGACGCTCGGCGCCCAGCTCGTCGAACTGGAAAGCCGTCCGCAGGATCAGGCACTGCTCAACGCCATCTTCCGCGCCTTCCACACGGTCAAGGGCGGCGCCGGTTTTCTCGAACTGCATCCGCTGGTCGAGCTGTGCCACGCCGCCGAGGATGTCTTCAACGCGCTGCGCAGCGGCAAGCGCGGCGTCGATCCGGTGCTGATGGACGTGGTGCTCGCCGCCGTCGATGCCGTGCAGACCATGATGCAGTCGGTCGCCGCCGGCACGCCGCTGGCGCCGGCCGACCCGGCGCTGCTGCAGTCGCTGCGTGCGCTGCTGTCGAGCGCGCCCGAGGCGGCACCCGCAACCGCGCCCGCGCCGAAGAAAAAGGCCGCGGCCAAACCGAAGAAAAAGGCGAGTGCGCCGGCGCCGGCCTCGGACACGATCACCGAGGAGGAGTTCGAGGCGCTGCTCGATCAGTTGCACGGTTCGGGCAAGGGTCCGGCAGCGCCGCAACTCGCGCCGGCCGCCAGCGCGCCGCCGCCCGGCTCGTCGCCGAAGCCCGCGTCTGCGTCGACATCCGTCAAGCCGCAATGCGAGCACAAGGCCCGCCCCGATGCGCAGACGCCGTCTGCCGTCGCCGCGGCACAATCGCTGACGCACGCGGGCGAGGGCAGCAAGCCGCCGGCCGAGACCACCGTGCGCGTCGACACCGCGCGCCTGGACGCGCTGATGAATCTCGTCGGCGAGCTGGTGCTGGTGCGCAACCGCCTCAAGGACCTGCGCGCGCGGCAGGCCGATGCGGCGCAGTTCGCGCGCCCGGTCGCGGAGCTCGATCTCATCACGCGCGGCCTGCAGAACGCGGTGATGCAGGTGCGCATGCAGCCGGTCGGCAAGGTGTTCGCGCGTTTTCCGAAGATCGCGCGCGATGTGGCGCGCAGCCTCGGCAAGCAAGTCGAGGTCGAGCTCGTCGGCGAGGACACCGACCTGGACAAGAACCTGGTCGAGGCGCTGGCCGATCCGCTGGTGCACATGGTGCGCAACAGCGTCGACCACGGCATCGAGCTGCCGGAGGAACGCCTGCGGCGCGGCAAGCCGGTGGCCGGCCATCTGACTTTGAGCGCGCAGCAGCAGGGCGACAGCATCGCCATCACCGTGCGCGACGACGGCGCCGGCATCGACGCCGAGCGCGTGCGTGCCAAGGCGGTCGAAAATGGCCTGGTCGATGCCGTCCAGGCCGCGCAGATGAGCACGGACGAATGCCTGCAGCTCGTGTTTTTGCCGGGCTTCTCGACCAAGGAGCAGGTCTCCGACCTGTCCGGCCGCGGCGTCGGCATGGACGTGGTGATGTCGCGCATCCGCGCGCTCGGCGGCAGCGTGCGCATCGAGTCGCAGCTCGGCGTCGGCAGTACCGTGCACATCCGCGTGCCGCTGACGCTGGCGATCCTGTCGGCGCTGATGGTGTCGGCCAATGGCCGGCGCTATGCACTGCCGCTGGCGCCGGTGCTCGACGTGTTCGCACTCGAACCGGGCGCCGCGGAGACGCTGGATCGCTGGGACGTGGTGCTCACGCGATGCGACACGCTGCGCCTGGTGTGGCTCGATCCGTGGCTGGCGCGCCCGGCCGACGATCGGTGCCGGCACGTCGTCGTCGCCCAGGTCGGCGACGAACGCTTCGGCTTCGTCGTCGGTGAGGTGCGCGGCCGTGAGGAGATCGTCATCAAGCCGCTGGGGCCGTCGCTGCGCGGCACGCCGGGCATCTCCTCGGCCACGGTGCTGCCGGACGGTCATGTCGCGCTGATTCTGGATTTCGCCGGTCTGGTCGAGGCCTGGCGCCATCGCCTGGCGCGGCAGCGGGAGCCGGTGCATGGATAAGCTCTCGCTGGTCGGCATCGTGCTCGCGCTGTTCGCGATCGTCGGCGGCAGCGTGCTCAAGGGTTCGGGCGTGGCCGCCCTGATGAACCCGGCGGCCTTCGTCATCGTCCTCGTCGGCACGCTCGCGGCGATCATGCTGCACACGCCGATGTCCACGTTCAAGCATGCCTTGAAGATCATGCGCTGGGCCTTCCGTCCGCCGCAGCACGATGCCAAGGCGCTGATCGCCAACATCGTCGAGTGGAGCGGCATCGCCCGCAAGCAGGGCCTGCTCGCGCTCGAGGGTACGGTCGAGGCCCAGACCGATCCGTTTCTGAAGAAAGGCCTGCAGATGTTGGTCGACGGCGCCGAGCCGGATGCGATCCGCAACATCCTGGAGGTCGAGATGAGCACGCGCGAGCACTTCGACCAGCAGGGCGCGAAGGTCTTCGAGGGCATGGGCATCTATGCGCCGACGCTGGGCATCATTGGCGCCGTGCTCGGCCTGATGGCGGTGATGAAGAACCTGGCCGACCCGAGCAAGCTCGGCGCCGGCATCGCCGCCGCGTTCACCGCGACGATCTACGGCATCGCCTCCGCCAACCTGTTCTTCTTGCCGATCGCGGCCAAGCTCAAGGCAGCGATTGCCGAGCAGACCCGGCTGCGCGAGATGACGATCGAGGGCCTGGTCTCGATCTCGCAGGGCGAGAACCCGCGCAACATCGAATCCAAGCTGCAGGGTTACCTGCACTGACGGTCGTCAGACGTGAGGAGCGAAGCGTGAGACTTGAACAGCCCGTTGCCGATCGGCTCGCGCATCTTCGCCGTGTCGAGGCTGGCGTCTCACCTCTGACGTCTGCCGTCTGACCGGCCCGAGCCAGGACCATGGCCAGAAAGCACAAGCACGAGGAACACACCAACCACGAGGCCTGGGCCATTCCCTACGGCGATCTCATCACCCTGCTGCTCGCGTTCTTCGTGGTCATGTACGCGGTGTCCTCGGTCAACGAAGGCAAGTACCGCGTGCTCGCCGATTCACTGTCGGCGGCGCTGGGCGGACCGCCGCGCTCGCTCAAGCCGGTGCAGATCGGCGACAAGCCGGAGAAGGGCGTGCAGAACGAGTCCCTGTTCAACACGGTGGCGGTGCGCGGCTTCGAGGCGGAGCGCAAGGGCAGCCGTCCCGACGGTTCCGGTGCGCGCAGGAGTGGCGACGAGCCGCTGCCGGGCGGCGAGCACGGTCCGCGTTCCGCGAGTTCTCAGCCGGCGGCGCTGCGCGGTCGCGACGACCTCAAGCGCATGGCCGACGAAGTCCAGCGGGCGATGCAAGACCTGATCGCGCAGGACCTGGTGATCATCCGTCGCTCCGAGCAATGGTTGGAGGTCGAGATCAACACCGACATCCTGTTCGCCAGCGGCGTCGCCGCCGTCGATGTGGCGGCGCGGCCGGTGCTGCAACGGCTCGCTGCGATCCTCGCACCATTTTCGAACGCGCTGCGCATCGAGGGCCACACCGACGATCGGCCGATCGCCACGAACGTCTTCCCGTCGAACTGGGAGCTATCGGCGGCGCGTGCGGCCAGTGTGGTGCACCTGTTCACGCAGCACGGCATCGATCCGAGGCGCATGACCGTCGTCGGTCTGGGCGAGCACCATCCGGTGGCCGACAATGCGACACCGCAGGGGCGCAACCGCAATCGCCGCGTCGTCATCGTCGTGCTCGGCGAAGGTGTAGACGCCGACGAGCGGCTACCCGAGGCCATCGAAAACTCGGACGGCGGCAGCCCCGTTTCCGTCCCCGCGCTCGCCGAGACAACGCCATGAGTGCCGAAAGCCCGGCGCGGCGCGCCGACGACCGGCTGTCGCGCTGGGTGTGCTTCCGGCTCGATGCCCAGCTCTACGGCTTGCCCATCCTCGACGTGCAGGAAGTGCTGTGCCAGTTCGAGATCGAACCCGTGCCGGGCGCGCCGGCGGCGGTGCTGGGCGTGATCAATCTGCGCGGCACGGTGATCACCGTGCTCGACCCGCGCCGCCTGCTCGCGCTGCCGACCTCGTGTCCCGGCGCCGATGCATGCATCGTCATCGTCGACCACGGCGAGGAGTCCTTGGGTCTTCTGGTCGATCGCGTGACCGACGTGCGCAAGCTCGTCGACGCCGCGATCAAGCCGGCGCCCAAAGTCGGTGTCGACGCGGGTGAGGGCTGCGTGCACGGAATCTACGTGCGCGATGGCGAGCTGCTGACACTGCTGGATACGGCTTCGCTGCTGACGACGAGCGCAGCGCGCGTCGCTTGAGCGCCGTTCGGCGGCGCGCTGACTGCCATTCATCCTGCTGCGCATCAAACCCGCTGCCACCGGGCCGTTAGTGCATCCAGATCACGCCGGCTCCCGACACAAGGGCCGGCGTATCGCATCCTCCGATGGCAGGGCTTAGAGCTGACGCATGGGCCGATCAGACGCTGACGCGACACCAATGGACGATGCCGCGACGCTGGCGCTGCCGCAGGACCTGGGCATCGACCAGGCCGCGGCGCTCAAGGCCCTGTTGCTGCCGGCGCGCGCCTGTTCCGTCACGCTGCGCATCGACGGCGCCGGCGTGACGCGGCTGCACGCCGCGGGCCTGCAGTTGATTGCGGCGTTGTGCCGCGATCGTCGAGAGGCTGGACTGACGACGGTCTGGTCGCAGAGTTCGGCGCCGCTGCGCGAGGCCGCCTCGCTGCTGGGTCTGGACGGGCTTTTGATGCTGCCGACGGAGCAACGATGAGTCGCATTCTCGCCGTGGATGATTCCAACTCGATGCGCGAAATGGTCGCGTACACGCTGCGTGCCGCCGGCTTCGACGTGGCCGAAGCGCCCGACGGCGCGCAAGCACTCGAACTGGCGAAGAAGGAGAACTTTCAGCTGGTGCTGTGCGATGTGAACATGCCGCGCATGGATGGCATCTCGCTGGTCAAGGCGCTGCGACAGTTGCCGAACTACAAGTTCACGCCGCTGCTGATGCTGACCACCGAGTCGGCGCCGGAAAAAAAACAGGAAGGGCGCGCCGCGGGGGCGACCGGCTGGCTGGTCAAGCCGTTCAATCCCGAGCAGCTCATCGCGACGATCAACAAGGTGATCGGCTGAGCGCGCCATGAGCGGTATCGACCTCGGCCGCTTTCACCAGACCTTCTTCGACGAAAGCGCCGAAGGCCTCGACGCGATGGAGTCGGCGCTGCTGCGGCTGACACCCGACGGTGCCGATCTCGAAACCATCAACGGCATCTTCCGTGCCGCGCACTCGATCAAGGGCGGCGCCGCGACCTTCGGCTTTTCCGCAGTCGCCGGCTTCACTCACCTGCTCGAAACCCTGCTCGACCAGCTACGCTCCGGCAAGCGCGCGACCACGCCGGAGGCGATCGACGTCCTGCTGCGCTCGGTGGACGTGCTGCGTGGGCTGCTCGACGATGCACGTGCCGGCCGTGCCGACGATGCCGGTGCCGCCGAGAGCCTGAGCGTTGAGCTGCGCCGCCTGCTCGATGGGCCCGCCGCGGTCGCCGCCGCGCCCACGAGCGCGCCCCTGCCGGGCCCAGCGCCGGCACGTATCGGCTGGAAGATCCACTTCGCCCCGCACGCGAGCCTGTTCGCCAGCGGCAACGATCCGCTGCGCATCCTGCGCGAGCTGCAGCGTCTGGGCGAGTATCGGGTGACCTGCGCGATCGAGCGGCTGCCCGCGCTCGAAGACTGCGTTCCCGAGACCTGCTATCTGGCCTGGGACATCACCCTGCGCGGCGATTGTCCGCGCGATGCCGTGGCCGAGGTGTTCGCCTGGGTCGAGGATGAGTGTGCGCTTGGCATCGAGCCGCTCGATTCTGCGCCCGCGGCGAGCCCTACGCCGGCGCTCGCGCCGGCGCGAGCCGCGGTTGCGGCGGCGCGCAGCGAGCCGGCACGCAGTGACGGCGCTTCCATCCGTGTCGCCACCGAGAAGATCGACAGCCTGGTGAATCTCGTCGGCGAGCTGGTGATCACACAGGCGATGCTGCAGCAGCTCGCGAACGGGCTCGATCCGGTGCAGCACGAAAAGCTGTTCACCGGGCTCTCGCAGCTCGAACGCAACACGCGCAGCATCCAGGAAGCGGTGATGGCCACGCGCATGCTGCCAGTGGACTTCGTGTTCTCGCGCTTCCCGCGCATGGTACGCGATCTTGCCGGCAAGCTCGGCAAGCAGGTGCGGATGCTCACCAGCGGCGAGCAGACCGAGATCGACAAGGGCGTGATCGAGCGTATCGCCGATCCGCTGACGCATCTGGTGCGCAATGCCATCGATCACGGCATCGAGCTGCCGGATGAGCGCCTCGCCGCCGGCAAGGACGCGATCGGCACGCTGCGCCTGTCGGCCTCGCACCAGGGCGGCCATATCGTCGTCGAGGTAGCCGACGACGGCCGCGGCCTGGACCGCGCGCGCATCCTCGCCAAGGCGAGCGAGCGCGGCCTTGCGGCGTCCGAGGCGATGAGCGATGCCGAGGTCTGGCAACTGATCTTTGCGCCCGGCTTCTCGACTGCCGAGAGCGTGACCGACGTCTCTGGACGCGGCGTCGGCATGGACGTGGTCAAGAAGAACATCGAGGCGCTCAACGGCGTCGTCGAGATCAGCTCGGAACGCGGACGCGGCATGCGCGTGACCATCCGCCTGCCGCTGACGCTGGCGATCCTCGATGGCATGTCGGTGGCGGTGGGCGAGGAGGTGTTCATCCTGCCGCTCGGCGCCGTGGTCGAATCGCTGCAGCCGCGACCCGAACAGGTCAAGCGCATGGCCCAGCAGGGTACGGTGGTACGTGTTCGCAACGAATACCTGCCGCTCGTCGACTTGCGCGAGTGGTTCGGCCTGCCGGGCACGAGGACTGCAGCGCACGAAGCCATCGTCGTCATCGTCGAGGCCGAAAGCCGCAAGCTGGCGCTGCAGATCGACGATCTGGTCGGGCAGCAGCAAGTCGTGATCAAGAGTCTGGAAGCCAATTACCGCAGGGTGCGCGGAGTGTCGGGCGCCACGATCCTCGGCGACGGGCGCGTCGCGCTGATCGTCGACGTCTCCGCCGTCGTGCGCCTGTTCTCGCAGCCGCTGGCGGCCTGAGCGCCAACGAGGAAACCGAGCCCATGAGCAGCACCACATCCACGAGTCCACCGACCGGTCACGCGAACCGCGTCGGTATGCCCAACGAGTTTCTGACCTTCACCCTCGGTGACGAGGAGTACGGCGTGGACATCCTCAAGGTCCAGGAGATCCGCGGCTACGACACCGTCACCAAGATTCCGGATGCGCCGGAGTTCATCAAGGGCGTGATCAATCTGCGCGGCACCATCGTGCCGGTCATCGACATGCGGCTGAAGTTCAGGCTCGGCCGGGCCGAGTACGACGCGTTCACGGTGATGATCATCCTCAACGTCGCGGGGCGCGTCGTCGGCATGGTGGTCGACGGTGTCTCCGACGTGATGCAGCTGACGCCCGAGCAGATCCGGCCGGCACCGGAGTTCGGCAGTGCCATGAACGCACGTTACATCACCGGCCTCGGTGCGCTCGACGATCGCATGCTGATCCTGGTCGACATCGAAAAACTGATGATGGCGCCCGACATGGCCCTGGTCGATGGCGGCAGCCAGGCGCTGCAATGAACCCGCCGCTTGAACGCAGGACCACGCCGATGCAAGCCGGCGCAAGGACCCTGGCCGCGCGCCGGCGAGCGCTCGAGCGGTGCGGCCGCCTTTTTGATCCGCCGTCGACGGCCGCGTACGCGACCGCCGCCCTTTCCAACCCCTGATCGCCCACACTGCCATGAAAACCGAATCTCGCTCGAAGCCGGCCGCCACGAACCCGTCGCCGCGCAAGGCGATGCGCAAACGCAACGCGTCGCGCAACACCGTGTCGAGTGACGCCGTCGCGCAGCTCGCCGCCATCCATCGCTCGCAGGCGGTCATCGAGTTCGAGCTCGATGGCACGATCCTCACGGCCAACGACAACTTCCTGAAGGTGGTCGGTTATTCGCTGGACGAGATCCGTGGCCAGCACCACGGCATGTTCGTCGATCCCGAGTATCGGGCCAGCGCCGAGTATCGCCAGTTCTGGGAGAGGCTCGGCCGCGGTGAATTCGACGCCGGTCAGTATCGGCGCATCGGCAAGAATGGGCGCGAAATCTGGATCCAGGCCTCTTACAACCCGATCCTCGATTCCAGAGGCCGGCCGGTGAAGGTGGTCAAGTACGCGACCGACATCACCACGAGCAAGCTCGCCGAGCTCGAATCGATTGCCAGGGAACAGCGCCATGCGCAGGCCGTCGCCCGCATCAAGCGCGGTCTGGACGTCGTCGAGACCAACGTGATGGTGGCCGATGCCGATCTGAACGTGGTCTACGTGAACGACTCGATCCGCAAGATGCTGGCCATCGCCGAAGCCGACATCCGTAAGGACGTGCCGGCATTCTCGGCCGCGACCGTGGTGGGCACCAACATCGACGTGTTCCACAAGAATCCGGCCTATCAGCGCGCGCTGCTAGCGAAGTTGACCGGAACCCACAAGGCCAAGCTGACCCTGGGCGAGCGCACCTTCTCGCTGATCCTCAACCCGATCGACGGCGACAAGGGCGAGCGGCTGGGTTATGTGGTGGAGTGGAAGGATATGACCGCCGAGCTCGCCGCCGAGCGCGTCGAGGCCGAGCGCCTGGCCGCCGAGCGCAAGCGCGCCGACGAGAACCTGCGGATCAGAAACGCGCTCGACAACGTCTCCGGCAACGTGATGATCGCCGATAACGATCGGCAGATCGTCTACATAAATGCCGCGGTCGCCGACATGCTTACGCGCGCAGAGGCCGATCTGCGCAAGGTCATGCCGCACTTCGACGCGCGCAAGCTGCTCGGCGCGAGCATCGATCTGTTCCACAAGAATCCGGCGCACCAGTCGCAGTTGCTGGAGAATCTGCGCAGTCCGTACCGCACCCAGATCAAGGTGGGTGGTCTGACCTTCGGTTTGATCGCGAGTCCCATCGTCAACGACCGGGGCGAGCGTCTGGGCACGGTGGTCGAGTGGCAGAACCGCACCGCGGAGGTCGCGGTGGAGCAGGAGGTGAGCGAGATCGTCGCCGCGGCGGCGCAGGGCGATTTCACGCGGCGCATCGCGCTCACCGGCAAGGAGGGTTTCTTCAAGGGACTGGCCGAGAGCATCAACCGCCTGCTCGACACCAGCAGCGCCGGCCTCGACGAAGTGGCGCGCGTGCTCGGCGCGCTGGCACGTGGCGACCTCACCGATCGGGTGTCCGGCGAGTTCCAGGGCACCTTCGGCAAGCTCAAGGACGATACCAACCAGACCGTCGAGCAGCTGACCAAGATCATCCAGCAGATCCAGCTCGCGACCGAGACGATCAACACGGCCGCGCGCGAGATCTCCTCCGGCAATGCCGACCTGTCGGCGCGTACCGAGCAGCAGGCCGCATCGCTCGAAGAGACCGCCTCGTCGATGGAGGAGCTGACCAGCACGGTCAAGCAGAACGCCGAGAACGCCAAGCAGGCCAACCAGCTCGCCGTCGGCGCCTCCGATGTCGCGCGCAAGGGCGGCCAAGTGGTGTCCGAGGTCGTGACCACGATGTCGGCGATCAACGAGTCGAGCAAGAAGATCGTCGACATCATCAGCGTGATCGACGGCATCGCCTTCCAGACCAACATCCTCGCACTCAACGCCGCGGTCGAGGCGGCACGCGCCGGCGAGCAGGGTCGCGGTTTCGCCGTCGTCGCCGCCGAGGTGCGCTCCTTGGCGCAGCGCTCCGCCGCGGCGGCCAAGGAGATCAAGGCCCTGATCGGCGACTCGGTGGAGAAGGTCGGCAACGGCTCCAAGCTGGTCGAGCAGGCCGGGCGCACGATGGAGGAGATCGTCACCAGCGTGAAACGGGTGACCGACATCATGGCCGAGATCAGCGCCGCCTCGCAGGAACAGAGCCAGGGCATCGAGCAGGTGAACCAGGCGATCACGTCGATGGACGAGGTGACGCAGCAGAACGCGGCGCTGGTCGAACAGGCCTCCGCGGCCGCGCGCTCGCTCGAAGAGCAGGCGGGCGAGCTCGCGCGCTCGGTAAGTCAATTCCGCCTCGATCGGGCTGCACGTCCGACCGCATCGGCGGCGCCTGCGGCCGTCGCGCCGGCCGCGCCCAAGGCCGCGCCTCGCGCATCGGCGCGGGCGACGCCAGCGCCGAGCCGTCGTCCGGCGCCGCGGGCCACGAGCGCGAACGGCAGCAAGGCGCCGGCCAAGGCCGGTGCCGACGAGCAGTGGACCGAGTTCTGAACGGGGGACTCGGTCATGCCCAGCGAAGCTGCCCGCGGCGGCCGCCTCGATGCCTGGCTGGTCTGGATCGGCAACTGGGGGCTGGCGCTGGCCGGTCTCGGCTGCCTGCCGCAGCCGCCGCTCGAGGCGCCTAGCCCCCGCGCGGAGCCGGCGCGGTGACGGCCGCGGTCGAGGCCGGCAGTGAGCGCGAGTTCGCGTACACCGCCGGCGATTTCGAGCGCGTCCGCAGGCTGATCCATCAGCGCGCCGGCATCGCGCTTTGCGCCGGCAAGCGCGATCTGGTGTACAGCCGCCTGTCGCGCCGGCTGCGCGCGACCGGACATCGCCGCTTCGGCGACTACCTCGATGCGCTCGAACGCGGTGGGGACGCCGATGAATGGCAGGCCTTCGTCAACGCGCTGACGACGAATCTCACTTCGTTCTTCCGCGAGCCGCATCACTTCGAGCGTCTGCGTGCCTTGTTGACGGCACTGCCGCGCGGCAGCCGCGCAGCGCTGTGGTGCAGCGCGGCGTCCACCGGCGAGGAGGCGTACAGCATGGCGATCACCGCCGCCGAGACTTTCGGCACCTTGTCGCCGCCGGTGTCGATCGTGGCGACCGATATCGACACCAACGTGCTCGCCACCGCGGCGCGTGGGGTCTACCCGCTGGAGCGGGTCGCGGCGCTGCCGCGCGCGCAGTTGCAGCGCTATTTCCGTCGCGGCGTCGGCGCCAACGAAGGACTGTGCCGCGTCATCGACGAGCTGCGCCGGCTCGTCAGCTTTCGCGCGCTCAACCTGCTCGCGCCGAGCTGGCCGCTGCGCGGGCCGCTGCACGCGATTTTCTGCCGCAACGTCATGATCTATTTCGACAAGCCGACACAGCGGCGCTTGATCGAGCGCTTCGTGCCCTTGCTCGCCGACGGCGGCGTGCTGTGCCTGGGCCACTCGGAATCCTTGCCGGAGGCGGGGCAGTTGCTCGTGTCCGAGGGACGCACCGTCTACCGCCGCGTCTTCGGCGCGCAGCCATGAGCGCGCTGCTGCGGCACGCCTGGGACGCGCGCACCGGACAGGGGCTGGCGCCGCGCTATTTCGATCGCCAGCTCGGCTGCGCCGTGATCAAGGTCATGCCCGGCGAATACGAGGTGGGGGACGCCGAACTGACACTGGTGACCTTGCTCGGCTCCTGCGTGTCGGCCTGTATCCGCGATCCGGTCGCCGGCGTCGGCGGCATGAACCACTTCATGCTGCCCGAGGATCAGCGCGAGGGTGGCGGCGCCGGCAACGCGCGTTACGGGGCCTATGCGATGGAAGTGCTGATCAACGAGCTGCTCAAGCGCGGCGGTCGGCGCGAGCGCCTCGAGGCCAAGGTGTTCGGCGGCGCCAACGTGATCGCCAGCATGAGCGTCAGTGCGGTCGGTGATCGCAACGCGCGCTTCGTGCTGGATTATCTGCAGCGCGAGTCGATCGCCGTCGCGGCGCGCGATCTGGGCGGGCAGAGCGCGCGCAAGCTGGCGTACTTCATCGGTAGCGGCCGCGTGCTGGTGCGTCATCTGCCGGTCGCGGCCACCGCCGCCGATCTGGCGGTCGAGCGCATGTATGGGCAGTCGCTGGCCTGCGCCGCGCCGGCCGGCGAGGTCGAGTTGTTCGATTGAGTCGCCGCCCATGACCATCAAGGTGCTCATCGTCGACGACTCCGCGCTGGTGCGCGGCGTGCTCAGCGAGATCCTGTCCGCCGATCCACAGATCGAGGTCGTCGGCACCGCGTCCGATCCGCTGATCGCGCGCGACAAGATCAAGCAACTCAATCCCGACGTGCTGACGCTCGACGTCGAGATGCCGCGCATGGACGGGCTGACCTTCCTCGACAACCTCATGCGCCTGCGGCCGATGCCGGTGTTGATGGTGTCGTCGCTGACCGAGCGCGGCGCCGAGATCACGCTGCAGGCGCTCGAACTGGGTGCGGTCGACTTCGTGACCAAGCCGGCGCTCGACGTCAAGGCCGGGCTCGAAGCCTATGCGCAGACGCTGCGCGACAAGGTCAAGGCGGTGTCGCGCGCGCGCCCGCGCGGGCGCAGCGACGCCGCGCGCCCGCCGGCCGCATCGACCAGACCGCGCGCCTTGCGCACGACCGAGAAAATCATCGCCATCGGCGCGTCCACCGGCGGCACCGAGGCGATCAAGAATGTGCTTTCGGCGATGCCGCCGGACGCGCCGGCGATCGTCATCACCCAGCACATCCCGGCGATGTTCAGCGCGCCGTTCGCGGCGCGCATGGATCGCTGCTCGCCGATGTCGGTCTGCGAGGCCCGCGATGGGCAGCAGATCGTCCCGGGTCACGTCTACATCGCGCCGGGCAGCCATCACCTGCTCGTCGAGCGCAGCGGCGCGCGCTACTACTGCCGTCTGTCGGATGCGCCGCCACAGAACCGCCACCGGCCGAGCGTCGACGTCATGTTCCGCTCGGTGCTCGATCACGTCGGCACCAACGCGGTGGCCGCCCTGCTCACCGGCATGGGCGAGGACGGCGCGCGCGGCCTGCTCGCTCTGCGCGAGCTCGGCGCGCACACGATCGCGCAGGACGAGGCCACGAGCGTGGTCTGGGGCATGCCCGGCGCCGCCGTACGCATGAATGCGGCCGAACGCGTGTTGCCGCTGGAGCAGATCGCCGCGCAGCTTCTGGAGTGGACGCGATGACCGCGCTCAAGCCTGCGGCCGTTGCGCCGATACCTGACACGAGAACCCCGGTGTTTCTGGAGCCCGCGATGCCCGTTTCCACCCTCAAGCTGTTCACGGTTCCGTGCGCGTTCTGCGCGCTGCTCGTCGGCGCGCTCGTCGCTGGTGCCGATGCAAAGATCGCCTGGAGCATCGGGGTGGTCGCGCTCGCCGCATGGCTGTCGGCGGCGTTCGTGCAGTCGCGGCAACTCGCGGCGATGCGCAGCGAACTGGCGCGCCTGCAGTCGGAACGGCTCGCGCAGCGCGCAAGCCTTGGTGAACTCGGCAGGAGTCTGGCTGGCGAACTCGGCGGCGTGCAGCGCGAGGTCACGCGTGTGCAGACCCTGATCGGCGAGGCGGTGCGCGAACTCACCACGAGCTTCTCGGAAATGACCCGTCAGGCCCAGACGCAGCAGGCCGCGGTGTCGCGCATCCTCAGCCAGACCTCCGAGAACGACGGCGGCGTCGACGTGCGCCGTTTCGCCGAAACCGCATCGGAACTGATGAACGGGCTGGTCGATGCGCTGGTGCAGGTCTGCCGCCAGAGTTCGGCGACCGTCGGCCAGATCGACGAGATGGTGCGCCAGCTCGATGCGATCTTCGATCTTCTGGGCGATGTCAAATCGATCGCCGACCAGACCAACCTACTCGCCCTCAATGCCGCGATCGAGGCGGCGCGCGCGGGCGAGGCGGGGCGCGGATTCGCCGTCGTCGCCGAGGAAGTGCGCAATCTTTCCGAGCGGTCCACCAGCTTCAACGAACAAATCCGCAAGCTGGTCGGCGATTCCAAGGATGCCGTCGCCAAGGTCCGCGAGACCGTCGGTGCAATGGCGTCGCGTGACCTGAGCCTGAGCGAGCGCGCCCGTGACGAGGCCGGGCGCCTGCTGGTCCAGGTGGAGCGCATCAATCAGGGCCTGGCCGCCGGCATCAGCGAGGTTGCGGCGGCGCGCGAACGCATCAGCGAGTCGGTCGCGCGCGCCGTGCGCAGCTTACAGTTCGAGGACATCTCGACCCAGGCGCTGGGGAGCGCGCTGCGGCACGTGGAGCGCGCTGGCAGCATCGGCGCCGAAGTGCAGGACGCGATCGGTGCCGATGCGACCGCCGTGCCGCGGGTCGACTGGCGTCAGCCGCAGCACAAGCCCGTGGCGCAGGAGTCGCTGCAGGCCGGCGCAGTGGAGCTGTTCTGAACGGGTCTGTGTGCGCGCTGACTAACGCGCGGCGCCGCCGAGCAGGCGCGAACCCAGGCGGATCAGCTTGGGACGGTCGGCGCTCCTATTGATGCCGTTGAGCAGCAGGTCGGTGACCGTGCGGGCCAGATCCTCGGGACGGCGACGGGTATCCTGGACCATCAGCCGCGCGAGCTCGTAGCCGGCACCGAAGCTGATCGCGGTCAGCGCATCGACATCGAGCTCGGGCACGACGCCGCGGACCATCGCATCCTGCAGGTCGAGTTTGAGCGAGGCCATGATCAGCCCGAAGAAATTGTCGTTGTAGAACGAGCGCAGCACCGGCTCGTTGCGGAACATCAGGGCGAAGAATGCCGGGTCGCTGCGTACGATCTTGAGCGTCGCCAGATAAGACTCGTAGAAGAAGGACTCGATGTCGGTCGCGCGTTCGCGCGCGGCATGGATCTGCTCCTGCAGCTCGCCGAGCCGCGCCTCGATCAGTGCGCGGAACAGCGACGCCTTGTCCGGGAAGTAGTTGTAGAAGGTGCCCGCGGCCAGGCCCGAGAGGCGGATGACGTCGCGGATGGTCACCGCCTCGTAGCCGTGTTCGAGAAAGCAGCGACGTGCCGCTTCGAGAATCGCGGCGCGATTGGCCAGCTTGTTGCGAGCGCGCTTGCCTTGCGGCGGGGTGGGCATGGTCGTCTTCACCGGTTCACGCCCGCAGCATCGGCAGGGCGGTCCACGCCAATGATGCTGCAAAAACCTGACGCCGGCGTCAATGAATCGTCCGGGTCTGCGTCGCCTCCGGCCATTCCCAGACGATCAAAGCGCCTGAAACCTTCACGCCCTCAACAGAACGCGGAGAAGTCCGGCTTGCGCTTGTGCAGGAAGGCGGTGAGCGCCTCGCGCGCCTCGGCCCCCTGCAGCATCGCCATGAAATGCTCGGCCTCGAAGCCGATGGCCTCATCGACGCGTGGATCGGTCCAGCGCTTGAGCAACATCTTGGTGGTGCGCAGCGCCCCTGGCGGCTGCTGTGCCAGCCGCAGCGCCTTGGCGCGCGCATGCGCAAACACCTCGGCATCCGGCAGCACCGCATTGATCAGGCGCGCATCGAGCGCCCGCGCCGCGGTGAACGGCTCGGCCAACATCACCAGCTCGGCCGCCTGCACGTGGCCGATCATGCGCGGCAGCAGCAGGCTCGACGCGTACTCGGGGCAGATGCCGATGTTGACGAAGGGCAGGTGAAAGCGCGCGGATTCGCCGGCGTAGGCGAGATCGACGTGAAACAGCAGCGTCGTGCCGACGCCCACGGCCGGTCCGTTGATCGCCGCGACGACCGGCTTGCCAACGCCGGCGAGCGTGCGCATGAAGCGCAACACCGGTGCGTCGGGGCCGGCCGGCGGCAGCTTGAGGAAATCCTGCAGGTCGTTGCCGCTGCAGAAGCAGTCGTCGGTGCCGGCGATCAGGACCGCGCGCACGTTCTTGTCGGCATCGACGCCGCCGAGCACTTCGGCAAGCCGCGTGTACATCGCCTGCGTCAGCGCGTTCTTCTTCTCCGGGCGGTTGAGGCGAATCGTCAGGACGTGGTCTTCGACGGATGTCAGGATGTGGTCGGTGCTCATGACGGTGGAAGCTCGGGATCGTGATCTGCGGGTCTGGCCGCCCGCGCCGCCGCATTGGCCGCGACGTCGCCGCCAAACGGCTCGGGTTCAGAACATCTGCGTGGAGGTCACGTCGACCTTTTCCGGCGCGACGGCGCTGCGCGACGGAATCCAGTCGCCGGTGATCATCTGCTCGTAGGACATGCCGGGGCCGACCATCGGGTAGACCGAGGCCATCGGGTCGATGATGACCTCGAGGAAGGCCGGGCCGTCGAAGGCGATGAACTCGGCGATAGTTTGTGAGAGCTGCTCTTTTTCCTCGACGCGCCGCGCGAAGCGATAGCCGTCGGCCTCGGCGGCTTTGACGAAGTCTTTGCGGTGCAGGCTCTTGTCAGAGCCGGCGTAGCGACTGTCGAAGAACAGACGCTGCCATTGCTTGACCATGCCGTCGCCGAAGTTGTTGAGCACGACGATCTTTACCGGCAGGTCATAGGTGGTGACCGTTTCCAGTTCGCCGAGGTTCATGCGGATGCTGGCGTCGCCGTCGATGTCGATGACGATCTTGCCCGGCCGTGCGAACGCGGCGCCGATCGCCGCCGGCAGGCCGAAGCCCATCGTGCCCATGGAACCGGAGGTCAGCCACAGGCGCGGCTGGCGAAAGTCGAAGTATTGCGCAGCCCACATCTGGTGCTGGCCGACGCCGGTGGCGACGATGGCCTCACCCTTGGTGAGCTTGTTGATCTCTTCGATGACCGCGTGCGGCTGGATGTGATGGCCGCCGCGCTCGTAGTTCATCGCGTAGGTCTTCTTCAGATCGGCGATGTGCGCGTGCCACTCGGCGTAGTCCGGCTTGAAGCCCTGTGCCAGCGCGTACTCGCGCAGTGCCGCCAGCGCCGGCACCAGTTCGCCGACGTGATGCCAGTGCACGCGCTTGACCTTGTTGATCTCGGACGGGTCGATGTCCAGGTGTGCGATCCACTTGGCACTGCGCGCGAACTTGGCCGGCACGCCGGCGACGCGATCGTCGAAACGCGCGCCCACCGCGATCAGAAAATCGCAGTCGTCGGTGGCGTAGTTGGCATAGGCGGTGCCGTGCATGCCGAGCATCTTCAGACACAAGGGGTCGGTGGTGTCGTAGCAGCCGATGCCCATCAAGGTCGTCGTCACCGGGATCCCGAACGTCTGCGAGAACTCACGCAGCGCCGCCGAGGCCTCGCCGTGGATCACGCCGCCGCCGGCGTAGATCAGCGGGCGCCTGGCCTGGCGCAGCATGTCCAAGAAGCGCGCCGCGGATTCCTCGCCGATGCGATTGTCCTGGATCGCCTTGAGCCGCGCGCGGTAGCCGGGGATGGGCAGCACGCCCTGTCCACGGAACGGCCCGGACCAGTTCTGCACGTCTTTGGGAATGTCGATCACCACCGGGCCGGGGCGGCCGGTGCGCGCGATCTCGAAGGCGGTGCGCACCGTGGCTTCGAGCTGCTTGGGATCGGTGACGAGGAACACGTGCTTGGCGGCCGAACCCATGATCGAGCTGATCGGCGCTTCCTGGAACGCATCGCTGCCGACCGCGGCGGTGGGCACCTGGCCGCAGATGACGACGATGGGGATCGAATCGGCCATGCAGTCACGCACCGGCGTCACCGTGTTGGTGGCGCCGGGGCCGGACGTGACCAGACACACACCGACCTTGCCCGAAGCGCGCGCGTAACCGGCGGCCATGAAGCCGGCGGCCTGCTCGTTGGCCGGCACGATCAGCGGCATCGGATCGCTGCCGTCGGCACGGCGGTGTTCGGCGTTGTAGCGGAACACCGCGTCGTAGGTCGGCAGGATCGCGCCGCCGGAGTAGCCGAATACGACGTCGACCCCCTCGTCCGCCAGGATCTGTACGACGATCTCCGCGCCGGTCAGGATCCGGCCTGCGAGCGGGTGGCGGACGGCGGGTGCGGCGGCGTTCATCGGGGCGGCGGCTCCGTGCGGCGATGAAGAAAATCAGGCGATGTTAGCTTGATTTCGCAGTGCAGCAAAGCGATGATGCGCGCCCCCGGGGATACACCGCGCCGATCCGCGATGCGTCACATCATCTCCATCCTGCTGCAGAACGAGGCCGGCGCGCTGGCGCGCGTCGCGGCGATGTTCTCGTCGCGCGGCTACAACATCGACTCGCTGTCGGTCGCGCCCACGCACGATCCGGCGGTGTCGCGGCTGACGCTGGTGACCAGCGGCTCGGACGCGGTGATCGAGCAGATCATCAAGCAGGCGCGCAAGGTGATCGACGTCGTCGAGATCGTCGATCTGTCGAGCACCGATCATCTCGAATGCGAGCTGCTGATGCTCAAGGTCGAGGTCACCGACGCCGAGTCGGCGCGCAGCATCGTCGAATGTGTGCGCCGGCATCGCGCGGCGATTCTCGACGAGTCCGAGAGCACGCGCATGATCCAACTCGCCGGTACCGGGCAGGAGGTCGACACCTTCGTCGGCGAGATCGAGAAGCTCGGTCGCATCCTCGAACTGGTGCGCTCGGGCGTCGCCGCGATGCAGCGCGGTCACGCGGTGCTCGCAGTCCCGGCTTGATGTCCCGTACGCGGCCGCGTGGCCGTGTTCGTCAGTGTTCACTTCAGTTCGCGGAGCCAAGACATGTCCATCAACGTCTACTACGACAAAGACGCCGACCTCTCCATCATCCAGTCGAAGAAGGTCGCCATCGTCGGCTATGGCTCGCAGGGCCATGCCCACGCGCTGAACCTCAAGGACAGCGGCGTCGAGGTCGTCGTGGCGCTGCGTCCGGGTTCGGCCAGTGCGAAGAAGGTCGAGGCCGGCGGCCTGACGGTCAAGCGCGTCGCCGAGGCCTGTGCCTGGGCCGACGTCGTCATGGTGCTGACGCCCGATGAGTTCCAGGCCGAGCTGTACAAGAACGAGATCGAGCCCAACATCAAGAAGGGGGCGGCGCTGGCGTTCGCGCACGGCTTTGCGATCCACTACAACCAGGTGGTGCCGCGCGCGGACCTCGACGTGATCATGGTCGCGCCCAAGGCGCCCGGGCATACGGTGCGCAGCGAGTACGTCAAGGGCGGCGGCATTCCCGACCTGATCGCGGTCTATCAGAACGCGAGCGGCAGGGCCAAGGAGCTGGCGCTGTCCTACGCCTCGGCGATCGGCGGCGGTCGCTCCGGCATCATCGAGACCACCTTCAAGGACGAGTGCGAGACCGACCTGTTCGGCGAGCAGGCGGTGCTCTGCGGCGGCGCGGTCGAGCTGGTCAAGGCCGGCTTCGAGACCCTGGTCGAGGCCGGCTATGCGCCGGAGATGGCCTACTTCGAGTGCCTGCACGAGCTCAAGCTGATCGTCGACCTGATGTACGAGGGCGGCATCGCGACGATGAACTACTCGATCTCCAACAACGCCGAATACGGCGAGTACGTGACCGGTCCCAAGGTCATCAACGCCGAATCGCGCAAGGCGATGAAGCAGGCCCTGCACGACATCCAGACCGGCAAGTACGCCAAGGCCTTCATCGCCGAAGGCAAGCTCGGGTATCCCGAAATGACCGCGATGCGTCGCCTCAACGCCGCGCACCCGATCGAACAGGTGGGCGCCAAGCTGCGCGCGATGATGCCGTGGATCGGCAAGAACAAGCTGGTCGACAAAGAAAAGAACTGAAGCCTGCGGCTGGGCTTCCAGTCAGCGGTTTCCATTTTGCGGAACGAGCCCGTCCGTGACTGGAAACTGGAAACTGGAAACTGGAAACTGGCGGGCATGAACGAATCGAACGCCATGCCCGCCACTGCCCAGTCCCGCCGCAAGGGCATCTATCTACTGCCCAACCTGTTCACCACCGGCACGCTGTTCGGCGGTTTCTACGCGATCGTGCAGGCGATGGGTGGGCGTTTCGAGGCGGCGGCGGCGGGCATACTCGCGGCGATGGTCGCCGACGGGCTGGATGGCCGCATCGCGCGGCTGACCAACACGCAGAGCGATTTCGGTAAGGAGTACGACTCGCTGTGCGACATGGTCGCTTTTGGCGTCGCCGCGGCCATCGTCGTCTATGCCTTCAGCCTGCATCACTTCTCCGAATACAAGTGGCTCGGCGGCAAACTCGGCTGGGCGCTGGCCTTCCTGTTCGCCGCCTGCGCGGCGCTGCGCCTGGCGCGCTTCAACGTGCTGACCGCGATCGCCGGCAGCAACAAGGATTTCTTCGGCCTGCCGAGCCCGTCGGCGGCGGCCACCGTGGTGTTCTTCGTCTGGGCCGCGCACAGCTGGGGCCTGGACGGTGAAACCGCGCTGCTGCCAGCGTCGATCCTGACACTGGGCTGCGCGCTCCTGATGGTCAGCAACATCCGCTACGCGAGCTTCAAGCAGGTCAAGCTGTCGCGGCGCGGACCGTTTCTGTACATGGTGCTGTTCGTCGGCATCTTCACGCTGATCCTGATCAACCCGCCGAACGTCTTGTTCTGGGGCTTTTTCGGCTACACGCTGTCAGGGCCGGCGCTGACGCTGTGGCGGCGCTACCGCCGAACGAGCGCCCTGGCCTGAGCGGTACCGCGCGGCCTGCGAGCGGGATTGGCAGCGCTGGCGCACATCGTCTATATTCGCTGGCCATGCGCTTCGTCTGCAGCCAATCCATCCTTCGCACTGCGGCTCTGTCCCGCGGTCTTGGCCTGCTTCTGCCGTAAGGCAGACCATACGCGCCGCGCCGCGCACGGGGCCGAAACCGTGCAAACCCCAACCCTTACCCTCCGACGAGCCTGCCCACGCCGCTTGCGTCGCAGAGCCGTCAACCCGGCGAGGACCTTGCCATGCCGATGTTGAAAGATCCCTCCATCAAATACCGCCGCTTCGAGCCGGTGCATTTGCGTGACCGCAGTTGGCCGGATGCGGTGATTTCCAAGGCGCCGATCTGGTGCAGTGTCGATCTGCGCGACGGCAATCAGGCGCTGATCGAGCCGATGGACCGCACGCGCAAGCTGCGCATGTTCGAGCAGCTCGTGAAGATCGGTTTCAAGGAGATCGAGGTCGGTTTCCCCAGCGCCTCGCAGACCGAGTTCGACTTCATCCGCCATCTGATCGAAAAGGATCTGATTCCGGACGACGTCACCATTCAGGTGCTGACGCAGTCGCGCGAGCCGCTGATCCGCCGCACCTTCGAGGCGCTCGAGGGTGCCAGGCGCGCGATCGTGCACTTCTACAACGCGACCGCGCCGGTGATGCGGCGCGTCGTGTTCAACATGAGCCCGGAGCAGGTCATCGACGAACTGGCCGTGCGGCACGCGAAGCTGATCAAGCAGCTCGCCGCCGAGAATCCCGGCACCGACTGGCGCTTCGAATACTCGCCGGAGATGTTCTCCGGCACCGAGCTGGAATTCTCCAAGCGCATCGTCGATGCAGTCAGCGCGGTGTTCGAGCCAACGCCCGAGAGGCCGTTGATCATCAACCTGCCATCGACGGTCGAGCACTCGACGCCGAACATCTTCGCCGACATGGTCGAATGGATGCATCGCAACATCGAGCGGCGCGAGGCCATCGTGCTGTCGATCCATCCGCACAACGATCGCGGCACCGGCACCGCCGCCGGCGAGTTCGCGCTGATGGCCGGTGCCGATCGCATCGAGGGCTGCTTGTTCGGCAACGGCGAGCGCACCGGCAACGTCGACATCGTCAATCTGGCGCTGAACATGTACACCCAGGGCGTGGACCCGGGCCTGGACTTTTCCGACATCGACGCGGTGCGTCGCACCGTCGAGTTCTGCAACCAGCTTCCGGTGCATCCGCGTCATCCCTACGTCGGCGATCTGGTCTACACCTCGTTTTCCGGCTCGCACCAGGACGCGATCAAGAAGGCCTTCGCCGCGCGCAAGGACGGTGACGTCTGGGAGATGCCCTATCTGCCGATCGATCCCAAGGACCTGGGCCGCAGCTACGAGGCGGTGATTCGCGTCAACTCGCAATCGGGCAAGGGCGGCATCACCTATCTGCTCGAAACCGAGTACGGCCTCAACCTGCCGCGGCGCCTGCAGATCGAGTTCAGCCAGGTGGTGCAGGTGGCGATGGACGAAAGCGGCAAGGAGATGACCGCCGAGGACATCGGCCGCATCTTCGCGCGCGAGTACTTCGACGCGGTCGCGCCTTACGGTTACGTCTCGCACCATCTGGTCGAGGATTCGACCCGTGACGAGGTCGAGCTGGCCACCGAGATCCGCGTCGACGGCCGCGCGCAGAAGCTCAAGGGCCGCGGCAACGGGCCGATCGATGCGTTCATCTCTGCCTTGTCGCAGCTCGTCGGCGAGCCGATCGCGGTGCTCGATTATCACGAGCATTCGATCGGTGCCGGCGCCGATGCCGCCGCGGTGACCTACATCGAGATGAAGCTCGGTGACGGCAAGCCGCTGTTCGGTGTGGGCCGCGATGCCAACATCGTCACCGCCTCGCTTAAGGCGATCCTGTCCGGGGTGAACCGCGCGCTGGCGCAGCGGCGCGAACAGCGGCGCGCGGCCTGAGCATCGGCGCCGGTTCCGTAGCCCGCGGTCTTTCGAGCGGCGGCTACAATCGGCGCCCATGGACGCGGCCCGCCGCCAGCACTACCTGCGACTGCTCGGGATCGAGACCTGGGCCTTGCGCGGCGCCCAGCAGGCGCCGGCAGCCGTGACGCCGATTGCAGAGCCGCAAGCGCACGCCGAGATTCGTCAGCCGATGTCGCGCAAGACCGCAGCGCCTGCGCCGCCCGCCGCCGTGCCGACGGCGCTCGCCGCGGGCTCACGCGAAGTGCCGGCCGACTGGTCCGGTTTGCGCGCGATGGTCAAGGACTGCCAGGCCTGTAAGCTGTGCGCGACGCGCACGCAGACGGTGTTCGGCGTCGGCAGCGAGGCGGCGCCGCTGATGGTGATCGGCGAGGGGCCGGGCGCGGATGAAGATGCCCAGGGCGAACCCTTCGTCGGCCGCGCCGGCAAGCTGCTCGACGAGATGCTCAAGGCGATCGGCCGCTCGCGCAAACAGGCCGCGCCGGATCAGGCGGTGTTCATCGCCAACGTGGTCAAATGCCGTCCACCCGGCAACCGGGACCCCGAGGCCGACGAGGTCGAGGCCTGTCGGCCGTATCTCGATCGGCAGATCGAGCTGGTGCAGCCGAAGCTGATCGTCGCGCTCGGCCGCGTCGCCGCGCAGCGCCTGCTCGCCACCGATGCGCCGCTGTCGAAGCTGCGCGGGCCGCTGCATCGCTACGGTCCGACCGGCACGCCGGTCTTCGTCACCTACCACCCGGCCTACCTGCTGCGCAGCCCGCGCGAGAAGGCCAAGAGCTGGGAAGACTTAAAGCGCATCCACCGTCATCTCGCGGAGACCGCTTGAGCGCGCAGCTCGAACCCGCCTGGCGTCTGCACCCGATGCGTGCCGAGCATCTGCCCGAGGTGCTCGCGATCGAGACGGCGTCCTACGACTTTCCATGGACCGAGGGCATCTTCCGCGACTGTCTGCGCGTCGGCTACAGCGCCTGGGTGGTGACCGATCGCGATGACGCGGTGCTGGCCTACGCGCTGATGAGCATGGCGGCCGGCGAGGCGCACATCCTCAATCTGTGCGTCGCGGCGTCGCAGCGCCGCCGGGGCCTTGCGCAGTTCCTGCTGCGGCATCTGATCATGGTTGCGCGCGCCGCGGCGGTGAATCTGGTCCTGCTCGAAGTGCGCAAGTCCAATCTCGCGGCACGGGCGCTGTACGCCGGTTTTGGTTTCCGACCGCTGGGCGAGCGTCGCGGCTACTACCCGGCGCACGGCGGTCGTGAGGACGCGCTGGTCCTGGGGCTGGATCTGACATGACGAGGCGCCGGCAACAGTGGTCCTGGGCGCTCTACGACTGGGGCAACTCCGCGTTCGCGACCACGGTGATCGCCGGCTTCTACCCAATCTTCTTCAACGAGTACTGGGCGGCCGGCGTCGAACCGCAGACGCAGACGCTCTACCAGGGCCTGACCGCGACGCTCGCCAGCATCGTCGTGATGCTGCTGGCGCCGTGGCTGGGCGCCATCGCCGATCGTCGCGCGGCGAAGAAGCGCTTGCTCGGTGCCTTCACGGCGATGGGCGTGGTCTCCACCGCCGCGCTCTACCTCGTCGGCCAGGGACAGTGGGGCTGGGCGATCGCGTTGTCCGTCGTCGGTCGTATCGGCTTCTTCGGCGGTCTGTCGTTCTACGACGCGCTGCTGGTCAACGTCGCTCGGCCGCACGAGATGGATCGCGTGTCCGCGCTTGGCTACGGTCTCGGCTATCTCGGCGGCGGCGTGCTGTTCGCGGTCAATGTGGCGATGGCGCTCAAGCCGCAGTGGTTCGGCCTCGCCGACGCCGCGATCGCGACGCGTGTGGCCTTCGTCATGGTCGCGCTGTGGTGGCTGCTGTTCGCGCTGCCGCTGCTGTGCAACGTACCGGAAGGCGCGCCACGCGCGGGGCAGAGCGGCTGGCGCGAGCTCGTGGCGACGCTGCGCGAGATTCGCCAGCACCGGCCGGTGTGGCTGTTCCTGATCGCCTACTGGCTGTACATCGACGGCGTCGACACCATCATCGTCATGGCGGTCGACTTCGGCATGAAGCTGGGCTTTGCGTCGAGCAACCTGATCGCCGCGCTACTGATGGTGCAGTTCATCGGCTTTCCGGCCGCGATCTTCTTCGGCTGGCTCGGCGATCGCATCGGCACCCGGCGCGCGATCTTCGTGGCCCTGGGTGTCTACGCGGGCGTGACGCTATGGGCGTACTTCCTGCAGACGGTGACGCAGTTCTACCTGATGGCCGCCGCGATCGGCTGTGTGCAGGGCGGCATCCAGTCGCTGTCGCGTTCGTACTACGCGCGCCTGATTCCGGCGGACAAGGCCGGCGAGTTCTTCGGCTTCTACAACATGATGGGTAAGTTCGCGGCGGTGCTCGGGCCGACCGTCGTCGGCGTCGCCGCCCAGATCAGCGGCAGCCCGCGGCTGGCGATCCTGACCCTGCTGGCCTTTTTCATCGTCGGCGGCGTGTTGCTCGCACGCGTGCCGGACGCTAAAGCGTCGCCGCCAGCCGCGACGCCTGGTTGATCGCGCGCTTGGCGTCGAGCTCGGCGGCGACGTCCGCGCCGCCGATCAGATGCACCTTCACGCCGGATGCCTGCAGCGGCGCCTGCAGCTCGCGCAGCGGCTCCTGTCCGGTGCACAGCACGATGGTGTCGGCTTCGATCAGCGTCGGCTTCTCGCGTTTCTCGCCAAACGTGACGAACAGGCCGCGCTCGTCGATGGACTCGTAGTTCACGCCGCCGATCATCTCGACCTGCTTCATCTTGAGCTGCGTGCGGTGGATCCAGCCCGTGGTCTTGCCCAGGCGCTTGCCCAAGGGTTCGGCCTTGCGCTGCAGCAGCGTGACCTTGCGCGCCGGCGGCGCGATCTCCGGCCGGCTCAGGCCGCCGCGCGAACGTTCGGGATCGTCGACGCCCCATTCGCGATTCCAAGCGTCGAGATCCAGCGTCGGCGAATGGCCGTCGTGCACCAGGTATTCGCAGATGTCGAAGCCGATGCCGCCGGCCCCGATCACGGCGACGCGCCGGCCCACCGGCTTGCCGTGCTGCAGGACGTCGACGTAGCTGAGCACGCGCCCGGCCTTCTGCTGGGCGTGCTGGCCCGGGATCTTCGGATCGCGCGGAATCACGCCGGTGGCGAGCAGCACCTCGTCGTAGCCGCCGTCGATCAGCCGCTTCGCATCGACGTAGGTGTTCAGGTGCAGGCCGACCCCGGTCAGCTCCAGCTTGCGGCGGAAGTAGCGCAGGGTCTCGTGGAACTCCTCCTTGCCGGGAATGCGCTTGGCCATGTTGAACTGACCGCCGATCTCGGCGGCGGCGTCGAACAGCTCGACGCTGTGGCCGCGCTCGGCGAGCACGGTCGCTGCGGCAAGGCCGGCGGGACCGGCGCCGACGACGGCGATGCGCTTGCGCGTCGTGGTCGGCACGTAGTTCAGCTCGGTCTCGTGGCAGGCGCGCGGATTGACCAGACAGCTCGCGGTCTTGGCGCGGAAGGTGTGATCGAGACAGGCCTGGTTGCAGGCGATGCAGGTGTTGATCTCGTCGGCGCGTCGTTCGCGCGCCTTCTTCACGAACTCGGGGTCAGCCAGCAGCGGTCGCGCCATCGACACCATGTCGGCCTGACCCGTGGCGAGAATTTCCTCGGCCACCGCCGGATCGTTGATGCGGTTGCTGGCGCACACCGGGATGCGCACATGATCCTTGAGTTTCTGCGTGAGCCAGGCGAAGGCGGCGCGCGGCACCGAGGTCGCGATCGTCGGGATGCGCGCCTCGTGCCAGCCGATGCCGCTGTTGATGAGAGTCGCACCGGCCTTCTCGATCGCGATGGCGAGCTGAACCGTCTCGTCCCAGGTCTGGCCGTTGGGAATCAGGTCGAGGATCGACAGCCGGTAGATGATGATGAAATCGGGGCCGACCGCCTCGCGCACGCGCGCGACGATCTCCACCGGCAGGCGCATGCGTTTCTCGAAGCTGCCGCCCCAGGCGTCCGTGCGCTGGTTGACGTGCTCGACGAGGAACTGGTTGATGAAATAGCCCTCCGAGCCCATGATTTCCACGCCGTCGTAACCGCCTTCGCGCGCCAGCGCCGCGCAGCGCGCGAATGCGCGGATCTGGCGCTCGACGCCGCGGCTCGACAGCTCGCGCGGCGCAAACGGCGTGATCGGCGACTTGGCGCGCGATGCCGACACCGAGATCGGCGTGTAGCCGTAACGGCCGGCGTGCAGGATCTGCAGCGCGATCTTGCCGCCCTCGGCGTGCACCGCATCGGTGATCTGCCGATGCGCACGCGCCTCGCCGTGCGTCGTCAGCTTGGAGGCGAACGGAAACAGCCAGCCTTCGATGTTCGGCGAGAAGCCGCCGGTGACCATGAGCCCGACCTCATTGCGCGCGCGTTCGGCAAAATAGGCCGCGAGTCGCGGGAAGTTCTTCCTGCGATCTTCGAGCCCGGTGTGCATCGAGCCCATCAGCACGCGGTTGCGCAACGTGGTGAAGCCGAGATCGAGCGGTTGCAGCAGATGCGCATAGGGATGCGTCTGGGGATGACGGCTGGCCAAGGAAAACTCCCTCAAGAAGGCTGGCTTCGGATGCGCGATGGTAGCGCCGCTTGCCATCCCGGCCTTGGCCGTAATGCGCATTTTTCGCGGCGGTGCGGTCATGCAGCGCCGGGCGTGCTGGGCGAGAATCACCCCTTTCCCGACCGGATCCGCCGATCATGAACGACCGCGTGCGCATCGAACTGAGCAATGGTATCGCCGAGGTGGTGATGAGCCGCCCCGAGGCGATCAACGGCCTCGACTACGACATGTTCACCGGCCTCGTCGATGCGGCGAAGCGGATCGGTCGCGACCGCAGCGTGCGCGCGGTGATCCTGCGCGGAGAAGGGCGCGGCTTTTGCGCCGGACTCGACTTCAAGTCCTGGGGGCGGCAGCGCGGTCGCATGCTGCGCAGCTTCATGAAGTGGGGTGTGAAGAAGACCAACTTGTATCAGGAGGCGGCCTACTGCTGGCGACGTCTGCCGGTGCCGGTGATCGCCGTCGTACACGGCGTCTGTTACGGCGGCGGCCTGCAGATCGCACTCGGTGCGGACTTTCGCTTCGCCACGCCGGATGCCGACCTATCGATCATGGAAGCCAAGTGGGGGCTGATTCCGGACATGAGCGGCAGCGTCACGCTGCGCGAGCTGTTGCCGATGGATCAGGCGCTGCGCCTGACGATGACCGGCGAACGCTTCAGCGGTACGCGCGCCAAGGAACTCGGCCTGGTCACCGAGGTGAGCGACGATCCGCTGGCCGCGGCGCGCACACTCGCCGGTCAGATCGCGACACGCTCACCGGATGCGGTGGCGCTCGCCAAGCGGCTGTTCCACCGCAGTTGGACGGTGTCCGAGCGCCGCGCGTTTCGCATCGAGAGCGCGTTGCAGCTCAAGCTGCTGCTCGGGGGCAACCACAAAGAAGCAGTCAGCGCCAACATGGAAAAGCGCGCACCGCGCTTTGCGCCGCGCTCGGTGAACTGAAGAGGTGAGCATGTATCCGGACGACGGGCCGCGCAGCGGCGAATACATCCCGGGCGGTCGCGGCGCGAACGCCGCCTGGCAGACGCGCGTGCAGTTCATTCGCGTACCGGCCATCCGCGCGATCGGCTTCGGCACATCGCTGGCGATCGCCATCAGCTACGTGCACAACGAATCGATCGGCTGGGCGATCGTGCACGGCCTGCTGTCGTGGTTGTTCGTGATCTACGCGGCGCTGTTTTACTGAGCACCCGGCGGCGCCGGCGGGTTATGTGGCGGTGCCGCCAAGTCGCCCCACCAGCCTGAGGCGGCGGGTCGTCTACGCAAACAGGCCCGGCAGCGGCCCGGTGCCATGTCCGGTGTAGCCGAAGCGGTCGATCGGGATGCCGGCGGCATTGCCCAGTGACACCAGCAGCTTGGCGTGCGTCTCGCCGTCGCCGCCGTTCGCCGTGCGGTAGTCGAGGAAGCGCCCCGTTTGCAGGCCGCCGCCGCGACCGGCGAGCACGAAGGGCATGTCGCGATGGTCGTGTCGCGCGGAATGGCCGAGTTCCGAACACAGCAGCACCAGCGTTTCGTCGAGCAGGCTGCCGTGCGCGCCGGGGGCGTTCTTCATCCCCTGCAGCAGGTAGGCGAATTGCTCGCAGTACCAGCGCTTCCAGGTGATGAAGGCCTGGATCGACGCGGCATTGTTGGCATCGAAGTGCGAGCTGTCGTGATGGCGCTGCGTGGTGCCGATCTGCGGCAGGCTGGTCGGACTCACCGCATGCGAGAACTGTAGCGTGACCACGCGGGTGAGCCCGCATTGCAAGGCGAGCACGGCCAAGTCCATCTGCAGGCGCGCGACGCGTTCGAACTGATCGTCGCGGTTCCAGTACGCCGGGTAGCTGTTGTAGCCGGCCGGCACCGACCAGTTCTCGCGGTTCCAGTCCGGATTGCCGCAGGCACCGCCAGAGCCCGGATCGGCGGCGAGGATGCGGTTTTCGAGCGCGCGCAGCGATTCGGTGTGACGGTCGAGCTTGTCGCGCTCGGTCTGGCCCAGCCGGGTCTGCAGCCGGCTGAGATCGGCCTGCGCCGCATCGAGCACCGAGAGCCGTCGGCGTGCCGCCGGATCG
This sequence comes from Sinimarinibacterium thermocellulolyticum, assembly GCF_040327995.1. NCBI lineage: Bacteria > Pseudomonadati > Pseudomonadota > Gammaproteobacteria > Nevskiales > Nevskiaceae > Sinimarinibacterium > Sinimarinibacterium thermocellulolyticum. The sequence goes on along the minus strand of NZ_JBEPIJ010000012.1, from coordinate 42,912 downwards.
CTGGGGCTGCCGGGCGTGCCGAACAGGCGCTCGAAGGCACGCAGCGGATTGTCCTCCGGCACGATCGGCTGTTCGCTGCCCAGATAGGAGACGTAACCGGCGCCGTTCTCGTGCGTGGAGGCCACGCCCAGGTGAATCGAGGCGTGCGCACTCTGCTCGCGGTAGTACTGGCCGACGAAGACGTCGAGCGAGACGGCGTTGGTCGCGGTCAGAACCTTGCGGATGCCGCCCTCGTGCGTCGATCCGCCGGCGTACATGTTGAGGCCGCGCAGGAACACCAGGTCATTGCGGTACGCAGCCAGCGGCTGGGTCATCTCCGGCAGCGAAAAGGCGCTCGTCGAGCCGCTCGGATGCCAGTGCTCGGGCGAACAGCCGTCGGGGATGTAGACGAACAGCAGGCGCGTCGGCGTCGCCGTGCTCTGTGCGTGCGCGCTGCGCGCGAGCAGTTGCGCCAGCGGCAGGCCGGCGAGACTGCCGTGGACGAGGCCGCGCAGCAGGCGGCGGCGCGTGCGGTCGTGGCGGATCATGGCGTGCCCCGGCGCAGGATGAACTCGTCGCTGCCGACCCAATCGGTGATCAGCGTCTTCAAGCGATAGCCGCCGTCGGCGAAGCGCGTCTGTAGTGCTTCGAGCAGGCAACGGTCGGCCTCGGTTTCGACGTAGCCGTGGCTGTAGCGATAGTACTGGGTGACCGCGCAGCGCTGTGCCGCGCTGGTGCCGGCGAGAATCTGCGCGAGCTGGCGCGGGCCGCGGAAGGGATCGCGCGTGTTGGTGTTCAGTCCTTCGCGCGCGAACAGTTCGCCGCGGTCGTCGACCGGCTGACCGTTCTCGGTCGCGCGGTAGCCGCCGGCGCCGTCATAGGCTTCGAGGCCGAAGCCGGTGTCGTCGATGTAACGGTGACAGGCGGCGCAGCCCGGATCCGCGGTATGACGCGCGAAGCGCTCGCGCGTGGTCAGGTTCGGGTCGAGTCCGGGCGGCGTGGTGTCGACATCGGGCGGCGGGTCCGGGAGGTCCTGGCACAGCAGGCGTTCGCGCACGAACACGCCGCGCTTGATCGGCGAGGATTCGTTGGAGTGCGCGTGCGCGGCGAGCACCGCGCCCAGACCAAGCAGGCCGCCGCGCTGGCTGCCCGCGGGCTGCTGCACGAAGTTCGCGTCGCTGCTCGATCCCGGCAGGCCGTAGTAATCGCGCAGCGGCCCGTTCACGAAGACATAGTCCGCCGTGTACAGCTCGGTGAGCGTGCCGTCGGCCGAATCGAAAGCCACGTGATTGACGAAGCGCGACAGCTCCTCGGCCATCGCGCGGCGCACCTCGTCGGTCAGGCGCGGGAAGATCTCCGGATCCTTGAAGCTGCCGAGCAGGTAACCGGTGCCCAGCCACTGCGTCGCGAAGTCCGCGAACTTTTGGCGCGCGCGCGGATCGGCGAGCATGCGCTCGGCCTGGCTGCGGCGCTCGTCGGCATCGCGCAGGCGCCCGGCGGCGGCGGCGTCGAGCAGTGCCGCGTCCGGTGCGCTGCCCCAGATCAGATAGGACAGGCTGCTCGCGATCTCGTAATCATCGAGCCGGAACACGCCGCCGCCGATGTCCGTGCCTAGCTCGCTGCGATACAGGAAGGCCGGCGAGTTGAGCATCGCCGCGATGGCCAGCGCCATGCCTTCGTCGAAGCTGGGCGAGAGCTCGGCATCGAACAGGGCGACCAGGGCGTCGCGCTCGGCCGCGAGCAGGGGGCGGCGGAAGGCGCGCAGGCCGAATGCCTCGACGAAACGACGCGCGCAATTGGCCTCGGTCGGTGCGCAGGGCAGCAGGGCGTCGCGGCGCTCGGCGACGGCGCGCGCGGCGATCGCCTCGGCTGCTTCGAGGTACTCCTCGGCGTGTCGCTCGGTGACGACGGCGACGCAGGCGTTGTTGTCATAGCCCTGCACCAGCGCCTCGATGGGCAGATTCGCGGTGAAATCGCCGTCGAGGCCGGTCAGGTCGCGCACCGTCTGCGCGTATTCACGACGGGTGAGCAGACGCAGCAGGCGCGGCGCCGCCGGCTGCTCGGCGCAGGCGATCGGGTCGCTACCCGAATGGTCGGGCGGCGGCGCGGCGACGACGCAGCCGGCGGCTTCGAGACGCAGGTCGGTGGGCACCTCGGCCTTGCCGCCGTGCGTGCCCTGAAAGCCGAAGCTGACGCTAGCGCCGTTCTCGATCGCGGCGTTGTGGCGCTCGGGGAGTGCGCTGACCGCGGCGCCGGACTGCGTCAGCACCGTGTTCCAGTCGTTGGTGATGCGCTGGTCGTTGGGGAAGGTGAACTGCACCTGCCAGCCGTCGATGCGCGCGCCGCTGAAGTTGCGCACGGTCACCTCGGCGACGAAGCCGGTGTTCCAAACGCTCTGGTACTTGAACTCGGCGCTGCAGGTCGGCGTCGGCGGCGGCGGGGTCGCGCTCGGCGTCGGTGTCGGTGCGGCCGTGGGGGTGGGGGTCGGCGTACTGCCGGGGGCTGGGCTCGCCGTTGGCGTCGGGGTCGGCGCACCGCCGGCGGGTGGCGTCGTCGAAAAGCCATTGAGGATGAACGCGGCGACGTCGCGCGCGCAGGCCTCGTCGCAGGCCCGCGGATTGCTCGACGGCATGGTGTCGCGGATGCGCGTCCACAGCGTGTCGAAGCTGGCGCAGCTCGGGCAGTTCGTGGTGTCGGTCAGCGCCGGGCCGACGCCGCCCTGGCCGCGGGCGCCATGGCAGCTCGCGCATTGCTGCGCATAACGCTGGGCGCCGCGCTGCAGCGCCGCGTCGGTGTCGCCACCGGGTCCGGGGGTGGCCGTCGGCGTCGCCGACGGCGCCGGCGTCGGCACCAACGTCGGCACTGGCGTCGGGATGCCGCCGCTGCCCGGCTCGGGCTCGCCGTGGCCGCTGTAGTTGCCGCCGCAGGCAGACAGTGCGGCGAGGCCGGCGAGGACCAAGCACGCGCGCACGAGGCGCGGACGCGGCGGGTCGCGGTACTCGATGGGCTTGGTCATGTGCGCGAAACGTCGCAGCTTGCGTGGCGCCCGCCGACGCGGGCGATCAGCATCGCAGAGCGATCGGTTTTCCGGCCGGCGCGAGCCGCACGGGCGCGACGGGGACGGCGACGAGCGGCGTTCGCTCTCGGCTAGGCCCGCCGGCACGGCCCCCTGCGCCGGCCGATCCCGGTCGGGGCAGGGGGCGGCTCATGCCCGGTCGGTCAGTCTTCGATCACCTTGAGTTCGACGCGCCGGTTCTCCTCGCGGCCTTCTTCGGTGTTGTTGTCGGCGATCGGCGTGGACTCGCCATACCCGACCGGGGTCATGCGCGCCGCATCGATCCCGCGACCGATCAGATAGGTCTTGACCGTGTTCGCACGGCGTTCCGACAGCCCCTGGTTGTAGGCATCGGTGCCGATGTTGTCGGTATGGCCCTCGATCTCGACCTCGACGTCCGGGTAGGCCTGCAGCGTGCCGGCGACATCATTGAGGATGGCCTTGGCTTCCGGGGTCAGGCGGTCGGAGTCGAATTCGAACTTCACGCCCTTGAGGATGAACTTCTGTTCGACCGCGCAGCCGTTGGCGTCCACCTGTTCGCCGGCGCGCGGCGTGCGGCAGTCGCCGACCAGGGCGCAGCCGTTGGCGAGCACGTTGGCGCCGGCCGGCGTCGTCGGGCATTCGTCGATGTCGTCGGGTACGCCGTCACCATCGGAATCGAGCGGGCAGCCGACGTCGTTGACGGTCTGACCGGCCGGGGTGTCGGGGCACTGGTCGCGCGAATCGGGCACACCGTCGCCATCGCTGTCGACCTCCTCGACCACCGCTGGCTCGACGAGCTCGACTGGCGCTTCCTCGACTTCTTCACGGGTCACGCCGAGCGGGAACATCAGACCGACGTTGAGCAGGCCATCGGAGAATGCGCCGCTGCCGGGGCGGACGCCGGCTTGCTTGCGATCGTGCTGATCCGTGCGGTAACGCGCCTCGGCACGCAGGGCGATGTGCGGATTGAAGGCGTACAGGTAGCCGGCGCCGATGTCGAACACGGTGCTGTCGTAGTTCGCGATCGCACCGGGGTGATCCTCGGCGGTGCCGTACATCAGCGCCAGCACGGTGTAGAAGTTCGGGCTGCCATTGAACGGAAACACCATGGCGCCGACGCCGATGCCCTGGAGCTTGGTGCTGGTGTCGCCGACCTCTGCGTCCATCTGCTGCATGAACCCGGTGATTTCGAGGGTCATGCCGTTGGTGACTTTCTTGCCGACGGAAATGATGCCGCCGAAGCCGTCGTCGGTGCCGCGGTCGGCGTCGCTGCGGCTGAACGAAAAGAGCGGGGAGACGTACCAGGGGCGTCCCTCTAGCGCAGGTGCGGCGGGTTCTTCGTAGTCGTCCTGCGCCAGTGTGGGCTGCGCGAGCGCGATCCCAAGCAGGCACCCCAACCAGCCGAAACGGCTTGCGATACGGTGTGTCATCAGGTTTCTCCCCGTTGGTCGCCGCCGGGCGCGCCCGGACGGTGATCGAAACTGCGTTTGTGGCGCGGCAAATATACCAGCGGCTTTTGTATTCGTGCGACCCGCGGCCGGCGCACCGCGAGCCGGCGCACCGCTATAATTCGCCGCCCTGCGCGCACGACCCCCCATGGAACCCCAGCAGATCAGATCCGAGGTGATGGCCCTGCGAGCGCGTTTCGACGCGCTGCGGGGCTATCTTTGACTACGACAACAAGCGTGACCGTCTGATCGAGGTCAACGCGGAGCTGCAACGCGCGGAGGTTTGGAACGATCCGGAACGCGCCCAGAACCTGGGACGCGAACGCGCGCGCCTCGAAGATGTGGTGCAGCCGATCGAACGCGCCGACAGCGGCCTTAAGGACGCGCTCGATCTGCTCGAGCTGGCCGAAGCGGAGGACGACCGTGCGGCCATCGCCGAGATCGCGCGCGACCTCGCTGCGCTGACACGGCTGGCCGAGACACTCGAATTCAAGCGCATGTTCAGCGGCGAGCTCGATGCCAGCAACGCCTATCTCGACATCCAGTCCGGCTCCGGCGGTACCGAGGCGCAGGACTGGGCGGAGATGCTGCTGCGCATGTACATCCGCTTCGCGGAGCGGCAGGGCTTCAAGGTCGAGCTGATGGAGCGCTCCGACGGTGAAGTCGCCGGGATCAAGTCGGCGACGATCTTCGTCCAGGGTGAGTACGCCTACGGCTGGCTGCGCACCGAGACCGGCGTGCACCGTCTGGTCCGCAAGTCGCCGTTCGACTCGGGCAACCGTCGGCACACCTCGTTCGCCGGCGTGTTCGTTTCGCCCGAGGTCGACGACGACATCGAGATCGCGATCAATCCGGCGGACCTGGAGGTGAGCACCTTCCGCTCGTCCGGCGCCGGTGGCCAGCACGTCAACAAGACCGAGTCGGCGATCCGCATCAAGCATGTACCCAGCGGCATCGTCGTCGCCTGCCAGACCGAGCGCAGTCAGCACGCCAACCGTGACCGCGCGATGAAGATGCTCAAGGCCAAGCTCTACGAGATCGAGCTGCAGAAGCGCAACGCCGCCAAGCAGGCGCTCGAGGACAGCAAGGACGACATTGGCTGGGGGAGCCAGATCCGGTCCTACGTGCTCGATCAGTCGCGCATCAAGGATCTGCGTACCGGCGTCGAGATCGCCGACACGCAGAAGGTGCTGGACGGTCATCTCGATCCGTTCATCGAGGCCAGCCTCAAGCAGGGACTCTAATGAGCGCAGAACACGACGGCGCGCCGCAGCAGGACGAGAACCACGTGATCGCGGCGCGCCGCGAGAAGCTGGCCAGACTGCGCAGTGGCGGCAACGCGTATCCGAACACCTTCCGCCGCGACACGCTGGCCGGACATCTGCACGGGTTTTTCGGCGCGCGCGACGCTGTGTCCCTGGAGCAGGAGACGCAGGTCTTCGCCGTCGCTGGCCGCATGATCGCCAAGCGCGTGATGGGCAAGGCCAGTTTCGGGCAGCTGCAGGACATGTCCGGCCGCATCCAGATCTTCGTGCAGCAGAACGCGATCGGCGCCGAGGCCTATGAAGCCTTCAAGCACTACGACGTCGGCGACATCCTCGGCGTGCGCGGCACCGTGTTCAGGACCAAGACCGGCGAACTGTCACTCAAGGCGCAGACGGTCGAGCTGCTGGTCAAGGCCCTTCGTCCGCTGCCAGAGAAATGGGCCGGTCTGACCGACACCGAGATCCGCTACCGTCAGCGCTACGTCGATCTCATCGTCAACCCCGAGGTCAAGCGCACGTTCGAGAAGCGTGCCCAGACGGTGCGCTTCATCCGCCATTTCCTCGATGCGCTCGGCTTCATCGAAGTCGAGACGCCGATGCTGCAGCCGATTCCCGGCGGCGCCACGGCGCGCCCCTTCGTCACGCACCACAATGCGCTGGGCCGCGATCTGTACCTACGCATCGCGCCGGAGCTCTACCTCAAGCGCCTGGTGGTCGGCGGCTTCGAGAAGGTCTACGAGATCAACCGCAACTTCCGCAACGAGGGACTCAGTACACGGCACAACCCCGAGTTCACGATGCTGGAGTTCTACCAGGCCTACGCCGATTACCGCGATGCGATGGATCTGGTCGAAACCCTGATCCGCGATCTTGCGCTGAGCGTGAACGGCACCGGCAAGCTCCGCTACCAGGGGCGCGACTACGATCTGGAACAGCCGTTCCGGCGCTGGACGATGCGCGAGGCCATCGCGCACCACAACGCCGACTTCGACCTCGCCAAGACCGGCGATCGCGAGTATCTCGCGCACTATGCGAAGAAGGTGGGCGGCGACGTGAAACCCGCTTATGGTGCCGGCAAGCTGCTGACCGAGATCTTCGAGAAGACGGTCGAGGCGAGGCTCCTGGATCCGACCTTCATCACCGAGTATCCGACCGAAGTCTCGCCGCTCGCCCGTCGCAACGACGCAAACCCCGAGGTGACCGACCGCTTCGAGTTCTTCGTCGGCGGACGTGAGGTGGCGAACGGTTTCTCCGAGCTCAACGACGCCGACGACCAGGCTGCGCGCTTCAGGGCGCAGGCTGCGGCCAAGGACGCCGGCGACGACGAGGCGATGGTCTATGACGCCGATTACATCCGCGCGCTCGAGTACGGCCTGCCGCCGACCGCCGGCGTCGGCATCGGCATCGATAGACTGGTGATGTTCCTGACCGATTCGCCGAGCATTCGTGACGTTTTGCTTTTCCCCTCGATGAGGCCGGAGGCATGAGCGCGGCGGTATCGTGAACGAACCGCGCACGGCGATGGACGCCGCCACCCGGCGGCGCTGGGTGCTGATGCTCGGCACGATCATCGCGATCGGGCCGATGACCATCGACATGTACCTGCCTGCGCTGCCGACGCTACAGGCCGAGTTCGGCGTCGATACGGCACGGGTGCAGTTCACGTTGTCGATCTACTTCGTCGGTCTGGCTTTGGGTCAGTCGATGTACGGACCCATCGCCGATCGCTACGGCCGCCGCCGGCCGCTGCTGGTCGGGCTTGCGCTGTACACGCTGGCGTCGCTGCTGTGTGCGCTGGCAACGACGATCGAGATGCTCATCGCGAGCCGGCTGCTGCAGGCGCTCGGCGGCTGCGCGGGCATGGTGATCACGCGGGCGATGGTGCGCGACCGCTTCGACCCCACCGATACCGCGCGCATCTACGCCTCGCTGGTGCTGGTCATGGGTGTCGCGCCGATCCTCGCGCCGCTGGTCGGCGGGCAGTTGCTGGGTATCAGTGGCTGGCGCGCGATCTTCTTCGCCTTGGCGCTGTTCGGTGCCGGCTGCTGGGCTATGGCCTATCGCGGCCTGAGCGAAACCCTGGCCGTGCGTGGCGCGCCGATCCGCATCGGGTGCGTGCTGCGCGCCTACGCTGGCCTGCTCGGACACCGGCGCTTCATGGGCTATGCCCTGGCCGGCGGTCTCGCCAGCGCCGGGATGTTCTCGTACATCTCCGGCGCACCCTTCGTGTTCATCGAGGTCTTCGGCGTGCCGGCGGCGCAGTTCGGCTGGCTGTTCGGCGGCAATGCCGCCGGCTTCGTGCTCGTCTCGCAGTGCAACGGCTGGTTTCTCGACCGCTGGAGCCCCGACCGCGTGCTGCGCTGGGGGCTCTGCGCCCACGCCGGTTTCGCCTTGCTGATGGCGCTGGCGGCGGTGACGCGCACGGCGGGACTGGCCGGTGTCGCGCTGCCGCTGTTCCTGTGCGTCAGCGCGCTCGGTCTGGTCTTTGCCAACGCGACTGCGATGGCGATGGCGCCCTTTGGTACCCAGGCCGGGCTCGCCGCCGCCGGCATGGGCATGCTGCAGTTCGCCGCCGCGGCCATCGGTGGCGCCGCCGTCGGCCACCTGCATGACGGCACGGCCGTGCCGATGAGCATCGTCGTCGCCGGCTGCGCTGTGCTTGCGGCCGTGTTGCTGCGCCTGTTGGCGCCGCCGTCGCGTGGTGGCTAGTACCGCTCAGCGCTCGATCAACAGGCGGTCGATTTCCCGCAGATCGGCGTCGGTCAGGCGGCCGGTGGCGGCCTTGAGGCGCAGCACCGCCAAGAGATAGTCGTAGCGCGAACGCAGATAGTCGCGCTCGGCGGCGTAGAGCTGCTGCTGCGCGTTGAGCACGTCGACCGCGGTGCGTGTCCCGACTTCGAGCCCGGTCTCGCTGGCTTGGAGTGCGGTGCGGCTCGACACCACCGCCTGCTTGAACGCCTTGACCCGCGCCGCGCCGGTGACCACGCCCTGATAGGCGTCGCGCGTGTTGCGCTCGACCAGGCGCTCCTGTGCATCGAGTTCCGAGCGTCGCTGCTCGCGCGTGGCGATCGCCTGGCGCACGCCCGAACGCGTGGCGCCGCCGGCGAAGATCGGCACGTTCAGTTGCAGGGTGACCGATTCGGACTCGGTTTGGCCGGAAAAGCGGCTGCCTTCGGCGGTGAAGTCCTGGTACTGCAGCTGCGCGCCGAGCGTCGGCAGATGGCCGGAGCGGGCGACGTCGACGCCGCGCGCGGCGATCTCGGCGGCATGGCGCGCGGCCAGCACGTCGAGATTGCCCTGCTTGGCGGCTTCGACCCAATGGCCGACTTCGGTGGGTTGCGGCGTAGGCAGGGGGAACTCCTCGCGCAGCGGGGCGATGCCGGCAGTGGCTTCTCCGGTGATCTCGGTCAGCGCCTCGCGTGCCTGGGCCAGCGCCTGCTCGGCCTCGAGGACTCTGGCGACGGTCAGGTCGTAGCGCGCCTGCGCTTCCTGCACGTCGGTGATCGCCGACAGGCCGACCTCGAAGCGCTTCTTCGCCTGTTCGAGCTGGCGTTCGACGGCCTGCTGCTCGGCCTGCGAGGAGCGCAGCGCGTCGGTGGCCGACAGCACCGCGAAGTAGGCCTCTGCGGTGCGCAACAACAGTTGCTGCTCGGCATTGCGCAGCGTGGTGTTGGCGAGCGCGACCTGTTCGCCGGACTGGCGCAGGCGCTGGAATGCGGCCCAGTCGAACACGGCCTGGTTGAGCGTGATCGTCAGGCCGCGATTGGTCGAGTCACGGTCGATCGGCGTCTCCGGCAGATTCTGGAAGGCCTCGGTGCCTTTCTCGCGCGATTCGCTGTAACCATAGCTGCCGCCGATCTGCGGTAGCAGCGCCGCGCGCGCCTGCGGCCGGGCTTCGATCGCCGCGTCGCGCGCGTGGCGGGCGGCGCGAAAGCTCGCATCGTTCTGCACGGCGAGCGCGTAGACGCGCATCAGGTCGTTGGCGTGCGCAAGGCCGGGCAGGACCAAGAGGGCCATCAGCAGTCGGGACGAAAGGCGCATGGGACTCCTTGAGACTCGGTTGATGCCGCAGATGCGGACGACTCGGCCCGCGACGACGCTCACGACCGCGGTGGCTGATCCAGGTTCCGCCGCCGCCGTGGCCTCGGTGAGGCCGCGCCCCTTAGACGACAGGGCGTCCGCTGCGCCGCAGTCTAACGAACCGTGAAGTAGCCGTGGCCGATGAGCTGGCCGCTCGTGGTCACCACGCGCACCTCCCAGCGTCCGCGCGGGTCGGCGGGGAATGCCGTTTTATGAGACCACGCGCGATAGCCGGCCTCGCGACCGCCGCTGACCTCGAGGGGGATCACGTCGATGAGCCGGCCACGGTGGATCCAGTGATGTTCGACGCGCTCGCGCAGTCCGCGCGGCACGCGGATGCTGCTCCAGGCGTAGAGCCCGCCGCTGGCGAGCGCGGCGGCGTCGATGCTGTGCACTGCGGTGCCGGGCTCGCGGCGGGCGACGTCGATGCTCGTGGTCATGCGCATGTCGGCGACCCACAGCGTCGCCGGCGGGATCGCGACGCGTGCCTGCCAGCCGGCCCAGCCGAGCAGGGCGCCGAGGGCGAGCGCTCCCAGCCCGCGCGGCACGGCCGGCAACGAGGCTAGCAGCGCATGCCAGGCCGGCACGCTGACCACGGCCAGGCATAGCAGGCCGAGCTGCAGGCTCTGCGCGGTGGTCAGATGCCAGAGCATCGGCGCGGCGGTGAGCACGGTGACGAAGGCGGCGCAGGCGTGAAAGGCCCACAGCGCGGCACGGCGTGGCACGACCTTGCCGTAGTAGATCGGATCGAGCACCGAGACCAGCGCGAGCGCGATCATCGCCGCGGTGAATACGGCCTGCGGCGAGCGCCACTCGGTGGTCGCAAAGAAGAACGGCAGCGTGAAGAACAGCGACTCTTGGTGAATCGTCTGCGCGGCGTAGCCGAACACGACCGAGCCAGCGCGCAGCCGCGGCCGGCGCTCGGCCAGACGCTGCAGCCACGGCTCGATCATCGGCAGCAGCCACGACAGCGGCAGCAGGATCACCAATGCTTGCGCGACGCGCTCCTGACGCTCGATCAGCGCAAAGCTGGCGACGCCGGCGATGAAGCTCAGCGCCGCGACCCCGTGACGCCAGCGCGCCCACAACAGTTGCCAGCGCGCGGGCTGCGGTGCCGGCCCGTGGGTCATGGTTTGGCGCTGCGATGCACCAAGGCCGCCAACTCGGTGCGACTGTAGACACCGAGCTTGCGGTAGACGCGGTAGAGATGATTGGCGACGGTGGACGGGGCGACGCCGATCTTCTTCGCCGCCTCCTTGAACGACAGGCCCTGGGCGATGCAAAAGACGATCTCGCGCTCGCGGCTGGTCAGCCGGTCGAGTGGTCCGGCCGGCCAGATCGTCAGCAGGAACAGATCGCCCAGCGGCTCGCAGCGCACCATCAGGTCGCGCTCGGCCGCGGTCTGCCCGGCGGCTGGAATCGGCCATGGCAGGCGCTGCGGGTCGCGCTGCGGATAGCGCTCGTCGAGCAGGTCGAGAAACTGCACGGTGGCCTCGTGATAGGCGCCGCTGGCATCGACGACCGCGGCGCCGGCACCGGCCGGGCGTTCGGCATGGGTTTTCGCCAGGTGCAGGAAGAAGGCGTGCGAGGCGGCGTTGAACAGGTGAAAGGTCAGACGCTTCTGCGTGGTTTTCTCGATCTCGCTGAAACGCTGCTCGCGGTCGCGCCGGTACAAGGTCAGCAGCGAGTACAGACCCGAACGCGGGTCGAGATGGCCGGTCGAGAGAATCCGCGTGATGCCGTAGGGCTTGAATGCCCTGGCGTAGATCTCGGACGAGAAGAACGCCTTGTCGGGCAGCACGCTTGACATGTCCACCGGCGTGTCGAGGTTCTGCAGGATGCGCGGGATCAGCGGATTGATCGCGGTGGTCGCTTCGAGCACCTGTGGAAACTCGGGCGGCAGGCCGATCACGGTCACCGAGTGAAAGCGCATGTGGCTGGCGACGCCGCTGCCCCAGAGCGCGCCGTCGCAAGGCAAGACCGTCTGCAACTGCCGCAAGGCCCAGGCGCGATAGCCCTCCGCCGACACCGACAGTGCCGAGCGGTACAGGCGGGCAATCAGCCGATCGACCGTGTCCGGCGTGTCGGGGTTCGAGGAACTGGGCATCCGTTGCGGCGGGGCGGCATTCCGAGCGTTTTTAAGTCTTTTCGCCGAGCTGCTCAAGCGCGAGCAGGGCCTTTGTCTTCGCGCAGCGCGCGGAAGATGGCGTGATCGACGGCGCAACGAGCCGCTGTGCTTCTGCGCCTTAAGTCCGAGGCTCGGTGGGCGCGTCGGCCGCGGCGGGCGTCTCCGGCGCGATCATTTCAAGTGCGGCGGGCGAGGTGCGGATCATCGGCTCGAAATGCGCCTGCGGGACGTTGACCGTGCCTGAGCGCTGGTAGCGCCACCACACCAGTGCGGTCAGCGCGGCGTGGATGAGCGCGAAGTGCAGCAGCAGGCCGCGCGGCCCGGCCAGATCCATCAGCAGACCGGCAAGCGTCGGCCCGATCGCCGCGCCGATGCCGTGGACCAGCAGCATGCTGCTAGCGCCCTGCAGGATCTCTTCCGGCGCCAGAAAGTCGTTGGCCAGCGCGATGCTGACCGGGTACACGGTGAAGGCGAGGCCGCCGAACACGAACATCGCCACCAGCAGAGGCCACAGGCCGAGCGCGCTCATCGCAAACGCCAGCAGCGCGAAGGTGCAGGCCAGCGCCATCACGGCGGCGAGCACGACACGGCGGTCATGGCGGTCGGAGACCGCGCCGACCGGCCACTGGATCACCGCACCGCCGAGGATGGTTGCCGTCATCAGCGCCGCGATGCCCCCGGCGTCGAAGCCCAGACGCTGCGCCATCACCGGGCCGAGCCCCCAGAACGCGCTCATCGCCAGCCCCGAACCGAAGGCGCCGATGATCGCGGACGGTGACGCGGCGTAGAGGCGGCGCAGGCGCACGCGCGGCTGGCGCACCGGCGCCGGCTGGCTGATGCGCGTCGCCGCGATCGGCACCAGCGACAGCGCCAGTAGCATCGCGACGATGCCGAACAGCTCGAAACCGGTCGGCGGGTACAGGCGGATCAGGTTCTGGCCGATCGCCAGCGCAATGAAGTTCACCGCCATGTAGGTCGCGAACACCTTGCCGCGGCGCTCGCCCGGCGCGAGCACGTTGAGCCAGCTCTCGATGACCATGTACAGGCCGACCAGACAGGAGCCGACGAGTACGCGCAGCGCGCCCCAGGCGAGCGGATCGACGATCAGCGCGTGCAGGATCGCGGCGGCGGAGGCGACCGCGGCGAACATCGCGAACGCGCGGATGTGACCGACGCGCATCACCGCGCGCGGCGCAACCCAGGTGCCGGACAGAAAGCCGACGAAGTAGGCCGACATGATCAGGCCGATGACGCCGTCGGAGAAGCCTTCGGCGGAGGCGCGCAGCGCCAGCAGCGTGCCGATCAGACCGTTGCCGACCAGCAGCAGCGCGGCGCCGAGCAGCAGTGAGGAGATCGAAGTGACGACGGTGAGCATGAGTTCTTCTTCGTGAGCGGCAGCTATGGTGCCAGATAGGTTCTGAACCGTTGCCTTGGGTTGACCGATCGCGCTTCAGATGGTGTCCTTTCCCGCGCATTCACGCTGGGAGTTGCGACGTGGCTTCACTGCACGCCCTCGACTACGCCGTGCTCGCGGCCTACTTCGTCGTGATCGTAGCCATCGCCCTGCGCGTGACGCGCACCTCGCCCGATGCCGACGATCTTTTCCTCGCCGGGCGTTCGCTCGGCGTCGGCGTGGTCGGCTTCTCGCTGTTCGCGTCGAACATCTCGTCGACGACGCTGATCGGTCTGCCCGGCGCGGCCTGGGAGAGCGGCATCTCGGTCGCGAACTACGAATGGATGGCGGCGCTGGTGCTGGCGTTCACCGCGGTGTTCATCGCGCCGATGCTGATCAAGGCACGGGTGACGACGATGCCCGAATGGCTCGGCCGCCGCTTCAGCCCGGCAATGCGCAAGTACCTGTCGGCGATCACGTTGTTTCTCAGCCTGGTACTCGACACGGCCGGCAGCCTGTACGCCGGTGCCTTGGTGCTCAAACTGTTCTTCCCGGCGCTGACGCTGGCACCGACCTGCGCGGCGCTGGCGGTGTTCGCCGGTCTGTACACCGCCGCCGGTGGTCTGCGCGCCGTGGCCTACACCGACGTGATCCAGGCACTGGTGCTGCTCGGTGGTGCACTGACGCTGACGATCCTGGTGTTCGGCGAGTTCGACTACTCGTGGTCGACGCTGGTCGCTCGCGTCGAGCCGGACAAGCTGTCGCTGATCCGCCCGCTCGACGATCCGGCCCTGCCGTGGCTGGGCACGCTGATCGGCCTACCGATCCTCGGCTTCTACTACTGGACCATGAACCAGTACGTCTCGCAGCGCCTGCTCGGCGCCCGCGACGCGCGCACCGCCGGACGCGGCGCGTTGCTCGCCGCCTGGCTCAAGCAGCTGCCGCTGTTTTTGATGGTGCTGCCGGGGGTGATGGCGAGCGCGCTGTATACCGACCTCGAACGCGCCGACACGGTATACCCGCGCCTGGTCGCGGACTTTGCGCCGATCGGCCTGTCCGGCCTGATCCTCGCCGGCCTGCTCGCCGCGATCATGTCGAGCGTGGACTCGACGCTGAACTCGGCGTCGACGCTGATCATGGTCGATTTCGTGCAACCGAGGAGGCCCGGCATCAGCACGGTGCAGCTCGCCCGGTTCGGTCGCGTCTGCGTCTTCGTGCTGGTGGCGCTGGCGGCGATCTGGGCGCCGATGATCGATCATTTTCCGGGGCTGTTCGCCTACCTGCAGCAGACCTTCTCCTACGTGGTGCCGCCACTGGTCGCGGTGTTCCTGCTCGGCCTGTACACGCACATGGGCGCGCGCGCGGCGCTGTACGGCACGCTCACCGGGCATGCGCTCAGTCTCGCCGGCTTTGTCGGCGCGCTCGCCGGCTGGCACGAGGTGCACTTCACCATCGTCGCCGGCCTGCTGTTCGCCGCCACCGTCATCGCCTGCGGCTGCTGGCAGTGGCTGCTCGGCGCGCGCGATCGCGCCGGCGCGGCGCAGATGGCGGCGACGGTGCGCGCCGCCGGCGTCGTCGCGACGCTGGATGTGCGTCTGGGCGCCAGCGTGCTGGTCGCCGTCACCGCGCTGATGGTCTGGGTGTTCCGCTAGGGAAGTTTCGTCACGACGCCTGACGCGCCGCGTCGGCGTCCGGGTTCGGCAGCGGCGTGTCGACCGCGGCGAGGAACTCGTCGGCCCAGCGACGGTTGTCGTAGTGCTGCACGATGTCGAACAACTGCCGCAGCCGCGCACGCGCCTCGGCGCGCCCCATGTTCAGGCCCAGATAGCAGGCTTGCACCAGATCCTCGGGGTCGTGCGGATTGGTCAGGATCGCGCCCTTTAATTCGGCCGCGGCGCCGGCGAACTCGGACAGCACCAGCACGCCGCGGCCGCCGGTGAGGCCCTGCACGGCGACGAACTCCTTGGCGACCAGATTGAGCCCATCACGCAGCGGTGTGATCCACATCACGTCGGTCATCGCGTAGTAGGCGAGCAGCTCCTCGAACGGCACCGCGCGGAAGAAGAACTGCACCGGTGTCCAGCCCACGCGTGAGAAACGGCCGTTGATGCGACCGACGACCTGCTCGATCTGCGTCTGCAGCGTGCGGTAGATCGTCATCTCGCGCGCCGCCGGCACGCAGATCGAGATCAAGGTGATCTTGCCCTGCAGCTCTGGATGGGCGTCGAGCAGCTTCTCGAAGGCCAGCAACTTTTCGAGCGTACCCTTGGTGAAGTCGAGGCGCTCGACCGAGAGCAGCACGCGCGTGCCTTCGAGCTCTGCGCGCAGCAGTTCCATGCGCTGGCGGATGTCGTCGCGCTGCAGCGTTTCGTCGATGCGCTTGACGTCGAGCCCGACCGGATGCGCGCCGAGGCGCACGACGCGGTGGCCGGCCTCGATGCAGGTGGCATAGCGGTCGAGGCCCACCGCGCAGCCGTAGGTGAGGAAGCGCGGCGCCGCCGAGGTCTCTTCGAGTACGCGCATCGGCATCGTGCCGCGCACCACGTCGACGAAGTTCTCGACTTGGCGCGGGATGTGAAAGCCGATGTAGTCACACTGCAGCAGGCTGGCGATGATCTGCCGCCGCCACGGCACCACGTTGAAGACGTCGGCGGACGGGAAGTAGGTGTGGTGGAAAAAGGCGATCTTCAGGTCTGGACGCAGTTCGCGCAGCACCGCCGGCGTCATCCACAGGTTGTAGTCGTGCAGCCACACGGTGGCGCCGTGCGCGGCGTCGCGCGCGACGCGCTCGGCGAAGGCGCGGTTCACGCGCAGGAACACCTGCCAGTGATCGTCGCGAAAGCGCGCGCGCTCCCAGAAGGTGTGCAGCAGCGGCCAGAACGCTTCCTTCGAAAACTGTCGGTAGAAGACGTCGACGTCCTGCTTGCTCAGCGGCACGCGCGAGACGGTCAGGTTCGGGTAGCGTTCGCCGTCGACCTGGGTGTAGTCCTCGAACGGTCCGCGCTTGGGATCGCGAACCGACCAGGCGACCCAGGAGCCGTTGCGGCCCTCGCCGAAGAAGCTCATCAGCGTCGGGATGATGCCGTTGGGCGACAGCGGCCGACGCCGTTTGATCTCGCCGTTCTCGACGACCTCCTCGTAGGGCAGACGGTGATAGACGATCAGCAGATCGGAGCGACCGGGTTCCCGGGACGGCGGCAGGTGCTGCTGCATGCTGCGCGCGCCGAGAAATCCGAAGTGCTCGATCGCGTCCAGGATGCCGCCACAGCCCGGTCGTGCCGCGTGCAAAACGCGCGTGTTGCCGGCCGTGGCCTCGAGCAGCGCGGGCTCCGAGTGACCGACGCAGACGCCTTTGAAGCCGTGCTGGAACATCGCCAGATCGTTGAGCGTGTCGCCGGCGACGAGCACGTCCTGCGCATCGATGCCGATCTGCTCGACCAGGCGCTTGAGCATCGAGCCCTTGTTGACGCCACGCGGCAAAACGTCGAGATAGCGGCTGGCCGAGTACAGCAGATCGCAGCCGAGCGCCTCGACGGCCTTGCGGAAGTCATCGCTGATCGCGTCCGCGGTGCAGTAGAACGAGCAGCGCCGCTCCTGCGGGACATCCTGACGCTCGATGCCGGCGAAGCCTGATAGCGCTTCGAGCACGACTTGATCGCCGGGCCAGATCGCGTCGATCTGCGACTGTATCGGCTGGATCGGCTGCTGCGTCGGGCCGTCGACGACGGTGGCGCCGACGTCGCAGATGACGTAGTCCGGCATCGGCAGGGTCGGGTCCGAAAGCAGCGGCAGGACCGATTCGCGTCCGCGGCCGGTGACGTAGGCCAGTCGGATGTCCGGGTGGGAGTTGATCAACTGATACAGGCGAAGCCGGTCCTCGGCGGACCCGGCGAGGAACGTGCCGTCCAGATCGGTGGCAAGCAGCATGCGCGATCTCCGTGGTGCGAAATATGGAGCGCGCCGACATAAGCCGACGGCGGGAACCAACGGAGTATATCAAATATACGATAAGTATTTGATAGTGAATTGGTTGAATGACGATGAAGATCAAGTGATGAAGGCCGAAAATGCAGCGTTATTGGCGTTAAGACGTGCGCATTGAGCCATTTTTCGTGACAGTTTCGGTCATATCCCCAATATGAGAAGAATCACTTGTGGCGCGCACTGGTTCCCCTTCCGCCGTCGCGGCGCGAGTGGCGAAAGGCGCCGCGCATCCGTAACCTTGCGTGCCGCCCGTCCACGCCATCAGGAAGCACGAACCTTGGAACCGACCGTCAAAGCCACCAACGTCGTCTGGCATCCCCACAACGTCACCCGCGCCGAGCGTGCGCAGCAAAAGAAGCAGCAGCCCTGCGTGATCTGGTTCACCGGCCTATCCGGTGCCGGCAAGTCCACCGTCGCCAATGCGCTGGAGGGCGAGCTCTACCGACGCGGCTATCACAGCTACCTGCTCGACGGCGACAACATCCGCCACGGCCTGAACAAGGATCTGGGTTTCTCCGACGCCGAGCGCGTCGAGAACATCCGCCGTATCGGCGAGGTCGCCAAGCTGTTCGCCGACGCGGGTCTGATCGTGCTGACGGCGTTCATTTCACCGTTTCGCGCCGACCGCGAGCTGGTGCGCCGCATCATGCCGCCCGGCGAGTTCTTCGAGGTTTATGTGCACGCTTCGCTGGACGTGTGCGAGCGCCGCGATCCCAAGGGCTTATACAAGAAGGCGCGCGCCGGCCAGATCAAGAACTTCACCGGCATCGACTCGCCCTACGAGGCGCCGGAGAAGCCCGACCTGGTGCTGGACACCGGCGCACTGTCGGTCGAGCAGTCGGTCGAGCAGCTGCTCGCTTTCCTCAAGCAAAAAGGGCGGATCTGACTCCGCTTCGGCAAGGCAGCAAAAAGGCCGCAGCGATGCGGCCTTTTGCTTTACGCCGTCGTGCGCCCCTTACAGTAGCCGGGCGATGTCCGCCTCGATCTTCTCGGGGGTGTCCATCGAGCCGTAGCGCTTGACCACCTTGCCGTCCTTGCCGACGAGAAACTTGGTGAAGTTCCACTTGATGGCTTCGCTGCCGAGGATGCCCGGCGCCTCGCCCTTGAGGTGACGGTACAGAGGGTGCGCGTTCGCGCCGTTGACCTCGATCTTCGCGAACATCGGAAAGCTGACGTCGTAGTTCAGCGAGCAGAAGTTCTTGATCTCGTTCTCGTCACCCGGTTCCTGATGACCGAACTGGTCGCAGGGAAAGCCGAGCACCACCAGGCCCCGATCCTTGTACTTGCGCCACAGGGCTTCCAGACCCTTGTACTGCGGGGTGAAACCGCATTTGCTGGCGACGTTGACGATCAGCAGGACCTTGCCCGCATAGGCGTCGAGCTTCTGCATTCGGCCGTCGATGGTCTTGGCCTGGAAATCGAAAACCGTGCTCATGAGCGCACTCCGGCGTGCAAGGACGATTCAAAGACTCGATGCGTCGAGCGCCATGATCGACGCTGCGCTCTCGCGCACATTGCCGAGCAGCGCCGGCACCTGCGAAAGCAGGCGCGTGGCGAAGTATTCGGCGGTGACGCGCTTGGTCTTGGCGAAGGCGGCGTCGCCGGTCTTCTCTGCCGCGCGCGCCATGCGCAGCCAGTTCCAGCCGAGGTAGGTGAGGGCGAAGGCACGCTGGTAGTCGCAGCAGCCGAAGGCGGCGTCCTCGGGATTGGACTTATAGGTTTCCTGCACCCAGCGCGTCGTGCGCTCCAGCGCATCGAGCGCGGCCGAAAGCGGTGCGCCAAGCGCATCCGGAGCGCCATCGAGGTCGGCCTTGACCGCGGCGAAGAAGCGCCCGGGCAGGCGGCCGTTGTGCAGCATCAGCTTGCGCCGCACCAAGTCCATGGCCTGGATGCCGTTGGTGCCCTCGTACAGGCACAGGATCTTGGCGTCGCGCAGGATCTGTTCGACGCCGTGTTCCTTGATGTAGCCGTGACCGCCGTAGACCTGGATCACGAGCGAACCGAGCTCGACCGCGGCATCGGTGCAAAACGCCTTGACCAGTGGCGTGTTCAGATCGACCCAGTCCTGCGCGGCTTCACGCACGCTCGCATCCGGGTGATGGCGGGCCAGATCGACGTACATCGCGGTTTCGTAGGCGAGCACGCGCGCACCTTCGGTGGTCGCCTTCATCTGCAGCAGCATGCGGCGCACGTCGGGGTGCTCGATGATCTCGGACTTGCCGTTGAAGGCCTTGCCCTGCTTGCGCTCGCGCGCGTAGCGGATCGCGTTCTGCGTCGCCAGCTCGCACTGGCCCAGGCCCTGGAAGCCGACCATGATGCGCGCCAGGTTCATCATCACGAACATGTTCTGGATGCCCTGGTTGGGGGCGCCGACGATCCAGCCCTGGGCGTTGTCGAAGTTCAGCACGCAGGTGACCGAGCCGTTGATGCCCATCTTGTGCTCGATCGACTGCACGCGCACGCCGTTGCGCGCGCCCAGCGAGCCGTCGGGGTTGACCAGATACTTGGGCACGACGAAGGTCGACAGACCCTTGACCCCCGGCGGCGAATCCGGCAGGCGCGCGAGCACGAAGTGGACGATGTTGTCGGCCATGCGGTGCTCGCCGGAGGTGATGAAGATCTTGCCGCCGTCGATGCGGTAGCTGCCGTCGCCGTTGGGCGTGGCCCTGGTCTTGGCGGCGCCGACGTCGGAGCCGGCCTGTGGCTCGGTGATGCACATCGTGCCCGACCACTCGCCGGTCGCGAGTCGCGGCAGATAGATTCGCTTGATCTCGTCCGAGGCCGAGGCCTCGAGTGCTTCGAAGCAGCCCTGGGTCAGGCCGGGGTAGAGCGCGAAGGCGACGTTGGCCGAGCACAGCAGCTCTTCGAGCACCTTGGCCAGGGTGTAGGGCAGGTTGGCGCCGCCGTATTCCTTTTTCTGCGAGATGCCGATCCAGCCGGCGTCGCGATACATCGCCCAGAACTCGGTGAAGCCGTCCGGTACGGTGACCTCGCCGTTTTCGAGCTTGCAGCCCTTAGCGTCGGACACGGCGTTGAGCGGCGCGAGCTTTTCCTCGATCAGCTTCGCCGCCTCCGCGATCAGTCCCGACAGCGTATCTGGCGTGGCGTCGCTGAACTCGGCGAGCTCGGCCAGCCGGCCGACCTTGAGCACGTCGTTGAGGACGAAGTCGATCTCGCGCAGTGGCGCTTGGTAACTGGCCATCGAGGGATCCTGATGAAGCGGGACGAAAACGGGGGCGTAAGGCTAGCACACGGTTTGCGCGCGAAACCGCCCAGCCGATCCGGCCTACAATGCGTAGCTCATGCGCCATCCGCCGACGATTCTGCTGCTTCTGCCGCTAGCCCTTGGCGCCTGCGAGCGCGCGTCGGCGCCGATGCCCGAATACGATCCGCTGGCCGCGGCCTGGGTCAGCACCGGGCGCATCGACAATCTCGAAGCGGTGATTCCGGCCGCCTGCTACACCGACACCGCCGACGGCGCCAATCCGTGCTGGACCTGCCACACCGCCGGACAGGGTCGCAATCGCGCCGACACCGTCGACCTGCAGCGCGAATACGCCTTCAGCGATGCGGCGATGGACAACGGCTGGACCGCACTGTTCATCGACCGGCGCGAGCAGGCCGCGGCATTCTCAACCGAAGACATGGATGCGTGGATCGCGGCCGACAACTACACGCCCCTGCGCACAGCGCTGGCGGCAAGATTGGAGTATCCCGGCTTTGTGCCCGACCTCGATCTGCACCGCGGCGTCGACGATCAGGGCTTCGCTCTTGATGGCAGCGGCTGGCGCGCGCTGCGCTTCAAGCCCTCCCCGGGCACGTTCTGGCCGACCAATGGCACGGCCAACGATGTCTGGATACGGCTGCCTCCGGCGTTCCGGCGCGACCGCGAAGGGCGCGATAGCCGCGCCGTGTACCGGCTCAACCTGGCCTTGCTCGAAGCCGCGATCGCCTCGCCGCAAGGCGTCGAGCGCGAAGTCGAGGCGGTGGACGAGCGCCTGATCGGCGTCGATCTCGACGCCGACGGCGAACTCGGTATCGCCCGGCGCATCGTCCGCCTGCCCGCGCGCTACGCCGGTGCCGCTTCCGACATCGCGCTGGTCGTGGGTCTATATCCGCAGGGCACGGAGTTCCTGCACAGCCTGCGCTATCTGGACCTCGACCAGCCCGGTGCGCGCAGCCGACGCGTGCGCGAGCTGCGCTACGCGCGCAAGTGGCGGATGCTGACCGACGAGGAAGTCGCCGCCGCCTACGCCGAGGAGGCGCGCGAGAAGGCCGCCGGCCTGCTGCCGCGCTTCGCCGGTACGCCGCTAGCGGGGCTGACCAACGACTTCGGCTGGCGCTATCAGGGTTTCATCGAGGACGCCGACGGGCGCCTGCGCGTGCAGACCCACGCCGAGCAGCAGTTCTGCATGGGCTGCCACAGTAACCTTGGCGTGACCGTCGATGGTAGCTTCAGCTTCGCGCGCAAACTGCCCGGTAGCGCCGGCTGGGCGCCGCAGGATCTGCGCGGACAGCTCGACACTGCGCAGCTCGGCCATGCCGATCCGGAGGTACTGACCTACTTCCGGCGCGCACGCGGCGGCGACGAGTTCCTGGCCAACGACGAGCTGCTGCGCCGCTTCTGGCACGCCGACGGTACGCTCGACGAGGCCGAAGTGCGCCGCGCCGCGATCGGTGGCGATCGCGATCTGGCTTGGCTGTTGCTACCCAGCGCCGAGCGCGCCGACGCGCTCAATCGCGCCTATCGCGTCAAGGTTCTGGCCCAGGATTTCGCCCGCGGCCGCGAAGCGCCGATCGCACCGCCGCGGCGCGTGCTCAAGCGCATCGAAGATGTGGACACCGGCCTCGCCGCGCAAAACCGCGTCTACGATGACGGCTCGCCATGGCTGGCGCCGCTGTAGCCGGGGTCACGACGAGGCGCGGTACGAGTCGGCGATGCGCCGAAGGCTGTGGCGCATTGTCTCGAAGCAGCCCGGGTCGGCGGCGGCGACGACCAGATCCAGCGCGTCGTCGTGCCGGTGCACCTGCAGCAGCACCTGTTGCGCGACGCTGCCCTGGCGGTGGCGCAGCTCGGCGCGCAAGCCATCGCGTTCGATCAGTTCGAATCCGTGGCTGTTGTAGCCGAAGCGGCGGATGCGGTCATCGAGCAGCGCGGCGTCGTCGATCGCGGCCGGCGCCGGCGGCAGGCGCGTGACGCTGACTTGGGTGCCGGGGCACGAACCCAAGCGCGGACGCGCCCACAGCGCCATGCCGAGAATGCCGGTCTGCACCTGCCAGCCGTCCGGCACGCGCAGCGAGATGCCGGTCTGCGGGTCGCTGACGCGCTCACCGCCGCAGGCGACGAGCAGCAGCGCCAGCGTCAGAGCCGCGGCTCTCACTTGACCAGCGTCTTCTCGAAGGCGACCTGTGGCTGTCCGTTATCGTCGAGCTGGTAGACCGCGCCGAGCAGCGCATCGTGGCCGATCTCGAACCAGAAGAAGCCGAGCACCTGGTCCTGCTGGTAGAAGACCTCGTTGCGCTCGGCGTCACCGAATCCGCGCGGCGAGTCGGCGGCACCGGACACGATGAAATGCGTGTCGCCGCACTGCGGCTGCGGCTTGATCCATTCCAGGTCGTGGTCGTGACCCTGCAGGTGCAGGTCGAAGCCTTCGGCGCAGATGCCGGCCTCGACGAACTCCTTCCACGGCTGTGCGCTGATCGTCCCCGGGACCAGCGGATTGGTGCCGTCGGCGCTGCCGGCGTTGCCGTGTAGGCCGTTCGACAGATACGGGTGGTGGCTCATCGCGATCTTCCAGCGCGCGCGGCTGGCCCGCGAGGTCTCCTGCAGCCACTGCAGTTGCGCCGCGCCGTAGGTCGGCCAGAACCAGGCCGGGTCGGGGTCGGGGACGATCGCTGCGAGCGGATTAGAGTCCAGGCCCCAGAACTCGACCAGCGGCGCTTCGCTGCCCAGTGGCGCGGTGAAGGTGTAGTAACGCGCCGGCATGTTCCACTTATCCGACGTGCGGTCGCTGCGGTAGTGGTAGTCGACCTGGAAGTCGCCGCGACGATTGTCCGAGCCCTCGCCGGGGCCGCGGCTGTTGTCGTGATTGCCGAGTACCAGGAAGAACGGCACGTCGAGCGCGGCGTACGGCTGCTCGAACTTGGTCTCGAACTGCTCGTCGTAGATGCCGCTGACACCCGAGACATAGATGTTGTCGCCGAGCTCAACGACGAAGTCGCAACCGCGGGTCTCGCAGACCTGCGCCATCGCCGCCCCGACGGCAAACTGGTTGGCGCTGCCAGTGCCTGGGTCGCCGATCGCGATGAAGCGGACCTTGGCGCTCGAAGGCGCCGGCGCCGGGCCGGCGTCGACGTTGAGCGGCGCGCTGTCGCTGCAGGCGGCGAGCAGCAGCGCGGCGGACAGGGGCAGGGTGTGCTGGATGGGCGACATGGCGGTGCGGTTGGCTGGCGGATGCAGGCCGCTACGATCGCACCGAGACCGCCCGCGGCCCTCAACCGGATGCATGAGCGGCTTTCGAGGGCCGTGAAGGGTAACGACGGCGCGTGACAGGCCAATGACAGCCGATGCTTCGTACAATCGCCCGCCATGAACATTGTGCTGACTGTCGTCGCCGGATTCGTGGGGCTCCACACCGCCCGAGCGCTGCGCCTTCGAGCAGCTCGATATGGCCGATGCGCACGCGCTGCTCGCGCTATTCGTACGGAGCCGGCCCGACGCCGTGGTGCATCTGGCGGCGCAGGCCGCGTGCGCGATTCGCTGACCCATCCGCGAGCCTGCATCGACCGCAAATTGCTCGGCTTTACCAATCTGCTCGAAGGCTGCCGCCAGCAGCCGCCGCAGCACCTGGTCTGCGCCTCGTCGAGTTCGGTGTATGGCGCCAACACCCGCGTGCACCTCTGGGTGACCGATCCGGCCGACCATCCGGTGAGCCTGTACGCCCGACCAAGAGGGCCAACGAGGCGATGGCGCATGCCGACGCGGACCTTTGTGCGATCGCGGCGACCGGGCCGCTTCTTCAGCGTATACGGCCCCTGGGGGCGGCAGGACATGACCTACTGCAGCTTAACCATGACCTTGTCCGAGGACCGGAAGATCGAGGTCTTCAACAACGGCGAGATGGCGCGAGACTTCACCGATGTCGAGGACATCATCGACGGCGTGTTGCGCACGCTCGACCGTCCACCGGCGCGCGATCCGTTGTGGACCGGCGATCCGCCAGTGCTCGGACGCAGCCGCGCGCCGCACCGGCTGTACAACATCGGCAACCATCAGCCAGTTGAGCTGCTCGACTTCATCGCGATTCTGGATCGGCTCACCGGCCGCACGGCGCGCGAGGTCCTGCGCCCAATGTTGCCGGGCGCCGTGCATCGCACCTACGCCGATGTCGACGCGCTGATGCGCGATACCGGCTTCGCACCGTCGACGCCGATCGAGACCGGCCTGGCGCGCTTCGTCGACTAGTATCGCGGCTATCACCGCTCTTGACCGGGGTACATCACCGCGGGGCATGACTGTCCTGCACAGCATCGAGGTCATCAACACATGAATGTGACGGTTTTCGGGTCGGGCTATGTGGGTCTGGTCACCGCCGCCTGTCTGGCGGATGCGGGCAACCGCGTGGTCTGCATCGATGTCGACCCCGAGCGGGTGGCGATGCTGCAGTCCGGCCATTGCCCGTTCTACGAGCCGGGCGTCGATGCGCTGCTGACGCGAAACGCGCGCGCCGGTCGTCTGCGCTTTACCACCGATGCCGCCGACGGCGTCGCGCACGGCGAGCTGATCTTCATCGCGGTCGGCACGCCGCCGCAGGAAGATGGCTCGGCCGACCTGCAGCACGTGCTTGAGGTCGCGCGCACCATCGGTGAGCACATGAACGGCTATCGCGCGATCTGCACCAAATCGACGGTACCGGTCGGCACCGCGCGCAAGGTGCGCGCAGCGGTGGCACGGGCGCTGCAGGCGCGCGGCGCGACGATCGAGTTCGACGTCGTCGCCAATCCGGAGTTCCTCAAAGAAGGCGCTGCGGTCGAGGACTTCACGCGGCCCGACCGCATCATCGTCGGCACCGACAGCGCGCGCGCGCTGGATCTGATGCGCACGCTGTACGCGCCGTTCAATCGCAATCACGACCGGCTGATGGCGATGGACATCGAGTCAGCCGAGCTGACCAAGTACGCCGCCAACGCGATGCTGGCGACGCGCATCAGCTTCATGAACGAGCTGGCGCTGCTCGCCGAGAAGGTCGGCGCCGACATCGAGTCGGTGCGCCGCGGCATCGGCTCGGACCCGCGTATCGGCTTTCACTTCCTGTACGCCGGCTGCGGCTATGGCGGGTCGTGCTTTCCCAAGGACGTTCGGGCGCTGCAGCGCAGCGGCGAGGAGGTCGGCCAGCACCTTGGCGTGCTGGCGGCGGTCGAGGCCGCCAACGAACGCCAGAAGCACCTGCTGTTCGAGCGCATCGACGCCTATCTGGGCGGTGTTGCCGGCAAGACCATCGCGCTCTGGGGGCTGGCGTTCAAGCCGAATACCGACGACATGCGCGCGGCGCCGAGCCGGGTGCTGATGGAGTCGATCTGGGCCGCCGGTGGCGTGGTGCGCGCGTACGATCCGGTCGCGATGGATGCCACCCGCCGCATCTACGGCGAGCGCGCCGATCTGGTGCTGGCGGACAGCGCCGAGGCCGCTTGCGAGGGGGCCGACGCCCTGGCCTTGGTCACCGAATGGCGCCAGTTCCGCAGTCCGGACTTCGCGCTGATCAAGGCGCGGATGCGGCGGCCGGCGATCTTCGACGGGCGCAATCTGTACGATCCGGCGGCACTGGCCGAACTCGGCTTCGACTACCAGGGCATCGGTCGGGCGAGCGGGCGCCGGCCGGCGTAGGCCGGGGGCGACTGCGCCCCGTGGCATAATCCGCCCCCTCGTTCCACCCAAGCCCGTTTCCGGAGCCTTTCCCGTGCTGGATTTGTTTATCAGCCCCGCCCATGCGCAGGCGGCGGCACAGCAGCAGCCCAGTGTCCTGATGCAGTTCCTGCCACTGATCCTGCTGGTGGTGCTGTTCTATTTCATGCTGATCCGCCCGCAGATGAAGCGTAACCGCGAGCATCGCGACATGCTGAGCAAGCTGGTCAAGGGTGACGAAGTCGTCACCAGCGGCGGCATCGCCGGCAAGATCGTCGACATCGGCGAGGCATATCTGTCGGTCGAGGTCGCCGACAACGTCCACATCAAGATCCAGAAAGCTTCGGTGGCGACGGTCCTGCCCAAGGGCACGCTCAAGACGCTTTGACGCATTTCCCGCAGAGGTCCGCCCCGGGTGGACCCACTGCCACGCAGGCCTGGTCCGCCGCGGACCGCGATGCCGACTATGAAACCGTTCCCGCTCTGGAAATATCTGGTCCTGATCGCCTCGGCGATCTTCGGCGTACTGTTCGCCGCGCCCAATCTGTACGGTGACGATCCGGCGGTGCAGATCTCGATGGCCAACGGCGACGTGCCACCGCCGACGCTGGGCGAGCAGATCGAGCGCGTCCTCGGCGAGGCTGGAATCCGCGCGCTCAGCAACGGTGCCGAGGAAGGGCGCTGGATCGTGCGACTCGAAGACGAGTCGGTACAGCTCGCCGCGGCAGACGCGCTGCGCCGGGAGCTCGGTCGCGGCTTCGTGGTCGCGTTGAACCTGTTGCCCAAGACGCCGCAGTGGCTGCGCGACCTCGGCGCCAAGCCGATGAACCTCGGCCTGGATCTGCGCGGCGGCGTGCACTTCCTGCTCGAGGTCGACGTCGAGGACGTGCGCAAGCGCGCGGTCGAGCGCATCGTCGAAGACGTACCGGCGCTGCTGCGCAAGCAGAACATCCGCTACAGCGCGCGCCGACAGGTCGGTGACGCCGGCGTGCTCGAGTTCGCCAACGCCGAGCGGCTCGAAGCGGCGCGGCGCGCGATCGCCAAAGACTTCCCGGAATACGATCTGAGCGTACCGCCCGATGCGCCGCTGTCGCTGCAGGTGAGGCTGTCGGAGGCGGAAACCAAGCGCATCGTCGACTTCGCCGTGCAGCAGAACCTGACGACGCTGCGCAACCGCGTGAACCAGCTCGGCGTCGCCGAGCCGCTGGTGCAGCGCCAAGGGGCCGACCGTATCGTCGTCCAGCTGCCGGGCGTGCAGGACACGACGCGGGTCAAGGAGCTGCTCGGTGCGACGGCGACGCTGGAATATCGCGCGGTCGCCGAGGAAGACCCGTACACCGCGGCGAGCACCGGCATCGTGCCGGTCGGAACCGAGCTGTTCTACACCCGTGACGGTAAACGGCCGGTGCTGCTCAAGCGCGAGGTCATCGCCGGCGGTGACAACCTCGTCGATGCGGCGGCCACCGTCGACGAGAACGGCGGCCCGGCGGTCAGCGTGACGCTGGACGGGCCCGGGGCCAAGCGCATGTTCGCGTTCACCGAGAAGAACGTCGGCAAGCCCATGGCGGTGCTGTACAAAGAGCGCGAGGTCGTCACCAACTACAACGCCAAGGGCGAGCCGATACGCGAGCAACGCGAGATCAAGGAAGTGATCTCGATCGCCTCGATCCGTGGCGTTTTCGGCAAGCGCTTCCAGACCACCGGGCTCAGCAGCAAGGAGGCGCACGATCTCGCGCTGCTGCTCAAGGCCGGCGCGCTTGCCGCGCCCGTGGTCATCGTCGAGGAGCGTACCATCGGCCCGAGCATGGGTGCCGACAACATCGAGCGCGGCCAGCTCGCCGCGCTGATCGGCTTTCTCGCGGTGGTCGTGTTCATGGCGGTCTACTACCGCCTGTTCGGCCTGATCGCCGACCTTGCGCTGTTTCTGAATCTGGTGCTGCTGGTCGCCGCGATGTCGCTGATCCAGGCCACGCTGACCATGCCGGGCATCGCCGGCATCGTGCTCACGCTGGGCATGGCGGTGGACGCCAACGTGCTGATCTACGAGCGCATCCGCGAGGAGCTTGCGCGCGGCAGCGCGCCACTCGCGGCCATCGACGCCGGTTATGACCGCGCGTTCCTGACCATCGCCGATTCGCAGATCACGACGCTGATCGCTGCCGTGGTGTTGTTCGCCATCGGCTCGGGGCCGGTCAAGGGTTTCGCCGTCACCCTGACCCTCGGCATCGCCACGTCGATGTTCACCGCGATCATTGGCACACGCGCGATCATCCATCTGATCTACCGCGGCAAGACGCGCCTGCGCGATCTGCCGGTCTGAAGAGGCAAGCCATGCGGGTTTTGTCGAAGGTCCCGAACATCGATTTCATGCGCATGCGCGCGCCGGCAGTCGGCCTGTCGGCGCTGCTCAGCGTGCTCGCCATATTGCTGATCGCCTTGCGCGGTCTGAACATGGGCATTGACTTCACCGGCGGCGTCTTGGTCGAGGTCAGCTACCCCGAGTCGGCGCCGCTCGACGAGGTGCGCGCGGCCCTGGCGCGCGCCGACTTTACGGGCGCGTCGGTGCAGTACTTCGGCACGTCCCGGGATGTGCTGATCCGCCTGCCGCCGACGCAGGAGAACGACTCCGCTGCGATCAGTACCGCGGTGCTCGACGCACTCGGCACCATGGAGCCGGCGCCGGAGCTGCGACGTGTCGAGTTCGTCGGCTCCGCGGTCGGCGAGGAGCTGGCCGTGGACGGGGGTCTGGCCGCGATCTTCGCGATCATCCTGATCCTGATCTACGTGGCGCTGCGCTTCGAATGGAAGTTCGCGGTGGGGGCGATCGTCGCCACGGTGCACGATGCATTGTTCGTGCTCGGCTGGTTTGCGCTGTTCGGCATCGAGTTCGATCTACCGACGCTGGCCGCGGTGCTGGCGGTGATCGGCTATTCGCTCAACGACACGATCGTGATCTACGACCGTATCCGCGAGAACTTCCTTGATCTGCGCAAGGCCAGCCCGGTCGAGGTGATCAACGTCTCCGTCAACCAGACGCTGGCGCGCACCATCGTCACCGGCGGCACGACGCTGTTCGTGCTGATCGCGCTGTTCTTCCTGGCGGGCAGCGCCGTCCACAACTTTGCCATCGCGCTAATCGTTGGCGTGCTGGTGGGGACCTACTCCTCGATCTTCGTCGGCAGCGCCATGGTGCTGTGGCTGGGCGTCACCCGCGAGGATCTGCTGCCGCCGGCCGAGACCGAGGTGGACGACCTGCCTTGAGCGTGAGGACGCCGGCGCCGCTCGACGGCCCGTTCGCGGTGCCGGCCGCTGCAGCCGCTCAGCCGCGTCGGCGCAGCGCGAACACCGGGTTCGCAATGGCCGGCAGTTGGTACCAGTGGCGCGTCTTGGTGGTGTGCAGGCGCTCGATGAAGCGCTCCGCGTTCTGGTCGGCGCGCAGCGCAAAGGCATCGAAGCCGCAGCGCAGCAGCTCCGCCGCCTGGTCGACCACGACGGCCGCACCGGTGGCGCGAAGCTCGCCGGCATAGCCGTAGCGCTCGCGCAGCGAGCGCGCCTGGCTGTAGGCGCGGCCATCGCCGAAGGCGGGAAAGCTCAGGCATAGCAGATCGCGGTCGGCGATCGACGGCCAGACTTCGGCGAGATCGGCAGTGTTGGGCAACAGCACGCCGACCTTGGGCGCGGCGGCGGCCAGCGTGTCGCGCTCGGCCTGCCAGCGCGCGAGGCTGACGATGGCGCGGCCGCTGGCGGGCAGGGCCTCGTCGTCGCCGAGCATCACACTGTCATCGGTTTCGACACGGCCGTTGCGGATCAGAGTCTGGGCGCCGTCTTTGGCGATCGCCGCCTCGGCGCCGGCCGGTCGGCCGTTTGGATTCGGTTCGAGCGAATGTGTCGTCATGCCGTTTGCTCCGCGGCATACAGCCTCGCTTTGAACGGCGCCATGCCGACGCGGCGGTAGCACTGCAAAAAGGTTTCTTCCTCGTCGCGGCGCTGTTCGAGATACACCTCGATGATGGTCTGCACCGCATCGGCGATCTCGTCGCGGCCGAACGAGGGGCCGGTACGCTCGCCGAGGCTGGCGTCGTTCTCGGCGCTGCCGCCGAGCGTGACCTGGTACCACTCCTCGCCCTTCTTGTCGACGCCGAGGATGCCGATGTGGCCGACGGTGTGATGGCCACAGCCGTTCATGCAGCCGGACATCTTCAGCTTGATCTCGCCGATGTCGTACAGGTGATCGAGCGAGTCGAAACGGTCGTTGATCTCGGCGGCGACACCGATCGAGCCGGCGTTCGCCAGCGAGCAGAAGTCCAGCCCGGGGCAGCAGATCATGTCGGTCAAAAGGCCGATGTTCGGCGTCGCCAGACCGGCGCCGCGTAGCGCTTCCCATACTGCATGGACGTCCTGCTGGCGCACATCGGCGAGTACCAGGTTCTGGTCGTGCGTCGCACGCACCTCGCCGAAGCTGTAGCGCTCGGCCAGATCGCCGATCAGGTCCAGCTGTGCCGCCGTGATGTCGCCCGGCGCCACGCCCGGCGCCTTGAGCGAGACGAACACGATCTTGTAGCCCGGCACACGGTGGTCGCGCACGTTGCGCTTCACGAACGAGGCGAAGGCGCTGTCGTTGGCGACGGCCTTGTCGAAACCGGCGTCGGCGGCTGCATTGGCCTCGTAAGGGTGCTCGGTGAAATGGGCGCGCATGCGCGCGATGTCCTCGTCGGTGAGCCGCAACGCGGCCCGGTCGATCTGCGCCCATTCGGCTTCGACGAGCTGCGCGAACTTCGCGGGCGTCAGTTCCTTGACCAGCACCTTGATGCGCGCGCGGTGGATGTTGTCGCGCCGGCCGAGGCGGTTGTACACGCGCAGGATCGCTTCGAGGTACGAGAGTAGCTCGGCTTGGGGCAGGAACTCGCGGATCTTCTGGCCGATCATCGGCATGCGGCCGAGACCGCCGCCGACGTAGATGCTGTAGCCGAGTTCGCCCGCTGCATTGCGTACGATGTGCACGCCGATGTCGTGCACCTGGGTCGCGGCGCGGTCCGTGGTCGACGACGAGAACGCGATCTTGAACTTGCGCGGCAGCCAGTTGAACTCGGGATGGAAGGTCGCCCACTGTCGCGTGATCTCGCAGTAGGGGCGCGGGTCGACCAGTTCGTCCCTGGCGACGCCGGCGAGATGATCGGTGGTGATGTTACGGATGCAGTTGCCGGAGGTCTGGATCGCGTGCATCTCGACGCTGGCGAGATCGGCGAGGATGTCCGGCACCTGTTCGAGCCTGGGCCAGTTGAACTGGATGTTCTGGCGCGTGGTGAAGTGCCCGTAGCCCTTGTCGTAGGTGCGCGCGATGTGCGCGAGCATGCGCACCTGGCGCGCCGACAGCAAGCCATAGGGAATCGAGACGCGCAACATCGGCGCAAAGCGCTGGATGTACAGACCGTTGCGCAGGCGCAGCGCGCGGAACTCATCCTCCGGGATCTCGCCGGCGAGAAAGCGCTGCGTCTGGTCACGGAACTGGGCGACGCGCTGGTCGACGAGCTCCTGGTCGTATCGGTCGTATCGGTACATGCGGCGGGTTCGGGATAGGGGCGCGCAGCGTAGCAGCACGCGAACGAGCGCCCCAGACGATTGCTGCCATAACCTCAGAACGAAGCGTTATGACGATGCGCCCGGCTTTGCGCTGGCGCAGGAGGCGGCAGACCGCTATCGTGCGCGGCGCATGATCGGCTACGACTTTCGCCTGCACACGGATCGCAGCGCGCTCGAAGGCGGCGAGTACGTCGAGATCCAGACCGGACCGTTCGCCGAGCGCTATTGGTGCGAGGGTTCGGTCTATGTGCGCGCCGATGTCTTCGCGCTGATCGACGGACCGCTGCGCGGTCGTTGCGGCTACGTCGATGTGTACTCGACGGTCGACCTGGATCGTGAGCACGGCGCCGAGTGCATATTGGTCTGGCGCGAGGCCGCGCGGCAGATCGAGGCCGGGCAGGCGCTGCGTGCGATGCGTCTGCTCGGCCTTGGGCATGTGCCCCTGCTCGACGGCGAGTTGCGGCTGCAAAGCGACGCCGTGATCGGCTTGCTACGCGGTCTTGCGGATGTCGTCGAGCGACGGCTGTCGGTGTGCGAGCGCATCGCCGTCGTCGGCCTGTAGCCGGACGACGGCGGACGCTTTAGTGGCGGAAGTGGCGCACGCCGGTGAACACCATCGCCATGCCGGCCTCGTCGGCGGCGGCGATCACCTCCTTATCGCGCATCGAGCCGCCCGGCTGGATCACGGCGGTGATGCCGGCGGCGGCGGCGGCGTCGATGCCGTCGCGAAACGGGAAGAACGCATCGGAGGCCATGACCGAGCCACGCACTTCGAGTCGCTCGTCGGCGGCCTTGATGCCGGCGATCTTCGCCGAATAGACGCGGCTCATCTGGCCGGCGCCGATGCCGATGGTCATGCGGTCCTTGGCGTAGACGATGGCGTTGGATTTGACGAACTGCGCGACCTGCCAGGCGAACAGCAGGTCGTCGATCTCCGCCTCGCTGGGCGCGCGCTTGCTCACGATCTTGAGGTCTGCGCGCCGCGTGATCAGGGCATCCACGTCCTGCACCAAGAGGCCGCCGGCGACGCGCTTGAAGTCCCAGCTCGCGACGCGTGGTGCCGCAAAGGCACCGCATTCGAGCAGGCGCACGTTCTGCTTGCTCGCTGCCGCCTCGCGCGCCGCGGGGCTGATCACCGGGGCGATGATCACCTCGACGAACTGGCGCTCGATGATGCGCCGCGCGGTGTCGCCGTCGAGCTCCCGGTTGAAGGCAATGATGCCGCCGAAGGCCGAGGTCGGGTCGGTACGAAAGGCGTCCTCGTAGGCCTCGCCGATCGTCGCGCGCACGGCCACGCCACACGGATTGGCGTGCTTGACGATGACGCAGGCCGGCTCGTCAAAGCTGCGCACGCATTCGAGTGCGGCATCGGCGTCGGCGATGTTGTTGTACGACAGATCTTTGCCCTGCAACTGCCGCGCCGCGGCGATGGTGCCAGCCTGCGCGCCTCGCTCGATATAGAACGCCGCCCGCTGATGCGGATTCTCGCCGTAACGCAGGTCTTGCTTCTTCTCGAACTGCAGGCCCAGCACGCCCGGAAAGCGGGTGCGGTCAGCGTCGTCGCCGAGGCTGGACAGGTAGGCGCTGACGGCGGCGTCGTAGCGCGACGTCAGTGCAAAGGCCTTGAGCGCGAGCCGCTCTCGCGTCGCCTGGGCGACGCCGCCGCGATCGATCTCATCGATCACGCCGGCGTAGTCGGCGGGATCGGTGAGCACCGTGACCCAGGCGTGGTTCTTCGCCGCCGCGCGCAGCATCGCCGGGCCGCCGATGTCGATGTTCTCGATCGCCTCGGCGCGTGTGCAATCCGCTTTGGCGACGGTGGCCTCGAAGGGGTACAGGTTGACCACCAACAAGTCGATACCGACGATGCCGTGCTCGATCATCACCGCGGCGTCGACGTCACGGCGCGCGAGCAAGCCACCGTGGATCTTCGGATGCAGGGTCTTGACGCGGCCGTCCATGATCTCGGGAAAGCCGGTGTGCGCCGATACCTCGATCGCGTCGAGGCCGGATGCGCGCAGCATTTTGTAGGTCCCGCCGGTGGACAAGAGCTCGATATTGCGCGCAGTCAGCGCACGGGCCAAGTCGACGATGCCGGTCTTGTCGGAGACGGACAACAGGGCGCGGGCGACGGGCGTCTTCATTTCAGTGGAGTTTTGCGGTGCGGCGGATCGAGGTCGGTCGCGCGCGCCGTGGTGCTCACGGCTTGAGCGAGTCGGCGCTGATCTTGTGCTGTTTGAGCTTCTTGCGCAGTGTCGCGCGGTTCAGGCCGAGCATCTCGGCAGCGCGCGACTGATTGCCGTGGCAGTAGCGCAGCGTCGCACGCAGCAGCGGCGGCTCGACCTGATCGAGAAACAGGTCATAGAGATTTCGCGGTGCGTGGCCGTTGAGCGTGCGAAAGAAATCGTCCAGCGATTCCTGTACCGAATGCCCGAGTGGTTTGATGTCGGAAGAGCGCAAGGGAGCCATGGACATGTTTCCTGACGTTCCGTGCCGTCACACGTTCGCCGCCGTGTGATCGTCAGCCCGGTTTTGGGGCACCGGTCGAGGGTCGGCAATCATACTCCTGCGCTTGGTCCGAAAAAAGCACCGGATGCCTGAGCGTCGATTGTCGTCGCGGCCAATGCGCGGTCGGTACGCCGTCGCTGTTGGCCGAAGCTGCGTGAATCGGTCTTCTCCGTCGCGCCGGCCCCTCGCACGCTGGCCAAGGCGCGCGTCGAGCATGGCTTACTGACGGGGCGCCTCGTTGCGACATCCGGTGATGCGCGTCCAGCCCTCGCGTGAGACGTCGGCGTCGAAGCAAAACCAGGGCGCGTAAGCGGCGCGGACCTCGTCGGCCTGGCGGTCGAGCAGACCGGCGAGCGCGATGCGCCCATGATGGCGCGTGCAGCGCGCGAGCAGCGGCGCGAGCTCGACCAGCGGATTGGCGAGGATGTTGGCGACGACGATGTCGCAGGCCGCTGGCGCGAAGTCATCCGGCGACACGGCCTCGATGCGCGCATCGACGCCGTTGACGGCGGCGTTGTCGCGCGTGGCCCGGATCGCCTGCGGGTCGATGTCGACGCCGATCGCGCGCCGTGCGCCGAGCAAGAGCGAGGCGATCGCCAGTACGCCGGAACCACAGCCATAGTCGAGCACGGTCTTGCCGCGCAGATCTTGCGCAGCCAGCCATTCGAGACACAGCGCGGTCGTCGGGTGAGTGCCGGTACCGAAGGCTAGGCCCGGATCGAGCTTGAGCACCACCGCATCGGCCTGCGTGACCTCGTGCAGCTTCTCCTGCGGCACCACCCACAGGCGCTCGCCGAAGCGCAGCGGCGGACAGTCCTTGAGCCAGACGCGCACCCAGTCGCGATCTTCGACCAGTTCATGATCGACGAGGATCTCGGCGCCGTCCGGCAGCAGTTCGCGCAGGCTGGCGCCGATCGCTGCGGGATCGGCATGTTCGGCGAACAGGCCGAGCGTGACCGTGTTCGCCCAGAGCGGCGTTTCGCCGGGCGCCGGTTCGAGCACCGGGTCGTCGACGGCATCGACGAAGCTGACGGCGCCGGCGCCGTGGGCCAGCAGCACCTCCTCGGCGAACTCGGGATGCCGCGAGCGGACGCGAATTTGGAGCCAGGCCATGATTTTCGTGAGACGTGAGACGTGAGACGGGTCAGTCGTCGCCGTGCAGGCGTTCGACGCGGGTGTCGAGCTCGCCGCGCGCCAGGACGATGCGCAGCGCCGCGCCAGCGGCGGTCTGCGCGGCATCGGTGAGCGCGCGGCCTTCGGCGTCGAGAGCGATCGCATAGCCGCGCCGCAGCACCGCACGCGGATCCAGGCCTTCGAGCCGCGCGTGGCTGCGCTGCCAGCGTGCATCGAGCTGCGTGTGCAGGCGCTGCTGCGCGCCGGTCAGGCGTGTGCGCAGTTCATCGAGCCGGCGTTGGTGAAGGAGTACGCGCTGCGCTGGCGCATGCAGGGCGAGGCGCGTGCGCAGTTGCTGGACACGCGCTCGACGATCGCCGATGCGCGCCGCGGACGCCTGGCCCAGGCGCAGCGCCAGCTCGTCGAGTCGTTGCGCGGCATCGTGCAGACGCCGCTGCGGATGCTGGACGTGCAGGCGCGCATCGACGCCGCGCAGCCGATCGCCGGCCGTGCGCAGATGTCGTTCGATCGCGTGGCGCGCACGCCGCTGTAGGCCGTCGAGGTCGTCGCGCCAGTCGCCGAGGTCCGGCGCCGCGCGTTCGGCCGCGGCCGTGGGCGTCGGTGCGCGCAGGTCGGCGGCAAAGTCGGCGATGGTGACGTCCACCTCATGGCCGACGCCGCAGATCACCGGTACGGCGCAGGCGCGGATCGCGCGGGCGACGGCTTCGTCGTTGAACGCCCACAGGTCTTCGAGCGAGCCGCCGCCGCGCACCAGCAGCAGCACGTCGATGGGCGCACGCTCGGGCAGCTCGGTGAGCGCGCGCACGATGGCCGCCGGCGCCTCGCTGCCTTGCACCGGCACCGGGTATAGCCAGACCGGCGCCAGCGGATAACGCCGGGCGAGCGTGCTCAGCACGTCCTGTACGGCCGCGCCGGTCGCCGAGGTGACCAGTCCGATCGCGCGCGGCAGGCGTGGCAGCGGCCGCTTGTTGGCCTCGTCGAACAGGCCTTCGGCGGCGAGGCGCTTTTTCAATGCCTCGAAGGCGCGCAGCAGCGCGCCTTCGCCGGCCGGCTCCAGGTGTTCGCACACCAGTTGTAGCTCGCCGCGCGCGACGTAGATGCCCGGCTGCGCGCGCACGAGCACCAGGTCGCCGTCCTTTGGCGGCGGGCGAACGTGGAGATTGGCGTTGCGGAACATCGCGCAGCGCAACTGCCCGCGCGCATCCTTGAGGGTGAAATACCAGTGGCCCGAGGCCGGCCGCGAGAAGTTGGAGATCTCGCCCTGGACCCAGACGCGCGGTAGCGCATCCCCGATCAGCGCGCGCAAGAGGTCGATCAGCTCGCCCACCTCGTAAACGGTGCGGCTGGCGGGGCGGGTGGGAGAGGCGGCGCTCATGTGGATGACTTTAGCAGTTGGCCGCTTCGGG
The DNA here is from genome assembly GCF_040327995.1 of Sinimarinibacterium thermocellulolyticum. Classification (NCBI taxonomy): domain Bacteria; kingdom Pseudomonadati; phylum Pseudomonadota; class Gammaproteobacteria; order Nevskiales; family Nevskiaceae; genus Sinimarinibacterium; species Sinimarinibacterium thermocellulolyticum. The sequence goes on along the minus strand of NZ_JBEPIJ010000012.1, from coordinate 6,068 downwards.
AGCGGTCGTCGGCTATAATGACGCGCTTCATCCAAGGCTCGCACCTGCCATGCGCATCCTGACCGAAGCACTCACTTTCGACGACGTGCTGCTGTTGCCCGCGTACTCGGAGGTGTTGCCGCGACAGGTCGATCTGCGCACGCCGCTTACGCGGCGCATCGTGCTCAACATCCCCCTGCTGTCCGCGGCGATGGACACCGTGACCGAATCGCGGCTCGCGATCGCGCTGGCGCAGGAAGGCGGCATCGGCATCATCCACAAGAACATGGACGTCGAACGCCAGGCTGCCGAGGTGCGCGCGGTCAAGAAGTACGAGTCCGGCGTCATCACCGACCCGATCGTCGTGCCGCCGACGATGACCATCGGCGAGGTACTCAAGCTCACGCGTGCCAACCGCATCTCCGGTGTGCCGGTCGTCGACGGCAGAAATCTCGTCGGCATCGTCACCAGCCGCGACTTGCGCTTCGAGACGCGCTACGGCGAGCCGGTGTCCAAGGTGATGACTCCCAGAGAGCGGCTCGTCACGGTGCGGGAAGGCGCCTCCAAAGAGGAAGTCATCGCCAAGCTGCACGAGCACCGCATCGAGAAAGTGCTGGTGGTCAACGACGCCTTCCAGCTGCGCGGCATGATCACGGTCAAGGACATCCAGAAGTCGACCGATTACCCGATGGCCTCGAAGGACGAGCACGGCCGTCTGCGCGTCGGCGCCGCGGTCGGTACCGGTGGCGACACCGACGAGCGCGTCGCGCGCCTGGTCGAGGCCGGCGTCGACGTCATCGTCGTCGATACCGCACACGGGCATTCCAAGGGCGTGCTCGACCGTGTCTCCCGCATCAAAAAGACCTATGGCGATCGCGTGCAAGTCATCGGTGGCAACATCGCCACTGGCGATGCGGCGCTGGCCCTGGTGGACGCCGGTGCGGATGCGGTCAAGGTCGGTATCGGACCGGGCTCGATCTGTACGACGCGCGTCGTCGCCGGTGTCGGCGTGCCGCAGATCAGCGCGGTGATGCAGGTGGCCGAAGCGCTCAGGAGCAAGGACGTGCCGCTGATCGCCGACGGCGGCGTGCGTTACTCCGGCGATCTGGCCAAGGCGCTGGCGGCCGGCGCCTATGCGGTGATGGTGGGCTCGATGCTCGCCGGTACCGAGGAGGCGCCGGGCGAGGTGGAGCTGTATCAAGGCCGCTCGTACAAGTCTTATCGCGGCATGGGTTCACTCGGCGCGATGACGCAGGGCTCCAAAGACCGGTACTTCCAGGACACGACCTCGGAGGTCGAAAAGCTGGTGCCGGAGGGCATCGAGGGCCGCGTGCCCTACAAGGGGCCGATGGCGGCCATCGTGCACCAGATGGTCGGCGGTCTGCGTGCCTGCATGGGCTATACCGGCTGTAGCTCCATCGAGGAGCTGCGCACCAAGACCCGCTTCGTCAAGATCACCTCGGCGGGCATCAAGGAATCGCACGTCCACGATGTCACCATCACCAAGGAAGCGCCCAACTACCGCGTGGAGTGATCCACCGCGCATGTCCCGGTTCGCCGGGGCATTTTCGTTGAGAGCACCCCGTTGAACATCCACTCCGACAAGATCCTGATCCTCGACTTCGGCAGCCAGTACACGCAGCTGATCGCACGCCGCGTGCGCGAGCTCGGCGTCTACTGCGAGCTGCACCCATGGGACCTAGGCGAGGACGCGATCCGCGCATTCGCGCCCAGGGGCGTGATCCTGTCCGGTGGCCCGGCTTCGGTGCTCGACGCCGGCTCGCCGCGTGCGCCGCAAGCGGTATGGGCGCTGGGCGTGCCGGTGCTGGGCATCTGCTACGGGATGCAGACCATGGCGGTGCAGCTCGGCGGTGCGGTCGCGCCCGGTGCAGTCAAGGAGTTCGGCTATGCCGAAGTGCGTGCGCGCGGACACTCGCGGCTGTTGCGCGACATCGAGGATCGCGTCAACGACGAGGGGCATGGGCTGCTCGACGTGTGGATGTCGCACGGCGACCAGGTCACGGCGCTGCCGCCCGGCTTCAAACCGATCGCCTCGACCAAGGACGTGCCGATCGCCGGCATGGCCGACGAAACGCGCGGCTATTACGCCTTGCAGTTCCACCCCGAGGTCACGCACACGACGCAGGGCGCGCGCATCTATGCGCGCTTCGTGCACGAGATCTGCGGTTGCGGCAGCGCATGGACGCCGGGCAACATCATCAGCGACGCGATCGAGACGGTGCGTGAGCGGGTCGGCAGTGCCAAGGTCCTGCTCGGACTTTCTGGCGGCGTCGATTCCTCGGTGGTCGCCGCGCTGCTGCACAAGGCGATCGGCGACCGGCTCATCTGCGTATTCGTCGATCACGGTCTGCTGCGTCATCGCGAAGGCGACCAGGTGATGAAGATCTTCGCCGAGCACCTGGGCGTGAAGGTCATCCGCGTCGATGCCCAGGCCCGCTTCTTCGATGCGCTCAAGGGCGTGTCCGATCCCGAAGCCAAGCGCAAGATCATCGGCCGGCTGTTCGTCGAAGTCTTCGACGAAGAAGCGGCCAAGCTCGACGGTATCGAGTTCCTCGCCCAGGGCACGATCTACCCCGACGTGATCGAGTCCGCCGGCAGCAAGACCCAGAAGGCGCAGGTCATCAAGAGCCATCACAACGTCGGCGGACTGCCCGAGCGCATGAAGCTCAAGCTCGTCGAGCCGCTACGCGAGCTGTTCAAGGACGAGGTGCGCAAGATCGGCCTCGAGCTCGGCCTGCCGCGCGAGATGGTCTACCGTCACCCGTTCCCGGGGCCGGGTCTGGGCGTGCGCATCCTCGGCGAGGTCAGCCCGCAGGCGGCCGAGACGCTGCGCCTCGCCGATCACATCTTCATCGAGGAGTTGCGTCGCGCCGGCTGGTACGAGCGGACCTCGCAGGCCTTCGCGGTGTTCCTGCCGGTGCGCTCGGTCGGCGTGACCGGCGACGGCCGCCGCTTCGAGCCGGTGATCGCGCTACGCGCGGTGCAGACCGTCGACTTCATGACTGCACAGTGGGCGCAGCTCCCCTTCGAGCTGCTCGATGTCTGTTCGCGGCGCATCGTCAACGAGGTGCCCGGGGTGTCGCGCGTGGTCTACGACATCTCCGGCAAGCCGCCGGCCACGATCGAATGGGAATAGCCACGGACGCATGGGCCTCATGGATGCCAAGATCTTTGCCACCGTTTTTTTCACCGTGTTCGTCGCCGAGCTCGGCGACAAGACCCAGCTCGCCACCTTGCTGTTCTCGGCGGACAAGCCGGCATCGAAGTGGACGGTGTTCGCCGGCGCGGCGTCGGCGCTGGTGCTCGCCGCCGCGATCGGTGTGGTCGCGGGTGGCTGGCTCGCGCAGCACGTGAGTCCGCGTTCCCTCAAGCTGCTCGCCGGCGCCGGCTTCGTGCTGATCGGGGCTTGGACGCTGCGCTCGGCCTTCACCACCTGATGCCGATGGCAGCCGGCCTGCCGGACGCGCGCGACGAGCGCGCCCGCGACGAGGTCTGGATGCGGCATGCGCTGTTGCTCGCGCATCGCGCGCAGGCCGCCGGCGAGGTACCGGTCGGCGCAGTGCTGGTGCGTGACGAACGGGTGCTTGGCGAGGGCTGGAACCGGCCGATCGGTACGCATGATCCGAGCGCCCATGCCGAGATCGTCGCGCTGCGCGCCGCGGGTGAGCGCGTCGGCAACTACCGGCTGACGGGCGCGACCTTGTACGTGACCCTGGAGCCGTGCGTGATGTGTGCCGGCGCGATCGTGCATGCCCGGATCGCGCGGCTCGTCTATGGGGCGGACGATCCGAAAGCCGGGGCCGTGCATTCGGTCTACGACGTCATCGCCGCCCCGCGGCTCAATCACCGGGTCCGGTGGCAGGGTGGCGTGCTCGGCACGGAATGCGGCGAGCGGCTGCGCGCCTTCTTCCGCGCCCGGCGCGGCTGAATCAGTCGGCGAGTTCGAGCATTGCGGCGACACCGAGGTGACCGCGCTCGCGCGCGATGTCCGCCGCGGTCTTGCCGTCCTCGGTGCGTGCCGTGCGATCGATCCCGCGCGCGAGCAATAGGCGACTCAAGGGTTCGAAGCCGCGTGATGCGGCAAGATGCAGCGCATTGACGCCGCTGCCGCCCACGTGATGCACGTCGGCGCCGAGCGCGATCAGTAGCGGCGCCAAGCTCTCGCCGGCGGCACCGGCGATGCAGGCATGCAGAGGCGTGTTCTCCATCGGATTTTGCGATACCGCATCAAGCGGTGCGCCCAGGCCGATCAAAACCAGCGCAGCGTCGCGCGCCCCCATGAAGCTCGCCAGGTGTAGCGGCGTCCAGCCGTCTACGCTGTACGCATCCAGTTGCTGCGCATTGGCGGACACCAGTTCGGCGACGCGACGTGGCTCGTTGGCGGCCGCGGCCTCGAACAGGTCGAGCGCGCGCAAGGGCTTGAGCAGCGCCGCGATGTCAGCGGCGCCGTTGTAGAGCGCGAACATCAGTGGCGAAAGGCCGCCGGGCAATGCTGCGGTGGCCTGACTGGCGTCGCGCTCGAGCGCGGCCTTGGCAGCGGCGAGATCGCGATTGTGGATCGCGTGCATCAATGCGGAGACGGCGCTCATCGGTTCAACGGCCAGCGATTGGGCTGGCGCGGATTATCCGGCAACTGTCTCATACGGTCAGCACGATCTTGCCGATGTGCGCGCTGCTCTCCATCAGTCGGTGCGCGTCGGCCGCCCGCTCGAGCGCAAAGGTGGCGTGGATCACCGGACGGATGCGGCCGGCCTCGATCAGCGGCCAGACGTGCTGGCGCAGCGCGCGGGCCAACTCCGTTTTGTACGACACCGATCGCGGGCGCAGCGTCGAGCCGGTCAGCGTGAGCCGCCGCAGCAGGAGCTGGGCGAGCGGCACCTGCGCCTGCGCGCCGCCGAGCAGGCCGATGAACACCAGCCGGCCGTCGTCCGCCAGACAGGTGATCTCGCGCGGCACGTAGTCGCCGCCGACCATGTCGAGAATCACGTCTACGCCGCGCCCGCCGGTGAGCCTGCGCACCTCCGCCGCGAAGTCGGCGGTGCGATAGTTGATCGCGCGCTCGGCGCCGAGCTGCTCGCAGGCACGGCACTTCTCGTCGCTGCCGGCGGTGGCGAACACGCGACGGCCGAGTGCGCGCGCGATCTGGATCGCGGTGACGCCGATGCCGCTGCTGCCGCCCTGTACCAGCAAGGTTTCACCCGGGCGCAAGCGGCCACGCTCGAATACATTGCTCCAGACGGTGAAGCAGGCCTCAGGCAGCGAAGCCGCTTGGACGTCGCTCCAGTTCTGCGGCACCGGCAGGCAGTGCGTCGCGGGCGCACAGACATACTCGGCGTAGCCGCCGCCAGCGGTGAGCGCGCACACGCGATCCCCGATGGAGAACCCGCCGGCCTGCGCGTCGCCGGCGACGATGGTGCCGGCGACTTCCAGTCCCGGCAGGTCGGAGGCCTCGGCGGGCGCTCGGTACAGGCCGAGCCGCTGCAGCACGTCCGGACGATTGACGCCCGCCGCAGCGACGCGAATCAGGACCTCGCCGGGGCGTGGCTGCGGCTGTGGGCGTGTGCAGACCGCGAGGACATCGGCCGGCCCAGGCTGTGTGATCTCGATGGCGCGCATCATGTGCATGGGGGGTCTCGTTCGATCAATCGCCGTACCGCTTGTCTACTCGGGCGGGCTGAGCGTTAAATGGCGCGGGGGTCGCCGCGCCTTGTCCGGCACAGTGTTCACTGTAACCGCGTCTTCGAGCGCCGAAGACGCGCAGGCGGCAACAAGATCATGCGCCCAATCGGGCGGAGGAGAGTCACTCGATGAAAGGCCGACGGGCGCGCTCGCTCACGAGCGCGATTGTGCTGTCCAGTGCGCCGTTGGCGCTCTGCCTGGTGACGGGGCCTGTGCTGGCCGCCACCGTGCCGGAGGTCGTGGAGGCTGCTGATCGATGGCGGGTTGCGCAGGCGCAGAGTCAGCGGCGCGTGGACGATCTGGGGGAGGAGCGGCGGGGCCTGGCGGAGGAATACCGGACGGTATTGCGGGAGATCGAGGGTCTGGAGGCGTACAACCGTCAGCTCGAG
>NZ_JBEPIJ010000011.1:0-122263 GCF_040327995.1 Sinimarinibacterium thermocellulolyticum | reverse complement strand
GCCCGCAGGCGCGGCACTTCAGACGTCCATCCCCCAGGCGATAGTGCCGACAACCTGCACATCCGGGACATCGCTTCATGACCAAATCCTCTCAGATTTGGTCCGGTTTGCTTAGGAATTACCTTGCTTTTTGCGGCGCGTCGATTGGCGGGGAATCTGCTAGAACTCCGCGCATCCATTCCCGAGCCTGCGAGGAGCGCGTCGATGTCACAACCGGTCGTGCTGATCCACGGCATGTGGTGCACCGGTGCGAACTGGGCGCGCGTGTGCGAGTTGCTGCAGTCGCGTGGTTATGCCTGCTTCGCGCCGACCTTGCCGGCACACGAGCCGGTGGCGGATCAGCCCTTGCACGTCGGGCGCTGCGGCATGCGCGATTACCTCGCGTTCCTCATCGAGGCCATCCGCATGCAGTCATTCGAGCGCCGGCCGGTGCTGATCGGGCACGCGCTCGGCGCCGTGCTCGCGCAGCAACTCGCCGCACGCATCGACGCGCTGGCCTTGGTGCTGCTGACGCCGCTCGCGGCGCACGGGCTCGGTGGCCTGCGGGCTGCGAACCTCGCCGTGTTCGCCCCCTGGCTGCGCAGCGGCGCGCTGTGGCGTCGGCCGCACAAGCCGAGCTTTCAGGCTGCCGCGCATGGACTGTTCAATCGCATGACACCCGACCGGCAGCGCAGCTTGTACGAAACCCTCGTTCATGAGTCCGGGCGCGCGACGTTCGAAACGCTGCTGCCATGGGCCGACTTCACTCGCGCTGCCGCAATCCGTTCAGACGATGTACGCTGTCCGGTGTATGTGGTGAGCTGCGGGGATGATCGGCTGACGCCTGCTGCGGCGGCGCGCCGAGTCGGCGCGCGTTATGCGGGCGTCGCGCGACGTCACTACGCCGACCGCGGTCATTGGGTCATCGACGATGAGGAGACCGAAGAAATGGTGCACGGCATCTGTAGCTGGCTGCGCCCGTTCGAACAGCGCGAGGCTTTGGCGCGACATGTCCGTTGAGCGAATCTCGTGTCGGCTGTCGCGGCTGACGGCCGCCGCGCTGTTCGGCCTGATGACGACGGCATCGGCGCAGCAGGGCGACGTGCAGCGCGCCATCGGCGCCGTCCAGAGCGGTCAGCGTGCAGCAGCGCAATCCCAGGCGCGCATCGACCGCCTCGATGACCAGACGCGCGAGATGCTCGAACGCTATCGTGCGGCGGTCTGGCAGGCGCAGCAACTGCAGGTCTACAGCGAACAGATAGAGGAGCTGATCGAGGCGCAGCGCGGTGACCGCGAGGCGCTGCAACGGCAGATCGACGAGATGGAGCGCGTCGAACGCGAGCTCTTGCCGCTGATGCTGCGCATGATCGACAGCCTCGAGTCCTTCATCGAAATGGACCTGCCTTTCCTGTCCGAAGAACGTCGCCGACGTGTCGCCGAACTTCGGCGCATGATGGGCGACGCCGATGTCGGCACCGCGGACAAGTTCCGCCGCATTCTCGATGCCTACCGCATCGAAGTCGAGTACGGCAACGTACTCGGTGCCGAGCGAGTCGAAGTCGAGGGCCGGCTGATGGATCAACTGCGCGTCGGCCGCGCCGGTTTGTTCGCGGTCGCGCTCGATGCCGAGCAGGCACTCCGCTGGAATCCGGTCGCGCGGCGATGGCAGAGCCTGCCTTCGCGTTACATCCCCGCGCTGCGGGAGGGTCTGCGCATCGCGCGTGAGACCGCGGCGGCGAGCCTGCTGGTGCTGCCCATGCCGACTGCGACCGCGGTTGACGGAGGCGCACGATGAAACGCTTGGCTGCCCTGATCGTGCTGTCGGTGACGGCGATGCCGTTGTGCGCCCAGCCTGCGGGTCTGGACGCGCTGCTCGAACAGATTCGCGAGAGTCAGTCGCAGGCATCGCGGATCAATCAGGAGCGCGAGCAGCGCTTCTTGCGCAACAAGAACGAGCAGGCCGAGCAGTTGCGCCAGGCCGAGCGCGAGCTGGCAGCGGCAAAGGCACGTGCCGATGCTGCGCGCGGGCGCTACGACGCACAGCAGCGGGAGATCGCCGCACTCAAGGCGCAGTTGAAGGAGCGCGCTGGTGACTACGTGCAGGTCAATGCCGCGGTGCGTCAGCTCGCCGGCGAACTGCGCAGCGCGGCGGCGGATTCGATGCTCACTGCGCAGTTTCCCGAACGCATGGACTTTCTCGAGGATCTCGCCTCGGGCACTGCGCTGCCGAGTCTGTCCGAGCTCGAAACGCTGTGGTTCACGCTGACGCAAGAGATGGCCGAGAGCGGCAAGGTCGTGCGTTTCGACACGCAGATCGTCGACGAACATGGTGCGCGCGTGCAGGCCGACGTGATCCGTGTGGGGACGTTCACCGCTTTCGCTGGGGACCGCTACCTGACGACCAGCAACGAAGGCCGCCTACTGACGGCATTGCCGCGTCAGCCGTCGGGCAAGCTACGCCGTTTGGCGGAGGCCTTCGCCCGGAGTGACGAGCCGGTCGCGCCGGTGCTGGTCGACCCGACGCGTGGCAGCCTGCTGCTGCTGGAGGGCGAAAAGCCGGACTTGGGCCAGCGTATCCGGCAGGGCGGACTGGTCGGTTACGTGATCATCGCGATCGGCGTCGTCGGCCTGCTGATGGCGCTCGGGCAGATGGTGTATCTGGAGGCGGTGGGACGGCGTATGCGCGCGCAGTTGCGCAATCTGCAAAGCCCGCGCGATGACAATCCTCTGGGTCGCGTGCTGCGCGTGTTCGATGACGATCCCGCACATCGTGACGACGACCCCGAGTTGCTGGAGTTGCGTCTGTCGGAGGCGGTGCTGCGCGAGATGCCGGCGCTGGAACGCGCACAATCGATTCTGCGCCTGTTCGCCGCCGCTGCGCCGTTGCTCGGTCTGCTCGGCACCGTCACCGGCATGATCGTGACTTTCCAGACGATCACGATGTTCGGTACCGGCGATCCCAAGCTGATGGCGGACGGCATCTCGCAGGCGCTGGTGACGACGGTACAGGGCCTGGTCGTCGCCATTCCGCTGTTGTTCGTCAACTCGCTACTGGCCACGCGCGCACGTGCGTTGGTGCAGATCCTCGACGAGCAGTCTGCCGGCCTGCTGGCACAGCGGCTGGAGGTTCGACGTGCTTGATTGGTTGTCCGCCGCCCTACTGCCGGTCCAGCGCTTCATGGACGCCGGCGGCTTCGTGCTGTGGTGGATCTTCATCGCGGCGGTTGCGCTATGGACGCTGATTCTCGAACGCTATTGGTACTTCCACCGGGTTTGGCCGCGTCGACGCGACCAGGTGTGCGAGCACTGGCGGTCGCGTGACGAACGCCGCTCCTGGACGGCGCGCCGCGTCCGCGCCGCACTGATCTCCGCGCAGGAATCGTCGATGGCGGCGACGCTGCCGCTGATCCAGATGATGATCTCGATGTGTCCGCTGCTCGGTCTGCTCGGTACCGTCACCGGCATGATCGAGGTGTTCGACGTGATGGCGCTCAAGGGCACCTCGGATGCGCGCGCGATGGCCGCTGGCGTGTCGCGCGCGACCATCCCGACCATGGCTGGCATGGTCGTCGGGTTGTCGGGTCTGCTGTCGATCAACCGCTTTCGCAAGCGCGTGAAAGTCGAAACCGAACGGCTCGGTGACGAGCTGGCTTACACCTGAGGTCCAGACCCGGTCCGACCATGAAAGTGCGCCGTCACGCCGCCCCGCCCGAAGACACCGGCATCGATTTGACGCCGATGCTCGATGTGATCTTCATCATGCTGATCTTTTTCATCGTGACGACGACCTTCGTTCGCGAGGCGGGCATCGAGATCAACCGGCCATCGGCCGAGACCGCGGTCAAGCAGGAGCAGAGCAACATCCTGGTGGCGATTTCCGCCGAGGGTGAGGTCTGGATCGACGGCCAGCGCGTGGACATCCGCGAGCTGCGTGGGCTGATCCGCAAACTCAAGTCGGAGAACCCCGAGGCCGCGGTCATCGTCCAGGCGGATCGTGACGCACGCGCCGGCCTCTTGGTGCAGGCGATGGACCAGGCGCGCCTGGCCGGGGTGCGCGATGTCGCCGTCGCCGCGGAGCAGCCGTGAAACAGCGCCTGCTGATCTACGCTGTCGTACTCGTGGCCGTGCTCGGCTGGCTCGCCTGGCGCGGGCGCGCGCCACAGCCGATCGACATCGTCGTCGTCGGAGAAGGCGCGGTCAGCGTCGACGGTGCGGCGGTGCCGTCGGAGCGGCTCGGCGCGTACGTCGTCGCCGAGCTCGAACGCGACGCGCGCCGTGTGGTGCGCGTGACCGTCGATGCGCACGCGCCGAGCACGACCTTGATCCCCGTGCTGCAGGCGCTCGAACGACACGGCGTCGAGCACGTCGAAGTGATCGCGAATCCGTGACCCGCTGGATCGTCACACCGCCGGCCGCGCTGTTGGTCGCACTGGCGCTGTTCCTGCTGATGGAATGGCTGATCCGGCCGCCGCAGGCGCCGGACGATCTGCTGCGGGTGTTGCCCGAGGTCGAGGTCGTGCGCAAGGCGCCCGAGGAGGAGCCGCCCCCGGATTTTGCAAGTCCCGATGCGGCGCCGCCGCCCCCGCCGGCCGCGCCGCCGGCGCTGGCGCAGCCGGACCTGCCGTCGATCACCGTGCCAGCGCTGACCGCGGTGCCGTTGAGCGTGGGTCCGGTGGCGTTGCCGACACGGCTGGCCGGCAGCGGTTTGAAGCTCGGCAGCAGTGGCGCCTTCGGCGGCTTCGCCGGCGGTGGCGGCGGCGGGTTCGGCACCGGCAAGGGCTTCACCGGCCGACCGTTGATCCCGCTGTCGACGGCGCGGCCGCAGATGCCGGAATGGGCGTGCAAGCAGAAAATCCGCGGCTGGGTCGAGGTGGTGTTCACCGTACTGCCGACCGGCAAGGTGACCAATGTGCGCCTGATCGACGCCGATCCGCGCGGCGTGTTCGAGGCCGCGGCGATCGAGAGTGTCGCCAACTGGATCTACGAGTCCCACGATCGCGCGCGTGAGGTCAAGCAGCGTGTCGAGATGGATCCGGCCGACTGTGCATACAACTGGCAATGATGGGATTGCGCGCCGCAACCTTCGGTCTTGCCGTCGCCACGCTGGGCTCACTCGCCTGGCCGCTGCACGCCCAGCAGTACCGCAGCGAGACGCGCGAACTCGAATCGGTGCCGCCGGCGGTGGAGCAGAAGAGCGCACAGGAGCTACTGCGCACGACCACCGATCCGTATGCGAAGTCGCTGCTGCTGCGCGACCTCGCGGCGCAGGCGGCAGCCTCGGGCGATACCGCGGCGGCGGCGCGCTACATCGAGCAGGCGCTGGCGCAAAAGGCGCTGTCGGGACTGGCCGAGCAACAGTTGCGCGAACAGCTCTCGCAGCTGTATCTCGCCAGCGGTGACTACCAGAAGCTGATCCCACAGCTCGAAGCCCAGGTCAAATCCGGCAAGCCCACGGTCGAGACGCTGATCGCGCTGGGTTCGGCGTACATCGAGCAGAAGCGCTACGGCGAGGCGATTCCACTGCTGCAACGGGGCATGCGCGAGGCTGCAGCGCAGCAGCGGCGCATCGATCCGTCGTGGCGGCGTGCGCTCGCGGCGGCGCTGCTCGCCAGCGGCCGCGAACGTGAGGCGCTGCCGGAGCTGGAGCAGCTCCTGAACGAGGATCCGACGCAACGCGACGACTGGATGCGTCTGGCGGCGATTCACATCAAGACCGGCGACAAGAGCCGCGCGGCAGCGGTTTTGGAGATCGCCGCTCGTCTCGGCTTTCTCGCCGATGTCACCGACCGCATGCGCCTGGTCACGCTGACCGCGCAGATCGGTGCGCCATTCGAGGCGGCATCGACTCTGACCGAGTTCATCGAGCGCAAGCAGGTGCCGCTGACCGGGGAGAGCGCGACCCTGCTGGCCTCGCTGTGGATCGCTGCGCGCGAGTCCCAGCTCGCGCTGGCGGCGCTCGACGACGCGATACGCCTCGCCCCGTCGGCGCGGCTCTACCAGCAGCGCGCGCAGTTGCACATGGATCGCGAGGAATATGCTCAGGCGGCGCGCGCGCTGACGGCAGCGATCGAACTCGGGGCCAACGACGGCGCGACCTGGATGACGCTGGGGATGGCGCGTTATCAGCAGGCCGACATCGACGCCGCCCTGCAGGCCTTTCGTCAGGCAAAGTCCCATGCTGCATCGCGCAAGCTGGCCAGCGACTGGATCGCGTATCTGGAATCCGGCAGGGCGCGCGAGCAGGCGATGGCTGCGGCGGCGCAGCGCCGTGTGCGCGATGACGAAGCGATCCAACTCGGCAGCCTCTTGGGCGACGCGCCACTGTCGGTGAGCGCCGCAGCGGCGCGCGCGGATACCGGCAGCGGCGCCGCGGCGCCGCGTGGCGGGCTGACCCCAATCGGCGCCGAGGCCCAGGCCAATGCCGACGGCAGCATCCCGCCTTGGACCGGTGGTCTGACGCGTGCGCAATGGCCGCCAGGTTTCGCGCCGGGTGAGCGCCTGCGCGATCCGTTCGCGGGCGAGCGGCCGCTGTTCACGATCACCAAGGACAATCTGGCGCGCCATCGCGAGCGTCTGAGTCGGGGGCATCAGGCGCTGTTCGCGCGCTATCCGAACTACAAGATGCCGGTGTACGCGACGCGCCGCAGTGTCGGCTATCCGCAGGAAATCTATGAGGCCAGCCAGGCCAACATCGGTCGCGCGAAGCTGCTCGGCCCGGATGCGCTTTCCGGCGCGAAGCTGGGCGTGCCCTTCCCCAAGCCGCAGTCCGGGGTCGAGGTGATGTGGAATCACCGCACCCGCTATCGCGGCGACTCGGTCGAGGCACAGACCACGCAGGCGGTGGTCGCGCCGCGCGGCTCGCCGCAGTATCTCAAGCAGACCGAGCGGGTCTGGTTTCGCTACGGCAACATCAAGGATCCGATCGATCTGTCGCAGCAGAACATTCTGCTGTACTACCTGACCTGGTTCGGCAAGACCCGCAACGAGATCGACTTTCTCGCCCTGGTGCACGAGAGCGCCAACTCGCTGGAGAACCCGCGCAACATCTGGGTGCTGCCGCCGGGCATTCCGCGCCTGTTCCGCGTGCCGCCGGTGGGCTACGACCAGCCCTTCGTGGGCTCGGAGGGCCTGATGTTCATCGACATGATCGACATGTACAACGGCGCTTTCGATCGCTACGTCTGGAAGCTCGTCGGCAAGCAGGAGCTGTACATTCCCTACAACGGCTTTCGGATCGGGGATGGTAGCTACACCTACGAGCGTCTGCTCACGCCGCATCACTTCAACCAAGATGCGACGCGCTACGAGCTGCATCGGGTGTGGGTCGTCGAAGCCACTGAGCGCCAGGGGCGCCGCCATAGCTTTGGTAAGCGCACCTTCTATGTCGACGAGGACAGCTGGAACGTGGTGCTGGTCGAGAACGAGGACCATTCCGGCCAGCTCTGGCGGTTTCAGGAAGGCCATCTGCTGCCGTTTTATGACCAAGGCTTTGCCAACACCGCACCGACGCTGGTCTACGACCTCAAGGATGGACGCTATTTCGCCAACCGCCTGATGGCCGAGGATCGACCGCCCGAATACGGCCTGCCGATGCGTGATGCCGAATTCGTTCCGGCCGCGGTGCGCGGGCGTTACGCCCGCTGAGTCATCGTTTGGTGTGTCCGCGCGCGAAGCAAGTGCCGCGGCGGTCTTGCGACGTCACGGTGTCGTCCGCGATGTCCTTGGGGCGAGTACGGCACGAGCGGCGCTCAGACCTGCAGGTGTCGGGCGAGCAGCTCGGCCAGCGCCGGCATCGCCGCGTGGAGTTCTGCTTCCGCAGAACCCCGCAGCTTGGCGTAGGCCGACTGTGCGATCGGGCTTGCCTGACCGATGCGCCGGTCGGCGACGGCGAGCAACGCCGCCGTCGCCTGTGGGCTATGCTGCTGCAGGAAATCGGCGAAGTCGCTGCGCGCCGAGGCGCGGAATGCCTGGTAGATCGGATCGAGGGCCTGCGCGAATTCGGGTAGCAGTCTGCGCACCGCGCGTTCGACGATGCCCGGCCTCGCCGCCTTGACCATCGTCAAACCGGTCTTCAGGCCCATGCCGCGCAGACCGGCGCGACTGCCGACGTGACGCTCGATCAGCCGCACCGCGTCGGCGACGACGGCGTCGGCGCGGCCGGATGCCAACAGCAAGTCCGCAAGGGTTTTCATCACCAGCTATGTCATCGAGCAATCCGCAGGGCGCAAAGGGTAGCATCACCTCGCTCAAGACCAGGCCCTTGGAGCGCAGCGTCGCGCTGACACGACTCGGCGTCGGGGCCGGTGCCAAGATCGTGGCGCACTCCATCGCCAACATCTTCCGCGGCGAGGTCGAGCGCAACGACGCCAATCGCGAGTTCTATCGGCGCCAGGCCGAAGTGCTCGCCGACGAGCTCGGCCAGCTCAAGGGCAGTGTCATGAAGGCCGGGCAGATGCTGTCGCTGTACGGTCAGTACTTCCTGCCGGAGGAGGCGGTGAGCGTATTGTCGTCGCTGCAGGACGACACGCCGCCGGTGGACTGGAAGGTGGTGCGTCCGGTGCTCGAACGCGCGCTCGGGCGCAAGCGTCTGGCGGAACTGGACATCGACGAAGTGCCGCTGGCGGCGGCATCGCTCGGACAGGTGCATCGGGCGCGGCGTCGCGCCGACGGTCTACAGCTGTGCGTCAAGATCCAGTACCCCGGTGTCGCCGATGCGATCGAGAGCGACATCCGCACGCTGTCGCGACTGCTGCTGATGACGCGGCTGACGCCCAAGAGCCTGGATCTGACGCCGGTGTTCAACGAAGTGCGCGAAATGCTGCACCGCGAGGTCGACTACGAGAGCGAGCGTCACTTCACCGAAGTCTTCGCCGAGCGGCTGACGCACGATCCACGCTTCGTCGTGCCGCGCGTGATCGGCGAATACTGCAGCGACCAGGTGCTGACGACGACCTACGAGCACGGGCTCAACGTGCGCGACGCCAAAGTCCAGGCGCTGGCGCAGGCCCGCCGCGACCGTCTCGGCCAAGCCTTCCTCGAACTGTTTCTCACCGAGTTCTTCGATTGGGGCATGGTCCAGTCGGACCCGCATTTCGGCAATTACCGCGTGCGCATCGGCGACGATGAGGCTTCGGACCGCTTCGTTCTGCTCGATTTCGGCGCAACGCGGGTGTTCGGGCGCGGCTTCATCGACGGCTATGCAAAGATCGTGCGCGGTGCGATCGGTGGCGACCGCCAGCGCCTGATCGACGGCGCGACCGCGATCGGATTAATGAAACCGGGCTTTCCGCGCAGCGTGCTCGATGGCTTCGCCGAGTTGTGCGAGCTGATCGTCGAGCCGTTCGCGCACGCCGACGACACCCGCGTGCCGGCGCGGCTGCGCACCGCGGACGGCCGCTACCGCTGGGGCGAGAGCGACCTGCCGATGCGCGCCAGCCGCGTCGCGGCGCTCAACGCGCTGTCGGTGCATTTCCGAGTGCCGCCGCGTGAGATCGTGTTTCTGCACCGGCGGCTCGCCGGTGTCTTCATCATGCTCGCGGCTCTGCGCAGCGAGCTGGCGGCGCGTCCGCTGCTCGAACGTGCGCTGCGGCGCTGCGAAAAATCCGAGTCGCCTTAGCGTACAACCATCGCGATGACGCATTCCTTGCGTCCGCGCACTTGCCTGGTATGGCAAGGCGGGGAGGGATTCGGTAGCATCGCCGCGTCACCGCGCGTCATCGTCAAGCCATCGCGCGCGCTCGTAAAACTCTGGACGAGGAGAGTCACCTTGATGATCAAGCGCCTACCTGTCGTCGCTGGTGCGCTCACGCTGAGCCTGCTGTCGGCGCCGCTTTTTGCCAAGGTCTCCGCCGAAGAGGCGGCGAGGCTCGGCAACGAACTCACGCCGATCGGCGCCGAGCGCGCCGGCAACAAAGACGGCACGATCCCCGAATGGCAGCCGGCGACCCGTCGTGGCTCACTATCGGGCGAATTTCCCAACGATCCGCGCATCGACGGGGAAAAGCCGTTGTTCACCATCACCAAGGCGAACATGGCGCAGTACGCCGACAAGCTGTCGGAGGGTCACAAGCATCTGCTGAACACCTACGACAGCTACAAGATGAACGTCTACCCTTCGCATCGCTTCACGACCTGGCCCAATGAGATCTTCGAGGCGACCAAGGTCAACGCGACGCAGTGCGAGATGCTCGATCCGGACACGCCGCACAACTGCAAGCTCGGCTTCCCGTTCCCGATCCCCAAGACCGGCGCCGAGCCGATCTGGAATCACAAGGTGAAGTGGCGTGGGGAGGCGGTGACCCGCTACAACAACCAGATGATCGTGCAGCCCAACGGTGATTACCAACTGACCAAGCTGATCGAAGACGTCCAGTTTGGTTACGCCTCGTTCAAGAATCCGATTCCGCTGACCAAGGGCTCCGGCGAGTTTCTGCGCTATTTGTCGAAGACCGTCTCGCCGCCGCGTCTGGCCGGCACCTTCATCCTGGTGCATGAAAAGGCCGGCACCGGCGCGGCCGGGCGCCAGGCCTGGCTGTACTCGCCGGGTCTCAAGCGCATCCGTCGCGCGCCGACGGTGTGCTGCGACAATCCCTACGAGGGCACCGACGGTCATCAGTTCTACGACCAGGTCGACATGTTCAACGGCGCACTCGAGCGCTACAACTGGAAACTGGTCGGCAAGAAGGAGATGTACATCCCGTATAACTCCAACCGTATCGCCGGCCCGCAGACCAAGTACGACGTCATGGTCAAGCCGCGGCACTTGAACCAGGATCTGCCGCGCTACGAGCTGCATCGCGTCTGGGTGGTCGAGGCCGAGATCAAGCCCGGCACCAGCCACACCTTCAAGAAGCGCCGCTTCTACATCGACGAGGACGGCTGGACCATCGGCATGGTGGACGCCTACGACAACCGCGACCAGCTCTATCAGTTCCAGGAGGGTCACATCGTCTTCGCCTACAACCTGCTGACGGCGACGACGATTCCGGAAGTGATCTACCACTTCACCTCGGGCCGCTACTTCATCACCGCGACTTTCAACGAGGACAAGCCGATCGACGCGACGGTGCAGTTCAAGCCGGACTACTTCACGCCGGCCTCGGTGCAGAAGATGACGACGAAGTGATCCGCGCGCTTTGGTCTTACGCTTGGATGTGGATGGCAGCCGCCGAGGGCGATCCTCGGCGGCTTTTTCACGCGACGCAGGAGGGGGACCGATGAAGTTCGACGACAAGCATAGTTTCAACAAGCCGGCCGCGACCGTGATCAAGATGTTCTCTGACCGCGCCTACTTCGAGCGCAAGTACCAGATGCTCGGTTTCACCGGCATCGAGGTGCTCGAACACGAGAAGTCCGACAAGCACTTTCGCATCAAGGTGCGCTACATCGCCAAGAACGATGTGCAGGTGCCGGATATGCTCAAGAAGTTCATGCCCGGCCAGATCACCGTCGTCCAGCAGGATGCCTGGGACCTGACACGGATGACCGGCCGTCTGGACGTGGAAATCAAGGGCACGCCGGTCAAGGTCAGCGCCGACATGACGCTCAAGGACGAGGGCAAGGGTTCTGCCAATCATCTGAAGTGGACCGTGAGCTGCAGCGTGCCGCTGGTCGGCGGCAAGCTGGAAAAACTGACGGCGGACGACATCCAGGCCAAGGCTGGCAGGGATGTGGCGACCACGCAGAAAATCCTCAACGACTACTGAACCGTGTCAGTGGCGTGAGCCCGAGCGAACCATCACCTCGGCGCGACGACGCGCCGTTGACACTGTGGCAGACGCTGACCAGCGTCGCCGCCGCGTTCTTCGGCGTGCAGAGCGCGCGCAACCGCGAGCGCGATTTTTCCAAGGGTAGGCCGCTGCACTTCATCGTCGTCGGCCTGGCCATGACGCTGGCGTTCGTCCTCGCGGTCTGGGTGGCAGTGAAGCTCGCGCTGCGCAGCGCCGGTATGTAGAGGCATCCGATGACGACTCGACCGCAGTTGCCGATTCCGCTGCCGCTGTTGTTGCTCGACGGCGTCGGCGCGCTGCTGTTCGCGCTGGGCGCGGTCGGCCACTTCGGCAGCATCGCCCTGCTGACGCAGCTCCTGCCACAGGTGCCGCACGTCGACCTGGTCGCGATGGTGTTCGGTGCGCTGCTGATGGCGGCGGCGATGGCCGGCATCATCCGCGCAAGCCTGCGCCGCGCGCGTGCGCTGCGCGAAGGACAGCCGCCGCCGGTGGCGCCGCCGCAGCCCGGGCTCGCGCGCAGCGCGGATCGGTTGCGCGAACGCCGCTGAACCTTTTTTGACCGCGCTCAACGCACGGTCTTGGCGGCATCTTTCAGGCGATAGAGCGCGTCGAGCGCTTCGCGCGGCGACAACGCGTCGGGATCGAGGTCATCGAGCAGTTCGAGCACTGGCGCCAGCGCCGAGGGGGCGGGCTCGACCGGCGCGGCCCACAGCGACAGCTGCGGCGAGGATGCCGGCGGCGTCGCTGTGGCGCGTTCGAGCGCCTCCAGATGCGCGCGCGCCGCGCGGATCACCGTCTGCGGCACGCCGGCGAGCGCAGCCACCTGCAGGCCGAAGCTGCGGCTCGCCGGCCCGGGCTTGACTTCATGCAGGAACACCAGCCGCTCGCCTTCGCCGTCGCCGGCCGCGTACTCGGCGGCATCCAGATGTACGTTGGCGACGCCATCGAGCGTCTCGGCCAGCGTCGTCAGCTCGAAGTAGTGCGTGGCGAACAGGCACAGTGCGCGCACGCGCAGCGCCAGGTGCTCGGCGACTGCGCGAGCCAGCGACAGGCCATCGTAGGTCGAAGTGCCGCGGCCGATCTCGTCCATCAGAACCAGACTGCGCGCGGTGGCGTTGTGCAGGATGTTCGCGGTCTCGCTCATCTCCACCATGAAGGTCGACTGGCCTGACGCGAGATCGTCGGCGGCGCCGATGCGCGTGAAGATGCGATCGATGACGCCGATGCGCGCCCGTTCCGCGGGGACGAAGCAGCCGGTGTGCGCGAGCAGTACGATCAACGCCGTCTGGCGCATGTACGTCGATTTGCCGCCCATGTTGGGGCCGGTGATCATCAAGAGGCGCCGATCCGCGTCGAGATGGACGTCGTTGGGCACGAAGGGCTGCGTCGAGGTCTGTTCGACGACGACGTGGCGGCCCGCACGGATGTCGATGCAGATCTCGTCCACGAGCTGTGGTCGCGAGAGCCTGAGTGCGTGGCTGCGCTCGGCGAAGCAGGCGAGCACGTCGAGTTCCGCGAGCGCCTGCGCACAGGCCTGTAGCGGTGCGAGCTGCGCCGCGAGCCGATCGAGCAGCGCCTCGTACAACTGCCTCTCGCGCGCCAGTGCGCGGTCGCGCGCCGACAGCACCTGGTCCTCGAAGCGCTTGAGTTCCTCGGTGATGTAGCGCTCGTAGTGCGTGAGCGTCTGCCGCCGCACGTAGTCGGGCGGCACCTTGGCGGCGTGTGTCTTGCCGAGCTCGATGTAATAACCGTGCACCCGGTTGTAACCGACCTTGAGCGCGTCGACGCCGGTGCGCGCGCGTTCGCGGGCTTCGAGTTCGGCGAGAAAGCCGTCGGCGTTGTACGCGAGCGCGCGCAGCGCATCGAGATCGGCGTCGTAGCCGGCGCGGAACACGCCGCCGTCGCGCGCCAGCAGCGGCAATTCGTCGGCGAGCGCGGCGCGAAGCTGCGCGGCGAGTGCGTCGTGTTCACCGAGTTGTTCGCCGAGCTGGCGCAGCAGCGGCGCCTCCAGGCCGTCGATCGCCGCGGCCACCTGCGGCAACTGGCACAGGCTCGCCGCCAGTCCGCCGAGGTCGCGCGGACGCGCCGAGCGCAGCGCGACGCGCGCGAGGATGCGTTCCAGATCGACGATGTCCTTGAGTGCCGCGCGCAGACGCTCGGCACCGCTGCCGTTGTACGCATCGCCGTCGAGCAGGTTGGCGACGGCATCGTGTCGCGCGCGCAGCACGGCATGGTCGCGCAGCGGTCGCGTCAACCAGCGATGCAGCGCGCGCGCCCCCATCGCCGTGACGCAGCGATCGAGCACCGACAGCAGCGTGAAATCGTGCGCGCCCGAGATCGAGCGGTCGATTTCGAGGTTGCGCCGCGTCGGTGCGTCGAGCAACAGTGCATCCTCGGCCTGTTCGACGCGAAGGCCGGTGAGGTGCGGCAGCGCGCTGCGCTGCGTGTCCTTCACGTATTGCAGCAGCGCGCCCGCCGCGGCGATCGCAGCCGCCAGATCTTCGGCGCCGAAGCCGCGCAGGTCGCGGGTACCGAACTGCGTCGTCAGCAGTCGCCAGGCACTGTCTCGCTCGAAATGCCATGGTGGCCGCGGGCGCTGCGGCGTGCCGGCCAGGGCGGCGAGGTCGGCGCCGTGCCCGTCGTCGGCGACCAGCAGCTCGCTGGGGCGCAGCCGCTGTAGCTCGGCGTGCAGCTCGTCCCGGCGCGTCGTCTGCATCACGCAGAAGCGGCCGGAGGAGAGCTCCAGCCACGCCAGGCCGAAGTGCTCACCGTGCTTGCAGGCAGCCGCGAGCAGTGTCTGTGCGCGCGCATCGAGCAGGGCATCGTCGGTGGCGGTTCCGGGAGTGACGATGCGCGTGACCTCGCGGCGCACCGGCCCTTTTTCGACGCCGACTTCGCCGACCTGCTCGGCGATCGCGACCGACTCGCCGGCCTTGATCAGCCGTGCAAGGTACTGGTCGAGCGCATGGTGCGGGATGCCGGCCATGATCACCGGCTTGCCGGCCGATTCGCCGCGACTGGTCAGTGTGATGTTGAGCAGCCGCGCGGCGCGGCGGGCGTCGTCGTAGAACAGCTCGTAGAAGTCGCCCATGCGAAACAGCACGAGCATGTCGGCGTGTCTGGCCTTGATCGCCAGATACTGCTGCATCAGGGGGGTGTGGTCACTGTCGCGGCTGGCGGTCATGTCGCGGACGGGCTTGGCGGTGGGGCCGGGCGCGATCGGCCATGAAGCGGATCATGGCAGGGCTATACTGGCGCCCCCTCGATTATCGCCCGTTACGCAGCGGCTGTTCCGACAGTGTCGAATTCTCCTGCAACAAGCTCATCGGCGTGGTCGCCGCAGTCCTGGCAGGCGCGTCCGGCGGTGCAGCAGCCGGCCTATCCCGATCCGGCCGCGCTCGAGGATGCACTCGCGCAGCTGCGCCAACTGCCGCCGCTGGTGACCTCCTGGGAGGTCGATGCCCTGCGCGCGCATCTGGCGCGTGCGCAATCGGGCGAAGGCTTCGTGCTGCAAGGGGGCGACTGCGCCGAATCCTTCGCCGACTGCCGGCCCGAGGTCATCACCAACCGGCTCAAGGTGCTGCTGCAGATGTCGCTGGTGCTGGTGCACGGCCTGAAGAGCCGCGTCGTGCGCATCGGCCGCTTCGCCGGCCAGTACGCCAAGCCGCGCTCGGCCGACACCGAGTCGCGGGACGGTGTCACGCTGCCCAGTTATCGTGGCGATCTGGTCAACGGTCCGGATTTCACCGCGGCGGCACGCACGCCCGATCCGCGCCGTCTGATCGAAGGGCACGCGCGCTCGGCGATGACGATCAACTTCGTGCGCGGGTTGATCGATGGCGGTTTCGCCGACCTGCATCATCCCGAGTACTGGGACCTGGACTGGGTGCGGCACTCGCCGCTGGCGGCCGACTACCAGAAGATGGTCGATGCCCTCGGCGATTCGCTGCGCTTCATGGAAACCTTGGCCGGCCGGCCGATCGGTGAGTTCTCGCGCGTCGAGTTCTTCACCTCGCACGAGGCGCTGCTGCTGCATTACGAGCAGGCGCACACGCGAAAGGTGCCGCGCAAGCAAGGTTGGTACAACCTCTCGACCCATTTCCCGTGGATCGGTATGCGCACCGCCGAGCCGGCAGGCGCGCACGTCGAGTACTGCCGCGGCATTCGCAATCCGGTGGGCGTCAAGGTCGGACCGGCGATGACCGCGGAATGGGTGGTCGAACTGTGCCGGGTGATCAATCCGGACAACGAGCCCGGGCGCCTGACGCTGATCCACCGCATGGGTGCCGACAAGATCGCCGCGCATCTGCCGGGCCTGATCGACGCCGTGCGCAAGGCCGGTTGCCGGGTGCTCTGGGTCTGCGATCCGATGCACGGCAACACGATCACGGCACCCAACGGTCTGAAGACGCGACCGTTCGATCGCATCCTCGCCGAAGTCGAGCAAGCCTTCGCGGTGCACAAGGGCTGCGGTTCGCGCCTGGGCGGCGTGCACCTGGAGCTGACCGGCGAGGACGTCACCGAGTGCACCGGCGGGGCGCGCAATCTCTCGCACGAGGATCTGGAGCGCGCGTACCGCTCGACGGTCGATCCGCGCCTGAACTACGAGCAGGCGCTGGAACTCGCCATGAAGATCGTCCGCGTCGCGGACTGAAGCGAGGTTCAGTCGACGTACAGCGAGCTGACCGATTCTTCCGCGCTGATGCGGCGGATGGTTTCGGCGAGCAGGCCGCCGATCGACAGCTGACGGATCTTCGGACAGGCGGCCGCCGCTGATGAGAGCGGAATGCTGTCGGTGACGACCAGCTCGTCGAGCACCGAGTTGCTGATGTTCGTGACCGCCGGCCCCGACAATACCGGGTGAGTGACGTAGGCGACGACCTTGATCGCACCTTCGTCCTTGAGCGCCGCGGCGGCCTTGCACAGCGTGCCGGCGGTATCGACCAGATCGTCGACGAGCACGCAGGTGCGGCCTTCGACGTCGCCGATGATGTTCATCACGCGCGATTCATTGGCCTTGGGCCGGCGCTTGTCGATGATCGCCAGGTCGGCATCGTCCAGCCGCTTGGCGACGGCGCGCGCGCGCACCACGCCGCCGACGTCCGGCGCGACGACGATCAGGTTCTCGTACTTCTGCCGCCAGATTTCGCCGAGCAGCACCGGACTGGCGTAGACGTTGTCCACCGGAATGTCGAAGAAGCCCTGGATCTGGTCGGCGTGCAGATCGACGGTGAGCACCCGATCGGCGCCGCACTCGCCGATCAGGTCGGCGACGACCTTGGCCGAGATCGGCACGCGCGCGCTGCGCGGGCGGCGGTCCTGACGGGCATAGCCGAAGTAGGGGATGACCGCAGTGACCCGGGCTGCCGAGGCGCGCTTGAGCGCGTCGAGCATCAGCAGCAGCTCCATCACGTTGTCGTTGGTCGGCTGGCAGGTCGGCTGCACGACGAACACGTCCTTGCCGCGCACGTTTTCGAGGATCTCGATCTGGATCTCGCCGTCCGAGAACTTGCCGACGACGGCCTCCCCGATCGGGGTCTTCAGATACGCGGCGATGTCGCGGGAGAGCTTCGGGTTGGCGTTACCCGAGAACAGCATGAGCTGCGATTCGGACATGTGTCGGCCTTTCGGTCGTGCGTGTTGGTTGCCCCTTGCCCGCGTCAGCGGGGGGCCGCAGCGGCACCGTGCCCCGAGCTTTGCATGGGCACTCTTGCGCTGCATGCGATCGTGGCTGGGGCGGATGGATTCGAACCACCGAATGGCGGGATCAAAACCCGCTGCCTTACCACTTGGCGACGCCCCATCGGATGATCGATCTGCAGCAGGCGCGCATTATACGGAAAGCGCGGCGCGCGAACGGCGGCCTTACATGCGCGATCTGCATCAACGAGCCGCGGCATCGAGCAGCGGCGAGCGGTTGCGCCCGCGCACGACGAAGCAGCGTCCGGGCGCGTCGCCGGCACGGGCGATGGCTTCGGCCTGCGCGCGTGTGTCGCAGGCGAGGAACACCGCGGCACCCGTCCCGGACATGCGCGCGGGGCCGTGCCGCTTTAGCCAGCGCAGGGCCTCGGCGACCTCGGGGTGGCGTGCGGTGGTCACCGGCTCGCAGACATTGATGGTGGCGCCGGCCGCATAGTCCGCCGGCGTGATGCGCGGACAGTCGCGGCGCAGCTCGGCGGCGCCGAAGATGGCGGCGGTCGATACCGCGACCGGTGGGACGAGGACGAGGTACCAAGGCTCACGCGGCGTCATGCGCGACAGGCGCTCGCCGACGCCTTCCGCCCAAGCGGCGTGGCCGCGCACGAATACCGGAACGTCGGCGCCCAGGTGCAGGCCGAGCTGCGCCAGTTCGTCGGTGGTCAGCCCCAGATTCCACAGACGGTTGAGGGCGACCAGCGTGGTGGCGGCGTCGCTGGAGCCGCCGCCCAGACCGGCGCCGATCGGGATTCGTTTGTCGATGCGGATGTCGGCGCCGAGGTTGCAGCCGGAGGCACGCTGGATCGCGTGCGCGGCGCGCACGGCGAGATCGTCCGCCTCATGCACCTCGGCGGGTCCGTCGAGACGACGGATCACGCCGTCGCCGCGCGGCACGAAGTACAGGCGGTCGGCCAGATCGAGGAATTGGAACAGCGTCTGCAGCTCGTGGTAGCCGTCGGCGCGGCGACCGGTGACGTGCAGGAATAGATTCAGTTTCGCCGGTGCGGGCCAGGCGAAGCCGGCCGTGAAGGCGCCGGGTGGGCGTGCGGACATGGTGTGGGGTCAATCGTCGTCGGGGGCGGCGGCGAGATCGATCGCGGTCCAGCGGTCGACCAAAAGGCGCAAGCGAATGTCGCCGGATTCGGCATCGAGCCGCTGCGGTAGCTGCAGTGCGCCGACGCGCTGATAGCGCTCGTAGCGCACCGACCAGCCGTGCTGCTGCAACTGCGCAAGCCGGCCCTCGGCGTCGAGCACGAGCGCCTCGACCGGGCCCTGCGCCGGCAGGCCGAGCACCCAGTCGCGCAGATCGTCGAGCGGCAGGTCCCAGCCGAGCTGCTCGCGCATCCAACTGCGCGGATCCTCGGTGAGCTGCTCGCCGTGCTTGGTGCGCACGCGCACCCGCTGCACATCGCCGTCGATGGCGACGCCGCCAGCGCCGAAGGGGCCGCGCAATTGCAGCGCAAAGCTGCCGTCGGCGCGCTGCTGCCAGCTCAGTTCGCCGCTGCGGCCGCGGTCGTCGGCGAGCCGACCCTGCAGGCTGAAGCCGAGCACCTGCGAGAGCGCCTCGCGGTGCCGTGCCCAGTGCAGCTCGGCGCGCTCGCGCTCGGCTGGCGACGGCGGCGGATTGAGCGGCGCGCAGGCCGCGGCCAGCACCGCGACCACGCCGGTGAGCGCCCTTTTCATGGCCGCAGGCGCTGGCGCGTTTCGAGTACGACCGGGTGGTCGGCGTCGCTGCGCAGCGCCTCGTCCCAGATCGCCTCGGCTTCCTCGTGCCGGCCCATGACCCATAGCACCTCGCCCAGATGCGCGGCGACCTCGGGGTCCGGATAGCGGGCATAGGCCTTGCGGAGCAGAGTCAGCGCCTGTTCGTGGCGGCCGCGCTTGAAGTGCAGCCAGCCCATGCTGTCGATGATCGCCGCATCGTCTGGTTCGAGCTCGAGCGCGCGGCGAATCAGGGTCTCGGCCTCGTCGAGCCGGTCGGTGTGCACGGTGAGCATGTAACCCAGCGCGTTGAGCGCGCGTGCATCGTCCGGTTCGCGGGACAGAATCTTACGCAGGTCCTGCTCGGCGCCCACGAGGTCGCCGAGCTTCTCGCGCGCCAGCGAGCGCCCGTAGAGCAGATCGAGGTTGTCGGGATCGTCAACGAGCGCGCGCTCGTACAACGCGAATGCAGCCTCGGCGTCGCCGCTGTCGATCAAGAGCTCGCCCTCGGCCAGATCGAGCCGGGTGGCGAGCTGCGGAAAGCGGTCGCGAAGCTCGCCGATGATGACTTGTGCTTCGCTCATCCGGTCGATGCGCGCGAGCACCGATGCGCTGCGCAGCGCGGCCTCGATCGCCGCCGGCCCGTGACGTACGCGACGGTAGTGATCGAGGGCTTCCTCCGGGCGTTGCAAGGCCTCGGCGACGCGCCCGAGCTGCAGCGCTGCGTCCTGCATGCGCGGCCCGCTCAGCGCAGCGCGCAGGTGCTTCTCGGCGGCCTTGAACTCGCCTTCGTTGAAGTGCAGCACGCCCAGGGCATAGTGGGCATCGACGTTGACCGGGTCTGCGGCGAGAATCGCCCGGAGCTGGCGCTGCGCGGCCTCGCGATGGTTCTTTTCGAGCAGCAAACGCGCATAGCCCAGCCGCAGCTCGGCAGGCTTGTCCGAGGCCGCCGCGAGCTTGGCGATGTGCGCGTCGGCCTGCTCGATGCGGTTCTGGCCGACCCAGATGCCGACCTGCAGCAGCTCGTGATCGCGGTTGCCTGGTTCGAGTTGCCGCGCCGCCGCGATCGCGCGTTCGGCGAGATCGAGCCGCTCGAAATGCAAGGCGACGACGCCCAAGGCGTGATGCGCGCCGGCGAGCCGTGGCCATTCGGTGACCAGTTGGCCCATGACCGAGAGCGCGGCGTCGGCCCGTTCGGCGTCCGCCTGCATCAGGATCTGCGCCACGTGCAGGAAACCCTCACTGGGACCGGCCGGATGGCCGCGCACGAGCGCGCGGGTTTGTTCCAGGGTCGCAGTGAGATCGCCCTGGCGCAGGCTCAGGCCGGCGATCACTTCTCGGGGTTCGGCCGAGTCCGGATCGAGTTCGAGCCAGCGATGCGCAAGCTCTAGCGCCAGGGCCTCGTCGCGGG
Organism: Sinimarinibacterium thermocellulolyticum; assembly: GCF_040327995.1. Lineage (NCBI taxonomy): Bacteria > Pseudomonadati > Pseudomonadota > Gammaproteobacteria > Nevskiales > Nevskiaceae > Sinimarinibacterium > Sinimarinibacterium thermocellulolyticum. The sequence continues at coordinate 101,746 of NZ_JBEPIJ010000011.1, read as the reverse complement.
CGAGCACCGCAAGGCCAGTCGCGCGCTGCGCCAGCTCGGCGTCGCGCACCGTCTCTAGCGCCGCCGCGAACTCCGCGGCGGCCTGTGCCGGCGCGCCGCGCGAGGCGGCCAGTTCGCCCGCAAGGATGTGGTACTGCGCCCGGGCAGCAGCGGTCGCAAACGGCGTCTCGGGAGCCGCACCGACGACCGGCGCATCCTCGATCGCGGGTACGGGCGCCGCGACGTTCGCCGCGGGCTCGTCCGGTGCGGGGCGCGCCGACGGTAGGCTGGCGCAACCGCCGGTCAGCAAAAGGGCGGCGAGCACGGGAGCGGACGGCAGGAAGGTGCGCAAGGCGGCACTCGCAAACGGTCGATGATCGGCGACATTATCCCGTAAGTCAGGGTTCCCGGTACGCCGTTGGCATCGCGCGGGTCTCACGCAGCGTAAAATCGCTTGCCCGATGTTCCCGGACAGCCATGGCCCTCGTCACGCTCGGTCTCAGCCATCATCGTGCGCCCGTCGAGGCGCGTGACCGACTATCGTTCACCCACGCCGATCTGCCGAGCGCGCTGACGCGGCTGCGTGCCCTGCCGGGTGTGGACGAGGCGGCGATCCTGTCGACCTGCAATCGCACTGAGATCATGGCGGTGGCCCCGCCCGATCACGAGACCCGTCTGCTCGAATGGTGGCGGCGCGAGCGCGCAGTGCCCGAGGGTTACATCGAGCGGTATCTGTACACGCACCGCGATCTCGGCAGCGTCACCCACAGCCTGCGCGTCGCCGCCGGACTGGATTCGCTGATCGTCGGCGAACCGCAGATCCTCGGCCAGATGAAGCAGTCCTACAGCGTGGCCAGCGAGGTGCGCGCCGTCGGTCCGGTACTCACCCGGCTGTTCCAGCACGCTTTCGCGGTGGCCAAGCTGGTGCGCTCGCAGACCCAGGTCGGCGCGCACCCGGTGTCGGTGGCTTACGCCGCCGTGCAGATGGCACGGCGCATCTTCTCCGATCTGCACCAGCAGACCGCGCTTTTGATCGGCGCCGGCGAAACCATGCAGCTCGTCGGCCGGCACCTGCGCCAGCATGGCGTCGGACGCATCGTCGTGGCCAATCGCAGCCTCGAACGCGCCGAGAAGCTCGCGCGCGAATTGCACGGCTACGCCATCAGTCTCAGCGACCTGCCGGCCTATCTCGCCGACGCCGATCTGGTGGTGTCGTCGACGGCCGCGCGCGGTTTGATCATCGAGCGCTCGACGATGCAGCGCGCGCTGCAGTCCAGGCGGCGCAAACCAGTGTTCATGATTGATCTCGCGGTGCCGCGCGACATCGATCCGCGCATCGCCGAACTCGAGGACATCTACCTGTACAGCATCGACGATCTGCGCGACGTCATCACGCAGAACATGAAGCTGCGTGAGGAGGCCGCACGGCAGGCCGAGGTGCTGGTGCGAACCCAGGCCGAAGAGTTCGCGCGTTGGCTCGAAAGCCGTGACGCCGGCGCGACCATCCAGGCCATCCGCGCGCGCGCGCGCGCCAGCCGCGACGAGGTGCTGGAAAAGGCGCGCCGGCGGCTGGCTGCGGGCGAGCCCCCCGAGGCCGTGCTCGCCTTCGTCGCCGACACCCTGAGCAACAAGATCCTGCATGCGCCGTCGCGCGTGCTGCGCCGCGCCGATGCGGTGGAGCAGGCGATGTTGCTGAACGCCGCGCGTCGGTTGTTCGAGTTGCCGGAGGAGTGAGGTGAACGCGCGATGCCGCGAATGGCATCGCCGATTCGCCCAGCGCCCAGCCATGGATGGCCAGACCGGTATGGGCTGCACGACATCGGTTTCGCCAGGGACGGCTCGACCGCCGCCGCCAAGCCGGCACGGCCCGCCCTAGAATCGCGATCATGAAACCTTCTTTGTTGGCCAAGCTCGAACGGATGGTCGAGCGCCGCGACGAGCTGGCGCGCGAGCTCGGCGATCCGGCGGTGATCGGCGACGCCGACCGCTTCCGGCGCTACTCGCAGGAATACGCGCAGCTGGGGCCGGTGGCCGAGCACTTCGCGGCGTGGCGCGCGGCGCTCGCGGATCTCGCCGGGCTCGAACAGATGCGCAACGATCCCGATCCCGAGCTGCGGGCCATGGCCGAGGACGAGCTGCCGGCACTGCGTGCGCGCATCGAGCGCTTGCAGGCCGAGCTGCAGACGCATCTGGTGCCGCGCGATCCGCTCGACGACAACAACGTCTTCCTCGAAATCCGTGCCGGCACTGGCGGCGACGAGGCGGCGATCTTCGCCGGCGACTTGTTCCGCATGTATTCGAAGTACGCCGAGAACCGCGGCTGGCAGGTCGAGGTGTTGTCCGCCAACGAGGGGGAACACGGCGGTTTTCGTGAGATCATCTCGCGCGTGATCGGTTTTGGCGCGTACTCGCAGCTCAAGTTCGAGTCCGGCGCGCACCGGGTGCAGCGCGTGCCCGAGACCGAGGCTCAGGGCCGCATCCATACCTCGGCGGCGACGGTCGCGGTGCTGCCGGAGGTCGAGGAATCGCAGATCACGGTGAACCCCGCCGATCTGAAGATCGACACCTATCGCGCCAGCGGTGCCGGTGGCCAGCACGTGAACAAGACCGAATCGGCGATCCGCATCACGCATGTGCCGACCGGCGTCGTCGTCGAATGTCAGGAAGAACGTTCGCAGCACAAGAATCGCGCCAAGGCCATGGCGCTGTTGCAGGCGCGCTTGCTGGACGCGGAACGCAGCAAGCACAGCGCCGAGTTGGCCGCCAAGCGCAAGCAGCTCGTCGGCAGCGGCGATCGCTCGGAGCGTATCCGCACCTACAATTTTCCGCAGGGGCGCGTCACCGACCATCGCATCAATCTGACGCTCTATCAGCTCGATCGCATCCTGGACGGCGACCTCGATCCGGTGATCCAGCCCCTGCTCGCCGAATACCAGGCCGGCTTGCTGGCGGAGCTCGGCGAGGCATGAGGCTCGGCGAGGCGCTGATGGCGGCGCAGGCGCGCATCGCACCGGTCAGCGACAGCCCGCGCCTGGACGCCGAGCTGCTCTACGCGCACGTCAGCGGACTGGGTCGCGCGCAACAGTTGGCGCGGCTGCACTCGGCTGTGGAAGCGGGCGATCTGGCGCGCTTCGAGGCCTTGGTGGCGCGGCGTGCGCGCGGCGAGCCGGTCGCCTACCTCACCGGCAGCCGCGGTTTCTGGACGCTCGATCTGCGCGTCTCGCCGGCGGTGCTGGTGCCGCGACCCGAGACCGAGCTGCTGGTCGAGTGGGGTCTGGAGCTGCTCGCCGGGCGGCACGCGCCGCGCATCGCCGATCTGGGCACCGGCAGCGGCGCGATCGCGCTGGCGCTGGCCAGCGAGCGGGCGGATGCGCGGATCGTCGCCACGGATGTGTCCGCAGCCGCGCTGGCCGTCGCGCGCGCCAATGCGCAGGCGCTCGGTTTCGACCGTGTGACGTTCGTCGAGGGACACTGGTTCGAGGCTCTGCCCCCGGGTGCCTTTGATCTGTTGGTGTCCAACCCGCCCTACATCGCGCACGACGACCCCCATCTGGTGGACCTGCGCTTCGAACCCCTGCAGGCGCTGACCGACGGCGCCGACGGCCTCAACGCATTGCGCGAGATCGTCGGCGGCGCGATGCGGCATGTGGTCGACGACGGCTGGCTGCTGGTCGAACACGGCCACGATCAGGCGGCGGCGGTGCGCGCGCTCTTCGCCGAGGCTGGATTCTGCGATATCGCGACCCGCTCGGATTACGCTGCGCGCGAGCGCGCCACGGCTGCACGGGCGCGGCGCGCATGACGGACTACGCACGCTATGCGCGACAGGTCGTGTTGCCGGAGGTCGGCGTCAACGGCCAGAGCCTTTTGCGCGACTCCAGCGTCCTGATCATCGGCCTCGGTGGGCTAGGCTCGGCGGCCGCGCAGTATCTGTGCGGCGCCGGCGTCGGCCGGCTGCTGCTCGCCGATCGCGATCGCGTCGAAGCCAGTAACCTGCAACGCCAAACCCTTTATCGACAGAACGATGTCGGCCGCCGCAAGGTCGACGCCGCGATCGCGCAGCTTGCCGCGCTCAATCCCGAGATCGAGCTGCAGGGTTTCGATCAGATCCAGTGGCCGCGGGCGATCGCGCAGGCCGACGTGGTCCTCGACTGCACCGACAACTTTCCGACGCGTCAGGCGATCAACACCGCCTGTGTGCAGGCGCGCCGGCCGCTGGTCAGCGGCGCCGCGGTGCGTCTCGAAGGCCAGCTCGCGGTGTTCGACCTGCGCCGCGGCGGGCCCTGCTATCGCTGTTTGTATCCGGACACCGGCGAGGCCGGCGAGCGCTGCGAGCAGGCCGGCATCCTCGGTCCGGTGGTCGGCGCAGTCGGCGCGCTGCAGGCCCTGGTCACGCTCAAACTGCTGCTCGGTATCGGCGACGATGCCGCGCGCCTGCACGTCTTCGACGCGCGGCAGATGCAGTGGCGCTCGCATAAGATCAGTGCCGATCCCCAATGCCCGAGCTGTGCAAGCCCGCATGCGTGACACGCCCCTGGTCCTGCCGCGACGTCTGGCGATCCAAATCCTCCATGCCGCGCAGACGGCCGCGCCGCACTCGATCCGTGGTGTCGTGACCTGCCGGGGCGGCGGGCCCGAGCGCTGGCGGCAGCAGGGCGAGAAATTATCCAATGACGAGCGGGTGTGGGCCGAGCTATGGTCACACCCGCAGGCCGCCGCCATACCGCAGGCGTGCGAGCTGACCGAGGGACGACTCAGCCTGATCGTCTCCCTCGACACCAAGGGGGTTCTGCAGATGCGGGCATGGCTGCTGCGCGACGGTGTCGTCGAGGAGCGCAAGCTGCAGATCCGCGACTAAAGCCGTACGGGCCAGCGTCGCCGTCGCAAGGTGTGAATGGGAAAGGTTGAGGGTCGCGACGTGTACGCGTTCGAATCGATCGCCGTTTTCGGGTGCTGCGCCCAAGCTCCGCGTCGCTTGCCGTTCGTCACGGTCGCGGTCACGGTGGTCCGCCGGACGCCACCGACGGCGCGCGCAGGCGTCAGGCTGTCACCGATCAATGGCCACGGCGCCCGCTGCGTCTGAGCCCAGCGAGCGTATCCACCATGCACGATTCCGCCGTACCCGCCTTCGCCCACACGCTGCCGGACCTGATGCCGGCGATGGCGCTGCTGCGCCAGTTTCCGCAGCCGCTCGCCCTGCTCGACGACGGCGGCGTACGCGTGCTCATGGTCAACGAAGCACTGGCCGTTCGTTGCGCTCGCCCATGCTCGGAACTGACCGATCTGGACTGGCCGCAGCTGCGGCAACTGTATGGCGATGCCGGCGCGACTGCTTGTGCGCACTTGCGTCCGGTGGCGCTCGATGGCGCGCGTGCGCTGTTGTGGCTGCCGGAGCATTGCAGCGGTGATGGCGCTGCCACGAGCCGTGACGAACTCACCGGCCTGGAATCGCGGCGCGCCTTCGAGGCACGGCTGCGTGCGCTGCTCGCGCAGAAGCGCGAAGGCCTGCTGATCCGCTTCGAGGTGGATCAGTTCAAGTTGATCAACGACGCCTACGGCCCCGAGGCGGGCAATCAGTTGCTGGTGCAGCTCGGACGGCTCATCACCTCGCTGATGCGCGAGGAGGACGCACCGGCGCGCCTGGGTAGCGACGAGTTCGCGGTCATCATCCTGGGTGGCGACGTCGAGCGCGCCTGGCAGATCGCCGAACGCATCCGCCTGCAGGTGGCGGCGCAGGGCTTCGAGTGGAACGGACACGCCTACGGCGTGACCATGAGCATCGGCATCGTCAGTTTCGCCGATGGCTATCACGATTTCGCCGAACTGATCGCCGCGGCCGATGCCGCCTGCGAAGCGGCCAAGACGCGCGGTCGCAACCGCATCGAGATCTATCGCCGCGACGACGGCGAGGTCAATCGTCTGCGCGGCGAGCAGTCCTGGGGTGCGCGCGTGCTCGACACGCTAGAGGCCGACCGCTTCGCGCTCTATCAGCAGCGTATCGAGCCGCTCAACGGCGAGACCTGGCGGCACTGCGAGGTGCTGCTGCGCGTGCGCGCTGCCTCCGGCTGGACCACGCCGGGCAAGTTCGTCGCCGCGGCCGAGCGCTACGGCCTGATGCCGCAGGTCGACCGCCGCGTGATCGCACGTGTCTTAAGACAGCTCTCGCGGTTGCCGGCAACGCAGCGGCCCACGTGCGCGATCAATCTGTCGGGGCACAGCCTCAATGATCAGGGTCTGGCGTCGTACATCGCGCGCATGCTCGAACGCTACGGGGTCGAGGCCGAACGCATCTGCTTCGAGATTACCGAGACCGCGGCGATCGCCAACACCGCGCGCGCGGTCGCCCTGGTCGGCGCGCTCAAGCGCTTGGGCTGTTCGGTCGCACTCGATGATTTCGGTGCCGGCATGTCCTCGTTCAGCTATCTGAAGTCCCTGGACGTCGACATGATCAAGATCGATGGCAGCTTCGTACGCCAGGTCGCCACCGACGCCGTCGATGCGGCGACGGTCGAGGGCATGGTCAAGATCGCCACGCTGCGCGGCCTGCTCACCGTCGCCGAGTGTGTCGAGGACGAGGCTGCACTCAAGCGTTTGAGCGAGCTCGGTGTGCACGCCGCGCAAGGCTTCTACCTGCACAGGCCGGAGCCCTGGTCCTTGCCGTGACGCGTGGGTCGGCAGGGCCTAGCCTACAATGCGCGCCAGTCAAAACCAGCTCCCGTCATGCGCCTGTCAAAGTTCCCGTTGCACACCACCAAGGAAACGCCGGCCGACGCCGAGGTCGTGTCGCACCAGTTGATGCTGCGCGCGGGCTACATCCGCAAGCTCGGCGCCGGTCTTTACACCTGGCTGCCGCTGGGCCTGCGCGTGCTGCACAAGATCGAGGCCATCGTGCGCGAGGAGATGAACCGCGCCGGCAGCCACGAGCTGTTGATGCCGTCGGTGCATCCGGCCGAGCTGTGGCAGCAGTCGGGACGCTGGCAGCAGATGGGCGAGGAGATGCTGCGCTTCAAGGATCGGCACCAGAACGACTTCGCCTACGGTCCGACGCACGAGGAGGTGATCTGCCATCTCTTCCGTCAGGACTTCCGCAGCTACAAGCAGCTGCCGGTGAGCTTCTATCAGGTGCAGACCAAGTTCCGCGACGAACGCCGGCCGCGCTTCGGCGTGATGCGCTCGCGCGAGTTCATCATGAAGGATGCCTACTCCTTCCACCTGGACAAGGATGATCTGGCGCGCGAGTACCGCAACATGCGCGACACGTACACGCGCATCTTCACCCGCCTGGGCGTGGACTTTCGCATCGTCAAGGCCGACTCCGGCAACATCGGCGGCTCGGCCTCGGAGGAGTTCCACGTGCTCGCCGGTTCCGGCGAGGATCTGCTCGCGGTGTCCGATGGCGGGCCTTACGCGGCCAACGTCGAGGCGGCGGAGACGCTGCCGCCGACGCAGCCGCGCGCCGCCGCGGCGGCGACGATGCAGAAGGTGGCGACACCTGGACAGAAAACCTGCGAACAGGTGTCGGCGTTCCTCGGGGTGCCGCTGACCGGCAAGGTCAAGCTGCTGGTCGTGCGCGGGGCCGACGGCGACCTGGTCGCGATCGCGCTGCGCGGCGATCACACCCTCAACGAGATCAAGGCGGCGCGACACCCGCGCATCGCAAGTCCGCTGCGCCTCGCCGATCCGGCCGAGGTGCAGCGGGTCTTCGGCTGCGAGGTCGGCTATCTCGGCCCGGTGAACTGTCCGGTACCGTTGATCGCCGATCACGCCGCCGCCGCCGTCGCCGACTTCGTCTGCGGCGCCAACGAGAACGACCATCACCTGCGCGGCGTCAACTGGGGCCGCGACTGTCCCGAGCCCGAAACCGCGGACTTGCGCATGATCGCCGAGGGCGACCCGAGCCCGGACGGGCAGGGCGTGATCCGCTTCGTGCGCGGCATCGAGGGCGGTCACATCTTCCAGCTCGGTCGCAAGTACAGCGCGGCGATGGGCCTGTCGGTGCTCGACGACAAGGGTGCGGCGGTGACGCCGGAGATGGGTTGCTACGGCATCGGCATCACGCGCCTGGCCGCCGCGGTGATCGAGCAGTCCCATGACGCCGCCGGCATCATCTGGCCGGATGCGATCGCGCCGTTCCGGGTGATCCTGTGCCCGATCGGCCTCGACAAGTCGCAGGCCGTGCGCGTGGCCGCCGAGACCCTATACGGCGAGCTGCGCGCTGCCGGCGTCGAGGTTCTGCTCGACGACCGCGGCCAGCGGCCCGGCGCGATGTTCGCCGATGCCGAGCTGATCGGTATCCCGCATCGCATCGTCATCGGCGACAAGGGGCTGGCGACGCAGCAGTTCGAGTACAAGCATCGCCGCGCCCAACGAGCCGAGATGATCACGGCGACGACCGCGGCGGTGCTGGAGAAGCTGGGGCTCTGATGCATGCGGGCACGTCAAAGCGCCGGTGATGGCGAGGCGACCCGACGGCGTGGATCACCGCTGCGGGCGCATCGCATCGCGGCCGCGGTACTCGCCTTGCTGCTGTCGGCGCCGCGTTCCGAGGCCGGGCCAATCGAGCGTCCCGATCCGGCGCTGCGCGCGCTGCTCGCGCGCACCATCGAGGCGGCCGACAGCTTCGAGCATCGCTTCGACGCCGAGGTCTGGCTGGTGGACATGTCGGCGCGGCTTGCGCGCTTCATCCCGGACGAAGCCGAACGTCTCGGGCTGCTGCGCCTGGTGCACGCCGAGGCGCGGCGCGCGAAGCTCGCGCCAGAGCTGGTGCTCGCGGTGATCGAAGTCGAGAGCCGTTTCGACCGCTACGCGATCTCGGTCGCCGGTGCCCAGGGACTGATGCAGATCATGCCGTTCTGGCTCGACGAGATCGGCCGTCCGCACGACAATCTGTTCCACGTGCAGACCAATCTGCGCTTGGGCTGCACCATCCTGAAGTTCTATCTCGACCAAGAACGCGGCAATCTGATCAACGCGCTCGGCCGTTACAACGGCAGCCTCGGCCGGCTCGATTATCCGGACAAGGTCATTCATGCGCTGAACCACAGGTGGTATCGCCAGTGAGCGAGATCTTGGTGCTGTATTACTCGCGTCACGGTTCGGTGGCGCAGATGGCGCGGGCGATCGCGCACGGCGTCGAGTCGGTGTCCGGCATGGTCGCGCGCTTGCGCACGGTGGCGCCGGTCAGCGCCGATCCGCTGGAACGTGCGCCGGCGATTCCCGAAGATGGTCCGCCGTATGCGAGCCTCGACGATCTGCGCGAGTGTTCAGGCCTTGTGCTCGGCAGTCCGACGCGTTTCGGCAACATGGCGGCGCCGCTGAAGCATTTTCTCGACGGCAGCTCGGCGCTGTGGCTGTCTGGCGCGCTCGCCGGCAAGCCGGCGGCGGTGTTCACCTCGACCGGCACGCTGCACGGTGGCCAGGAAAGCACCTTGCTGTCGATGATGCTGCCGCTCCTGCATCACGGCATGCTGCTCGTCGGCCTGCCGTACACCGAACCGGCGCTGTCGGCGACGCGCGGCGGCGGCACGCCCTACGGTGCCAGCCATCACGCCGGCGTCGGGACGCGGCCGTCGGCGCTGAGTCGCGAGGAGCGCGCGCTGTGCGAGGCCCTCGGCCGGCGCGTCGCCGAGATCGCGCACAGGCTCGCGCGATGAAGGCGCCGCTGAGCCGCGGCGCGCGCCGCACGGCGCTGATCGCACATGGCCTGCTGATCGCCGCGCAGCTCGCGATCGGCGGCACGCTGCCGTGGCTCGGCGCCGCGCTGCTGCTGCTGCCGCTGCCGGGCCTTTGGCGTGGGCGCGAGTACAGCTACCAGTGGTCGTCGATGCTGGTCGCGTTCTATTGCGCGCTGTGGCTCGCCGAAGGCTGGGCCAATCCGGGCGGTCGTGCGCTGGCCTTCGGCGTCGCCGCGCTCGCCGCGGTCGATTTCGTCAGCCAGGTGTTGTACGTGCGTCTGCGGGCCCGAGAACGCTCTGCGCCAGTGCCAGCGTCAGCCGGCGCTTGGCGCTGAGCGCGGCACGATCGAGGGCATCGAGGGCATCGAGCAGGCTGCCGGTGTCGCGCGAGCGCGTGTTGAGCAGCCAGCGCGTCACCTCGTCCGGCAGGTCGAGCCCGCGATGGCGCGCGCGCAGGCGCAGCAGCGCGGCGCGTTCGTCGTCGTCCAGTGGCTTGAGGCCGAACAGGGCGCACTGATTCAGCCGCGTGCGCAGATCGGGCAAGGCGAGCAACAGGCGTTCGGGCGCGGCGTTCATCGCCAGGGCATGCGGTCTGCCTGCACTGCGCAGTGCGTCGAGCAGGCGCAGCAGCGCCAGGCACCAGTCGCGCCGCGCGGCGACGGCATCGACATCGTCGATGAAGACCGCCCGGGCGCGCTCGAAGCCGGCGAGCAGCTCGGGGTTTTCGCCGGCGATCGCCGCCAGCGGCAGGTAGGCGCCGCGATGTTCGCGACAGGCCGCCTGCAGCAGGTGAGTGCGTCCACTGCCCTTGGGGCCGAACAGGGCGAGCGGCTGCGCCAGCTCACGCAGTGCCGTCACCACATCGAGGTTGGGCCCGGCGAAATAACTGTCGAAGCTCGCCGTGTCGCGCAACTGCACGGCGAGTGCCAACTGCGCGCCCTTCATGGCGGAGGCGAGTCGGGCGTCGGTGCCTGACTCGTGTCGAGCGAACGTGGGGGATCCGGCGCGGGGGCGCCGTACAGCGGGCTCGCCAGCCATTGCCGCTTGGCATGGCGCAGCAGTACCGCGATCGCGGCCGAGCCGGGCAGGGCGAGCAGGACGCCGACGAAGCCGAACAACTGGCCGCCGGCCATCAGCGCGAAGATCACCGCGACCGGATGCAGGCCGATCTTGTCGCCGACCAGCGTCGGGGTCAGCCACCAGCTTTCGACGATCTGGCCGATGCCGAACACGACCGCGACCCAGACCAGCGGCAGCAGGGCCTGCTCCTGCACCAGCATCGCCAGCATCGCCGCGGCGAAGCCGACGATGAAGCCGAGATAGGGCACGAAGCTGAGCATGCCGGCGGCAAAGCCGATGACCAGTGCCAGCTTCAGGCCGGCCAGCGCGAGCCCGGCGCTGTACAGCACCGACAGTAGCAGCATCACCGTGAGCTGACCGCGCAGGAACGAGCCCATGACCTGGTCGGTCTCTTGGGCGAGCTGCGTGACCTTGGGCAGGTGGCGCGGCGGGATCATCTTGGCGATCCAGGCGACCAGATCGTCCCAGTCGCGCAAAAGGTAGAAGCTGACGATCGGCACCAGCAGCAGGTTGGCGATCGCGGTCGCGAACACGGCGCCGGACTGCGACACCTGGGCCCAGACCATGCGCACCAGATCGCCGGCGCTGGACCAGTGTTTGGCGACGATCTCGCGCAAGCCCTGCACGTCCAGACGCACGCCTACGGGCAGGCTCACGCCGAGCCACGGCAGTGCGGTGTCCTGCACCCAGGCGAGCCAGTCGGGGATGTTCTTGAGCAGCGCGACCGCTTGCTGGTAGAGCATCGGCGCGACCAGCACCAGGCCGATCAGACCGGCGAGAGTGAGCGCGACGAAGACGACGACGACGCCCAGTGTGCGCGACAATCCCCAGCGCTGCAGGCGGTCGACGATCGGATCGCCGAGGTAGGCCAGGCCAGCGCCGATCAGAAACGGCGCGAGGATCGGTCCGAGCAGCGAGAAGAACGCCACCAGGCCGATGCCGGCGGCATACCAGTGCCAGTGCTCGCGCAGATGCGGAGTCACGGCGTCGACGTTTTCTGATCGACACCCTGGTAACGATAGGCGAGCTGCACGCCGTCGACGGCCATGTCCGGCGCCAGCTCGTAGGCGCTCATCAGCGCGCCGCCCAGCCGGCCGGCGCCGCCTTCGATGCGTACGCGCAGCTCCAGCGTGTCGCCGATCGCGCGGGTCGGCAGCACGTCCTGCACGCCGGGCAGCCCGCGCAGACGTGCCAGAACGTGCAAGTAGGCATCGCGGCCGCGCAGCTCGCTGATGCGCAACAGCACGTCCTCGACCGCGGCGGCATGCACGCCCCAGATCGGCAGTTGCAGGGCCTTGAGCCGGCGCTCGACGGCGTTGCCGTCAAAGCCGGCGACCAGCATCAGGCCGTACTCCGCATCCTGCTGATAGCCGTAGTGCTGCACGAGCTGTGCGGCCTGGGCGAGCAGATCGGCCGCCACGTACTCGGCCTCGGGACCGCTGACGGTCGTGATCACCTGGCGCAGGGCCTCGCGCAGCGCCTCGTCGCGCACCGGCGCGCTCTGATCGGTCACCGGCACGCGCGCCTCGAAGGCGCGCAGCGGGTCCGGCGGCTGGGCGGTGGCGGCCAGTGACCACAAAAAGGTGGCCAGCGTCGCCGACAGGATCGATGGGTTTCGCATGCGCCGAATTATCCGGTGCGGCCGGCTAAAATGACAGCCACGATTCGGCGGGTCTGCGCATTCGGTGCGGACCCGTTTTCCCGTCACGGGCGCGCGCCCGTTTCGCTGCCCACCACCATCGAGCACCCGATTGATGACCAAGAAGGCCGGACTGACCTACCGCGATGCGGGCGTGGACATCGACGCCGGCGACGCCCTGGTCGACGACATCAAGCGCATCGTCAAGTCCACGCAGCGCCCCGAGGTGCTGGCCGGCGTCGGCGGTTTCGGTGCGCTGGTCGGCCTGCCGAAGAAGTATCGCCGTCCGGTGCTGGTCAGCGGCACCGACGGCGTCGGTACCAAGCTGCTGCTCGGTCTGCAGACCGGCATGATCGAAGGGCTGGGCCAGGATCTGGTCGCGATGTGCGCCAACGACGTACTCGTCTCCGGCGCCGAGCCGCTGTTCTTCCTCGACTACTACGCGACCGGTAAGCTCGACAACAAGGTCGCGGCGCAGGTGATCAAGGGCATCGCCCGCGGCTGCAAGCTGTCCGGTTGCGCGCTGGTCGGCGGCGAGACGGCGGAAATGCCGGGCATGTATCCGCCGGGTGAGTTCGACCTCGCCGGCTTTTGTGTCGGCGTGGTCGAGCGCAGCAAAATCATCGACGGCCGCGGCATCCGCCGGGGCGATGTGTTGATCGCGCTGCCGTCGAGCGGTCCGCACTCGAACGGTTATTCGTTGATCCGTCGCATTCTTGCGCTGCGCAAGACGCGGCTCGATCAAGCCTTTGGCAGATCGACGCTGGCCGAGGCGCTGATGGCGCCGACGACGCTGTACGCCAAGCCGGTACTGGCCCTGCTCGATGCCGGCGTGCCGGTGCGCGGCATGGCGCACATCACCGGCGGCGGCCTGCCGGGCAATCTGCCGCGCTGCTTCGGCAAGGGCATCGGCGCCGTCATCGACACCGCGAGCTGGACGCGGCCGGAGATCTTCGACTGGCTGCAGGCGCAGGGCGACGTCGACGAAGAGGAGATGCGCCGCGTGTTCAACTGCGGCGTCGGTTACGTGCTCGTCGTGCCGCGACTCCACGCCGACGCGGCGCTCGCCGTGCTGAGAAAGGCGCGCGCCAGGCCGTGGCTGCTCGGCGAGATCACTGCCGGCGAACAGGACGTGCGCTACGCTTGATGAGCGCGCGTATCGCGGTCTTGATCTCGGGCCGTGGCCGCAATCTGCAGGCCATCGCCGCGGCCTGCGCCGACGGCCGCATTCCCGGTGCGATCGTCGGTGTGATCAGTAGCCGCGCGGACGCTGCCGGACTGGCGTTCGCGCGTGCGCACGGGCTGCACGCCGAAGTGCTGACGGCGCAGCAGTTCGGCGACCGCGCCGCCTACGATGATGCGCTGGCGCGGCGGCTGGACGCGCTGCAGCCCGACGTGATCGCGCTCGCCGGCTTCATGCGCATCCTCACGCCCGAGCTGGTCGCGCGCTTTCTCGGCCGCATGGTCAACGTGCACCCGTCGCTACTGCCGCGCTACCGCGGCCTCGACACGCACCGGCGCGTGCTCGACGCCGGCGAGACCGAGCACGGTGCGAGTGTGCATTTCGTCACCGCCGAACTCGACGGCGGCCCGGTGATCATTCAGGGGCAATTAACGGTGCGCGCGCAGGATACGCCGGACACCTTGGCCGAGCGCGTGATGAACGAGATCGAACTGAGAATCTACCCCCAGGTCGTGGCGTGGCTGGCGCGCGGCGAGCTGGCGCTACGCGGCGAGCGTGTGATCCTGCGCGGCGTCCCACTGGCGCGGCCGCTCACGCTGGACGCGCTCGAGGAGGCGTTCCGGTGAAACGCTCGGGGCTTGCGCTGGTGACGCTGCTCGCCGCCGGTCTGTGGTCGACGCAGGCTGTGGCCTTCGATGCGCGCGCCCATCTGCAGCCACGCACGGATCGCTACACCGTGCAATGGGGTGGCATCTCGCTGGGCGAGGGCACCATTGCGCTGATCGAAGAGGGCGAGGGTTGCTATCGCTTCGAGTCGACCACCGATCCGATCGCGATCGTGCGCTGGACCTACGGCGCGCCGCGAGAACGCAGCCGCTTCTGCGTGCGCGACGGCCGCATCCTGCCGCAGACCTTCGAGTACGTGAACGACAAGCGCCACAAGGACGCCTTCCGCCTCGATTTCGACTGGAACAAGGGCGAGGTGCGCACGCTCCGGCGCGGCGAGATCTCGGTGCGCGAGTTGCCGGAGGATGGCGCCTACGACCGCTTCGTGATCCGCGAGGTCGTGCGCCTGTGGGTGCTGCGCCACGCCGCCGGCGAGGCCGAGGCCGAGGCCTCGTTCACGATGGTCGACGACGACCGCATCAAGACTTATCGCTTCGCGATCGGCGAGCGCGAGACGATCGACACGCCGTCAGGCAGGATCGAGGCCCTGCGGGTGGATCGCATCGACGAGCGCCGCCCGCACCGCTACTGGCTCGACCCGCAGCGCGGCTATCTGCCGGTGAGAATCGAGCAGATGAAGGACGGCAAGGCCGAGCTGCGCATGCTGCGTGTGGAATGAACGCCGCGCCGTCGCGCTTGTTGCGATTCAAGCCGCGATCACGCCGTCTTCACGCAGCTTGTCGAGATGGCTCTCGATGTTCATCTGCGCCAGCGGGAGCAGCCGCGGATCGACGTCGGCATAGATCAGCGACAGCATCTCGCGCACGCTGCGCCCCTCGCGATACAGTGCCAGCACCTGCTTTTCGCGCAGTTCACGGTGCTTGAGGGTTTCCTGCAGGCGATGGCTGGACCCCATCGCCATGCCGTGCGAGGGATAGATCGCGTACGGGTCGAGCGCGATGATCTTGCGCAGCGAATCGAAGTAGCGCCCCATGTGCCCTTCGGGCTTGGCGATGACCACGGTGCCGAGGCCCTGGATCAAGTCGCCGACGATGCACCAGGCGTGTTGGTCCGGCATCAGCGCGAGCTGGCCCTCGTCGTGTCCCGGCACCGCGTAGACGCGCACCGGTCGCCCGAGCCAGCGGCATAACGTGTCGCCTTCGCGATAGTGGTGCACGGTGATGCCGTCGAAATAGCCTGGCACCGCCGCGGCAATGCGCGTCTGCGTGTCGAGCGACATGCCCATCGGCACATCGAAATGTCGCGCGAGGACGTTGGCGCGTTCGCGATGATCCGGATGGTGGTGGGTGAGGAAAATCTCGTGGATGCCGAAGCGTTCGACCAGCGCGATCAGCCGCTGCATTTCGGCGTCGTCGGCCGGGGAGGGGTCGACCAGTACGCGATGGGACTGCGCATCGCCGAGCAAGAAGCAGTTGGTGTGCTGCGCCGGCGGCAGCGTGTGCGAGCGCACGAGGATCTGACGCACGCCGTACATGGACTCGATCAGCGTCAGCGGGAACTGCTCGCGGGTCTCGAAATGCAGCCCGGGCGTTGCGGCGACGCCGATGTCGGCGGCCAGGGCGCGCAGCACGGCGACCGTCGGCGGCGCACACAGCAGCTCGCCCTGTTCGTAGCGCTGCAACCAGTGCCGCGGGCTGGCCCATTCGCAACCGCGTATCTCGTTGAGATCGGCGCGCAGTGATGGGCGCCGGTCGAGTTCGATCGCGAAGAAGCGCGTGTCGAAGCGTACCGGTGCCGGCGGCGGCGTCAACGCGGTGCCGATGTGGCGCACGTCGCGCAAGGCGGTGGCGTCGGCGCCGAGGTCGAGCGCGATTTCCTCGCGCAGCTCACGCAGCAGCGCACGGACCAGGCGCGCCTCGAAGCCGCGCCAGCGCTCAGGCAGCGGCGGACCCTCGTCATCGGCGGCGTCGACCTTGCCGCCCGGGAAGGCGTGGTACCCGGGAAAGGCGTGCAGGAACGGCTGGCGATGCACCAGCAGCACCTCGCCCTGGTGGATCAGCACAGCGGTGACGGCATCGACGATGCGGCTCATGACGAGGCGAGAGCGGACGCGAGCGTCGATCCGGCGATCACTCGTCGCGGCGCGGCTCGATGCTCTTGAGGGTGACCTTGTCGGTCGCGAAAGTGACGCTGATGACATGCTCGCGGCCGTTCCAGCGCTCGGTCATCAAGGTCATGCGGCCGACACCGCCGCCGGAGACCTCGTCCGGTTTGCCGAGCAGGGCATGTACCTCGTCGCGGCTCATGCCGCTTTCGATCTTCTCGTAGTTCTCGGGGGTGACCCGGTTGCAGGCGACCAGCCACAGCGCCAGAACGGACACGGCGATTCGGCGAATCATGAGGCGAATCATGAAAAGGACCTCGGATCTCGGATGAGGGCGATTCCGGCATGATCGTGTCGCCCTCGGGCAATGGCAAGCGCGCCTTGCGGTCGTTGTGGGCACGCTCTCACGCGGAGACAATAGGGCCCCACGCTCCGGTGACGCCGGCCGAGGATCCGCCGTGAACCCGCTTTTGCAATGCAAGACGCTGGGCCAGTCGATCTGGCTCGATTACATCCGCCGCAGCCTGCTGCAGAGCGGTGAGCTCGCGCGCCTTCTGGCCGAGGACGGCATCAGCGGTGTCACGTCCAATCCGGCGATCTTCGAAAAGGCCATCGGCGGTAGCGACGACTACGATGCGGCGCTGGCGGCGGCGATCGGCGCCGGCGAGCGCGATCCGCAGCGGCTGTTCGAGCAGCTCGCGATCGCCGACATCCGCGCCGCGGCGGACGTGCTCTCGCCCGTGTATCGCGAGACGCACGGCGCCGACGGTTATGTGAGCCTGGAAGTGTCGCCGCGTCTGGCGATGGACGAGGACGCGACCGTGCGCGAGGCGCAGCGCCTGTGGCAGGCGGTGCAGCGTCCGAACCTGATGATCAAGGTGCCGGGCACGCCGGCCGGCATCGCTGCGCTGCGGCGGCTGACCGCGCAGGGCATCAACGTCAACGTCACCTTGCTGTTCGCGCGTGCGGCGTATCGCGCGGTGGCGCAGGCCTACATCGACGGCCTGGAGGACCATGCCGCGCAAGGCGGCGATCCGTCGCGGGTGGCCAGCGTCGCCAGTTTCTTCGTCAGCCGTATCGACACGGCGCTGGATGCCGAGATCGAGCGTCGCGCCGAAAGCACGCCGGAGGATGCCGCGGCGCTGCGTGCGCTCGCTGGACGCATCGCCATCGCCAACGCCAAGCTCGCCTACCAGGACGCCCGGCAGATCTATGCCCAGCCGCGCTGGGGCGCGCTCGCCGCCCGCGGCGCAGGCCCGCAGCGACTGCTGTGGGCCAGCACCGGCACCAAGAACCCGGCGTACAGCGACGTGTTGTACGTCGAGGCCTTGATCGGTCCGGGCACGGTCAACACCCTCCCCCCGGCGACGCTGGACGCCTTCCGCGACCACGGCCGCGCGCGCGTGACGCTGACCGAGGACGTCGACCAGGCGCAGGCGGTGTTCGCCGAACTGGCGCGCCTGCGACTGCCGCTGGATGCGCTGACCGAACGGCTCGTCGAAGACGGCATCCGGCTGTTTGCCGACGCCGAACAGAAGCTTCTGGCCGCGGTCGCGGCCAAGCGCGACGCGCTGCTGCAGCGCGCAGGCTCAAGGGGCGAATGATGCAAGCGAAGCTACAGGTCGAGATCCTGCCGGTCACGCCGTTCCAGCAGAACTGCTCGCTGATCTGGGATGCCGCGACCATGCGCGGTGCGCTGGTCGATGCCGGCGGCGAGGCCGAGCAGCTCATCGCCGCGGCCAGTCGGCGCGGCGTGACCTTGGAGAAGCTACTGGTCACGCATGGCCATCTCGATCACATCGGCGTCGTCGCCGAACTGGCCGAGCGGCTCATGCTGCCGATCGAGGGGCCGCACGAGGATGATCGCTTCTGGATCGAGCTGCTGCCGGAGCTGGCTCGCCAGTACGGCTTTGCGCCGGCGCGTAGCTTCACGCCACAGCGCTGGCTCGAGCACGGCGATCGGGTCATGGTCGGTGGCCTCGGCTTGGACGTGATCCATTGTCCCGGGCATACCCCGGGTCACGTCGTGTTCTTCCACGCGCCGTCGCGCCTTGCGCTCGTCGGCGACGTGCTGTTCCAGGGCTCGATCGGGCGCACCGATTTCCCGCGCGGCAACCACGCGGACCTGATCCGCTCGATCCGCGAGCGCCTGTTCCCGCTCGGCGACGACGTCACCTTCGTGCCGGGGCATGGTCCGCTGTCGACTTTCGGCGCCGAGCGCCGCAGCAACCCCTTCGTCAGTGACGCCGCCGTCGGCGCATGAAAAAGCCCGCGCGCCTTGCGGTGCGCGGGGTGGTTCAGGCAAGCAACCGGCCTACAGATGCAGGCCGCATTCCGTCTTGGGCTTGCCGAGCCAGCGCCCGCTGCGGCCGTCGCCGGCGACGGTGCAGTGGGTGCAGCCGATCGACTGATAGCCCTTGGCGACCAGCGGGTGGAACGGCAGTCCGTGCTCGCGGATGTAGGCGTCGCGCTCCTCGCGGGTGACGTCGATCATCGGGTTGAACTTCACGATGCCGCGACGCACCTCGAAGATCTCCAGTCCGGCCCGATGCTCGGTCTGCCAGCGCATAAGGCTCGATACCCAGACGTGGTAATTCGGCTTGATTGCCTCCAGCGGCTCGACCTTGTTCACCGAGCAGCAGAAATCCGGGTCGCGCGTCCAGGTCTGTTCCTCGGTCGTGAACTGGTGCTTCCAGTCCTCCGCGCGCAGATCGCGGACCGTGAGGCCGAACAGCTCGATCAGGTACTGGCGGTACGCGATCGTCTCCGGGAAGTGATAGCCGGTGTCGATGAAGTGGATGACCTGTTCGGGCCGAATCCGCGAGATGATGTGCAGAAAGTAGGCCGAGGTCGCCGCGAACGACGAGGTTACGAGCACCTTGTCCGCATCGAAGTCCGTGTACAGGCGCCGCAGCCGCTCCTCGAAATGCAGCGGCGCATAGCGCGCGTTGAGTTCGGCGATCCGACCGTCGTCGAGCGGCGCGAGCCGCGGTCCGGCGCTGGCGGGCGCAGCGTCGGTCGAGCGCGTAACGAGTGGCAGGCTGTCCATGGTGCGCCGCAGTCTATGGGCGGCATCCGGGCGGCACAATCGCGCGCCGCCGCGCGCCGTCAAATCGTATAACGATATAGCTCCAGTCCCCATCGCGCGGGACGGAGCGACGCCGATCGGGCCCGCGGCGCGGCTCAATCCGGAGGCGGCCCGTACTTGAGGCGCAACAGCGCGCGGCGCTGCTGCTTGTTCGGACGCTCATGACCGACCAGATCCTGGGCGAGCTTGCGCTGCAGCCGCTCGCGTTCGCGTCGCGCGACGCTCCGGGCGGTTTCGCGGTAGAGCCGCTGCGCCTCCGGCGCGCCGCGCCGCTGGTCGCTCAGGGCCTCGACGACGAGCTCGATCTCGTCGGCGCCACGGCGTACCGCCAGCACTGCGCCCGGCGTCACCGCCTTGCTGACCTTGCAGCGAGCGCCGTCATAGCGCACGTGCCCGCTCTCGATCGCCTGCTTGGCCAGCGTGCGCGTCTTGAACAGACGCGCGGCCCACAGCCATTTGTCGAGGCGCACCGAGGAATGGCGTATGGGACTTTCGCTCATGGGCACATCATCGCCGATCACGAGTCCGGACGACCGAACGGCAACTCCAAGCCGAGGCCGATTTCGTAGGAGCCTTCGCGCGCCAGTTCGGGGTCGTCGCGCGGCCAGGCATAGCCCAGCACCAGCTCGCCGTAGAGCTTGGCGCGGATCAGCGGATGCCGGTAGATCGCACGGCCGCCGTACTCGAACAGCGGTTCGGGTGCGTCGGTCTCGCCACGTGCGAAGATCTGGTAGGCGATCGCCCGTTCCTCGCGCAGGTTCTGATACAGGATCACCGCCGACAGCCAGTCTACGCCCTGTGTGCTCTGGCTGATCGTGCCGACCTCGGTGACGCGCAGTAGCAGACTTGGCGCGACCACGTGGTTGTAGTCGACGCCCATCGTCAGGCCGACGCCGTCGCGGGTCTGCCAGAACGGCGTCGCGCGGATGTAGACTAGGTTCTCGTCGTCGGACCAAGCGTTGTAGTGCAGGCGCATGCGCACGAAGGCGCGCGGCTCGCGCAATCCCGCGGCGCCGACCTTGAGGTCGGTTTGCAGGCGTTCGGAACTCGGCAGGGCGTAACCCAGGCCCGCAAGCCATTCGTCGCGGTCGGCCAGGCGTGGAAACTGCGAGCGCAGGCCGAAGGCCTCCGTACGGTCGCGGATGAAGTCATCCTCGTCGTCGCGGCCGAAAAAGGCCGAGACGCGCTGCCTCAAGTTGGGCAGTTCGAAGCGCACGCGCAGCCGCGTGCGGCTGTCGAAGCCGTTGAACTCGGTGTACGCCACCGAGGTTTCGACATAGCCGTTGGTCTTTTGCGCGGATTCGATCCGAGCCTCGCCGCCGAACAGGCCGTCGAGCCACAGCGCCGCGCGGCAGCCGGTTTCCTCGAGCAAGGACTGGGTCTCGTCGACCAGCGGTTTTGCCGGCGATGCTTGCCGCTCGCACGGATGCAGCAGCGCAGGGGCGTCACCCGCGCGGGCCGTTTCGCAGACTTGCGCGATCGCGAACATCCCCAACGCAACCAGGCGGCGGGTGAGGCGTGCGCATGAAGTCGTCATGGCTGCCACTGGTCCTGCCGGCCTGGGCGCGGATGCCGAATCGCGCCCCATCGCACGAATCCGGCGGTGCGGCTCGGCGGGCGCGACGCGCATCGCCCCTGTCGCACCGGTCCGCTCCGGTGCCGGCGCTTGATCGCGCACGCAGCGCCCACATTGGAGAAGGGACCGATCCGGCATAATGCTTGCGAATCTACTCGTCAGGAGTCATCCGTGCCCACCACCGACCGCGTCGCCCCCGTCCTGCCCTTGCGGGACGTCGTCGTGTTTCCGCACATGGCGATTCCGCTGTTCGTGGGCCGGGAAAAGTCGATCAAGGCATTGGCGGCTGCGATGCAGGACGACAAGCGTATCCTTCTGCTCGCGCAGCGTACCGCCGATACCGACGATCCGCGGGCGAGCGATCTGTACACGGTCGGCACTCTGGCGAGCATCCTGCAGATGCTCAAGCTCCCGGACGGCACGGTGAAGGTGCTGGTCGAGGGGCAGCGGCGCGCGCGGGTGTTGAAGTTCGATTTCGATGGCGACTTCGTCATGGCCGAGTGCCAGACCTTGCCCGAGGACAAGGAATCGGTGACCGACAGCAAGGAGCTGGACGCCTTGTCGCGTTCGATCCTGGCGCAGTTCGAGGTCTACTCCAAGCTCAGCAAGAAGGTCCCGGCCGAACTGCTGCCCTCGCTGGCCAGCATGGATTCGCCGGGGCGTCTTGCCGACACCATCGCCGCGCACCTGAACCTCAAGCTCGAGGACAAGCAGGAGGTGCTGGAGATCCCCGATTCGCGCACGCGCCTGGAGCACGTGCTCAGAAAACTCGAGGGCGAGATCGATGTCTTGCAGATCGAAAAGAAGATCCGCTCGCGGGTGAAGTCGCAGATGGAAAAGAACCAGCGCGAGTACTACCTCAACGAGCAGATGAAGGCGATCCAGCGGGAGCTGGGCGAGGGCGACGACGGCCCCAAGGAGCAGGAGGAACTCGCGCAGAAAATCGAGAAAGCCGGCATGCCCAAGGCCGCCAAGGCCAAGGCGCTCGCCGAGTTCAATAAGCTCAAGATGATGCCGCCGATGTCGGCGGAAGCCACGGTCGTGCGCAACTACCTCGACTGGCTCACGCAGGTGCCATGGAAGAAGCGCAGCAAGACGCACATCGACCTCGACGCCTGCCAGAAAAAGCTCGACGCCGATCATTACGGACTGGAGAAGGTCAAGGAGCGCATCGTCGAGTTCCTCGCGGTGCAGGCGCGCACACGCACGCTCAAGGGACCGATCCTGTGTCTGGTGGGCCCGCCGGGCGTCGGCAAGACCTCACTGGGCCGCTCGATCGCCGAAGCGGTCAACCGCAAGTTCGTGCGCATGAGCCTGGGCGGCGTGCGAGACGAGGCCGAGATCCGCGGCCACCGCCGTACCTACATCGGCTCGATGCCGGGCAAGATCGTGCAGAACATGGCCAAGGTCGGCGTGAAGAATCCGCTGTTCCTGCTCGACGAGATCGACAAGATGGCGATGGACTTCCGCGGCGACCCCTCGTCGGCGCTGCTCGAAGTGCTCGACCCGGAGCAGAACTCGACCTTCCAGGACCACTACCTCGAAGTCGAGTTCGACCTGTCCGACGTGATGTTCATCGCCACTGCGAACACGCTGAACATCCCGGCGCCGCTGCTCGATCGCATGGAGGTGATCCGCCTCGCGGGTTACACGGAGGAAGAGAAACTCAACATCGCGCGCCAGTATCTGCTGCCCAAGCAGATGAAGAACAACGGCGTACGCGCTGGTGAGCTGCAGATCACTGACGATGCCCTGACCGCCATCATCCGCCTGTACACGCGCGAGGCCGGCGTGCGCAGCCTGGAGCGCCTGATCAGCAAGATCTGCCGCAAGGTCGTCAAGCAGTTGCTGACCGATCCGACACAACGCTCGGTCACGGTGACGCCCGAGAATCTCGATCGCTATCTGGGCGTGCCGCAGTACCGTTTCGGGCGCGCCGACGAGCGCAACCGGATCGGCCAGGTCACGGGCTTGGCGTGGACCGAAGTCGGCGGCGAGCTGCTGACGATCGAGGCGGCGCTTGCGCCCGGCAAGGGCAAGCTGACGCAGACCGGCTCGCTGGGCACCGTGATGCAGGAGTCGATCCAGGCCGCACTGACCGTCGTGCGCGCGCGCAGCGAGGCTCTGGGTGTGGATCCGAAGTTCTACGAGTCCAACGACATCCACGTGCACGTGCCCGAGGGTGCGACGCCCAAGGACGGCCCCTCGGCCGGCATCGCGATGTGCACCGCGCTGGTCTCGGCGCTGACGGGCATTGCGGTGCGCGCGGACGTGGCGATGACAGGCGAGATCACGCTGCGCGGTGAGGTGCTGCCGATCGGCGGACTCAAGGAGAAGCTGCTCGCGGCGCAGCGCGGCGGCATCCAGACGGTGCTGATCCCGCAAGAGAACGTCAAGGACCTCGCCGAGATCCCGGACACGGTCAAGTCGCGCCTCAACATCGAGCCGGTGCGCTGGATCGAGGACGTGCTCAAGATCGCGCTCGAACGCATGCCCGAGCCGCGTGCCGCGAGCGTCGCGGTGAGCAAGGAGCAAGCGGCGGCCGCCGAGGCGGCGCGCGCGCACTAAAGCCGCGCGATCGCCTTGTTCAGCGATCGCGTTCGTCGAGCGGCCGCCAGTTGTCCGGCAAGCTGGCGCGGACTTCGCGGCGCTTGGCCAAAAGGCGCGCGCGTTGCTTGTCGTCGAGATCCGGCAGGCGCAGGCCGGCATCGAGCTGGGCCAAGGCCTGCCCGGCGTCGCCGCGCCGGTGCAGGAAGGTGGCCATCTGGTACGAGGCTTCGGCCATGTTGCCGCTCTCGCGCGCGGCCCGAGCCAGCAGGTTGAAGGTGTGGAGCTGGGTGCCGAGCGCCTGCTCGTGCGCGAGCAGCACCTGACGTGCGTCATCGGGTCG
Source organism: Sinimarinibacterium thermocellulolyticum (assembly GCF_040327995.1). NCBI lineage: Bacteria > Pseudomonadati > Pseudomonadota > Gammaproteobacteria > Nevskiales > Nevskiaceae > Sinimarinibacterium > Sinimarinibacterium thermocellulolyticum. The sequence goes on along the minus strand of NZ_JBEPIJ010000011.1, from coordinate 77,906 downwards.
GCCGGCCGCCATCAGGGCTTCGGCGTAGGTGAGGATCGCCGGTGCATAGCGCGGATAGCGCTGCAGGCTGCGTTCCAGAGTCACCAGTCCCTGCTCGTGCCGCCCGGCGAGCATCAGCAAGCGTCCGTGCAGGAGCTGCACATTGGCCTGATTCGGGTGGCGTCGGTCGAGGGTCTGCATGATCTCGAGGGCGCGTTCCACCTGTCCGGTTTCGCCGAGCGCGAAGGCGAGTCCGTAGCGGTTTTCGTCGCTGTCGCGGCCGGCCGCGATACTGGCGCCGAAGTCGTTGACCGCGATGCTCGGGCGTTCGGCGGAGAGCACGCGCGCGCGTGCTCGCATGAAGCCGAACTCGGGCGGGTCCTTCACTTCGACCGCCGGCATTTCGGCGGCGCGCGCCCGCGCCTCGGCGATGCGGTTGGTGGTCAGCGGGTGGGTGCGCAGGATTTCCGGCAAGCCGCTGCCGTAGAGCCGGGCCTGCTGGCCGAGCTTTTGGAAGAAGCTGGCCATGCCGTTGGGGTCGTAGCCGGCCTTGGCCATGGTCTGGATGCCGATGCGGTCGGCCTCGTGCTCGTGTGCGCGCGTGTAGCTGACCTGGCGCTGATAGCTCATGGCTTGGCCCAGCGACAGCGCACCCATGACCACGTCCGGATCGGCCGAGCCGGCGATGATCGCGGCGATCACCCCGAGCCAGGTGGCGATGTTGGCGACCTCGGTATCGGCGGCGGTGCGCGCCAGGTGGCGCTGGGTCACGTGGGCCAGCTCGTGGCCCATCACGCCGGCGACTTCGCTTTCGGTGTCCGCGGCGATCAAAAGGCCGGTGTTGAAGCCGATGTAGCCCCCGGGCATCGCAAAGGCGTTGATGCGATTGTCCTTGACCATGAAGAAGGTCAGCTCGGGGGCACGCGTCGCACTGTGTGCGGCGAGCTTCCAGCCGATCGCCGAGATGTAATCGGTGAGTTCGGGGTCTTCGAGGATGTAGCCGCCGCGGTAGAGCTCGCCCATCACGCGCGCGCCGAGCGCCTTTTCCTGCATCGGCGAGAGCGTGTTGTCGGCCGGCTCGCCGATGTGCGGTAGGTCGATCGCCGATGGCGGCAGCGGCGCATCGGTCTGCGCGAGGACGCCGGCGACGATCGCAAGCGGCAGCGCGGCAAGGCAGGAGAGTCTGGACATGATGCTTAGAGCGCGGCGTGCGGACAAGGTTCGCGTTCAGCGCGGCGCGCGCCAGCGGCCGAGCGCTTCGCCCATGCGCACGGTCGAACCGGCGGCGAGTCGCGGCGACCAGTCCACGGCGCCGGGTTCGGTGAGCAGGATCACGGTCGAGCCCATGTTGAAGCGGCCGAGTTCCTCGCCGCGGCCGAGCCGCACCGGGTTCATGGTCTCGTAGAACTGCGGCTCACCGCGAGCATGCGGCGGCGTCACGCAGCCGGCCCAGACCGTTTCCAGCGATCCGACGAACAGCGCACCGATCATCGACACCGCGACATCGCCAGCCGGCGTGTCGAACACGGCGTTGAGCCTTTCGTTGCGCGCGAACAGACGCGGCATGGCGCGCGCCGTCGCGGCGTTGACGCTGAACAGGCGGCCCGGCACGTAGCTCCAGCGGCGCAGGCGGCCGTCGATGGGCATGTGGATGCGGTGGTAGTTGTACGGCGCGAGGTAGATCGTGCAGAACCGGCCGTGGGCGAAGCGGCGCGCCGCGTCCTCGTCGCCGGCGAGCAGTTCGAGCACCGTGTACTCGTGACCCTTGGCCTGGAACACGCGGCCGTCGCGGATCTCGCCGAGCTGGCTGATGGTGCCGTCCACCGGGCTGACGAAGGCGTCTTGCGCCTCGGGCAGCGGGCGTGCCCCGGGGCGCAGCGCGCGTGTGAAGAAGTGATTGAAGCTCGCGTAGTTCTCGGCGACCGGGGATTCGGACTCCGAGAGATCCACGGGGTAGCCGCGCAGGAACAGGCGGATCAGTGCGTTCTTGAACGCCGTGTGGCGGATGTTGGCGATGCGGTGGACCAGCAGCGACAGCCAGCGCGTCGGCAGGCAGAGCTGCAGCAGCGCGAACAACCGGTCGGCCAAGTAGGCGCCGCCGATGTGGTCTCGAGCGCTCATGCCTTGCGCACGCCGAGCACGGCATCGACGGTACGCTCGCCGCAGTGCAGCGTCACCTGCACGGTATCGCCCTCGGCGAGGTCGCGCTGCGGCCGGAACAGCATCAGGTGATAGCCGCCGGGCGCGAGCTCGGCCTCGCCATGTGGCGGCACCTCGATGACCTGGTCGCGCAACATGCGCGAACGGCCGTCCTCGATCACGCTGCGGTGCAGCTCGGCGGCGCCGAAATCGGTCGAGACGACACGATCGCAGCGCAGGGTCTGTGCGGTCGGGTTGCGCAGACGCAGGTAGCCGGCGCTGGCGTTCGCGCCCGGGGGCGCGAGGCGCAGCCAGCCGTCCACGGCGCTCGGTGCGGCCGGTGGCGTGCGCCCGCAGGCGGCGAGCGCGACGAGCGAAAGGATCGCGAGCCGAGCGCGGTTCACGCGCCGTTCTCGATCAAGGCGCCCAGGTCCTTGACCAGCGCCTCCACCCGATGCGGTGGCGTGAAGTAGCCGGCGATCTCGCCGCGCGGATTGATCAACACCAGCGCGGCGGAGTGGTCCATGGTGTAGCTCTGTTCGGTCGCGCCGGGCACTTTCGCATAGGCCACGCCGAGCGCCTGAGCGAACTCGCGTAGCGCCGGCTCGGGTGCGGTTGCGCCTTTGAACGCGGGGCTGAAGAAATGCACATAACGCTGCATCACCGCGGGCGTGTCGCGCTCCGGGTCCACGGAGAACAGCAGCACCTGCAGGGCGTCGGCGCGCGCGCCGAGCTGCGACTGCACGGTCTTGAGCAGGCCCAGCGTGGTCGGGCAGATGTCGGGGCAATAGGTGAAGCCCGGGAAGATCAGCGTCCAGCGGCCCTGCAGTTGCGCGTTGGTGAAGGCGGCGCCGGTTTCGTCGACGAGCTGGAACGCGGGCAGGGCGCGCGGCTGCTGCAACAGCGTGCCGGACTCGATCACGGTGGTCTTGGGCGCCGTCATGTACACGGCGGCGAGCACGCCGCCGATCAGCGCGAGCGCGGCGAGGAACACCGTGAGCGCGGTCTTGTTGGGAGATGAGGCGGATGGCACGGTGAGAATCCGGCGATGGTCCTTCGTTGGCGCGTCGGCGGGTGCCGCCGCATAATGCGCGCCCATTATTTCACAGCCTCGATCCGGTCTTCCCGCGCATGTCCGCTTCCGACGACGCCGCAGCGCTTTGCACCGTGCGCGATCTCGTGCGCTGGGGCGCGAGCCGTTTCGCCGAGGCCGGTCTGCATTTCGGACACGGGACCGACAACGCACTCGACGAGGCCTATGCGCTGGTGCTGCACGCCCTGCATCTGCCTTTCGACCTGCCGGCGCTGTATCTGGAAGCGGCGGTGACCGCGCGCGAGCGCGATGCCGTGCTGCGCCTTTTGCGTCTGCGCGTCAGCAGCCGCAAGCCGGCCGCCTATCTACTCGGCCGCATTCGCTTCGCCGGCCTTGATTTCGAGATCGACGAGCGCGTGCTGATCCCACGCTCGCCGATCGGCGAGCTGATCGAGCGTGGCTACGCGCCATGGCTGCGCCAGCCGCCGGCACGCGTGCTCGATCTGTGCGCCGGCAGTGGCTGCATCGGCATCGCCACCGCGGCGGTGTTCGAGGACGCCGAGGTCGACCTCGCCGAGATCGACGCCGGCGCGCTCGCGGTGTGCCGACGCAACATCGAGCGCCACGGCCTGGGCGATCGCGTGCGCGCGATCCGCTCGGACGTCTACGAGGGTCTCGGCGATGCGCGCTACGACCTGATCGTCGCCAACCCGCCGTACGTGCCCGAGGCCGAATGGCGTGCGCTCGCGCCCGAGTACCGCCACGAACCGCGGCGGGCCCTGGCCGCCGGTGAGGACGGCATGGACGTGGTCGCACGCATCCTCGACGGCGCGCGCGAGCGTCTTGCGAGCGGCGGACTATTGATCTGTGAGGTCGGCGGCAGCGTCGATGCGTTCGCGGCGCGCTGGCCGCGGCTGCCGGTTACCTGGATCGAGTTCGAGCGCGGTGGCGACGGCGTGTTCGTGATTTCGCGGGAAGATCTGGAGTCCGCGCATGCTCGCGGATGAGCGCGCGTCGTGGGGGCGGCCCCTGCGCGGTCGTCGGCCTTGAGCTGCGGATCGAACGATGTCGGGAAACACTTTCGGCAAGCTGTTCTGCGTGACGAGTTTCGGCGAGAGCCATGGACCGGCCATCGGCTGCGTCGTCGACGGCTGTCCGCCGGGGCTGGCCTTGTCCGAGGCCGACATCCAGCCGGATCTCGACCGACGCCGGCCAGGCACGTCGAAGTACGTCACCCAGCGCAAGGAAGCGGATCGGGTCGAGATTCTGTCCGGTGTGTTCGAGGGGCGGACCACCGGCACGCCGATCGCGCTGTTGATCCGCAACACGGATCAGCGCAGCTACGACTATGAGAAGATCAAGCAGGTGTTCCGGCCCAATCACGCCGATTACGCCTATATCCAGAAGTACGGCGTGCGCGACCACCGCGGCGGCGGCCGCTCCAGTGCGCGCGAGACCGCGGTGCGCGTCGCCGCCGGCGCGATCGCGCGCAAGTACCTGCGCGAGCGGCTGGGCATCGAGATCCGCGGCTGTGTGGAGCAGGTCGGGCCGATCGAATGCGCGATCGTCGATTGGTCGGCGGTGCACACCAACCCGTTCTTCTGCGCCGATCCGGCGCGCGTGCCGGAGCTGGAACGGCTGATCGACCGCCTGCGCCGCGAGGGCGATTCGGTCGGTGCGCGGCTCTACGTCGAGGCGCGCAACGTGCCGCCGGGGCTCGGTGAGCCGGTGTTCGACCGGCTCGACGCGGACCTCGCGCACGCGCTGATGTCGATCAACGCGGTCAAAGGCGTCGAAATCGGCGACGGCATGCGCGTTGCAGCGATGCGCGGCACCGAGCATCGCGACGAGATGAGCCCGGACGGCTTTCTCGCCAACCACTCCGGCGGCATTGCCGGCGGCATCAGCACCGGGCAGACGGTTTACGCGCGCTATGCGATCAAGCCGACGTCGAGCATCACCGCGCTCGGCAAGAGCATCGACGAAACCGGTGCCGCGACCGAGGTGCGCACCACCGGCCGTCACGATCCCTGCGTCGGCTTGCGCGCGACGCCGATCGGCGAGGCGATGATGGCCTTGGTGCTGATGGATCACTGGCTGCGCCAGCGCGCGCAGAACGCCGACGTCAAGCCGGCGACGCCGCGCATCCCGGCCGGGGACGACTGAGTCCATGCGCCCGCCAGAGGCAGGCGTCGAGCGCCTGCATCGGCGGCTCGCCGGATTCTATTTCTTCTACTACGCGACGGTCGGCGCGTTCATGCCGTATTGGGCGCCGTATCTGCAGGCGCGCGGGTTCAGCGCGCTGCAGATGGGTGTGGCCTTCGCGCTGATGGGGGTGATGCGTTCGATCGTGCCGATCGCCTGGGGCTGGTGGGCCGACGCGCGCGGCGAGCGCATGCGCCTGATCCGCTGGGCCAGCGTCGCCGCGCTGCTGACTTTCATGGCGATCCCCTTCGTCGACGGCGTCGGTTGGATCGGCGTTCTGATGGTCGCGTACACGCTGTTCTGGCACGCACTGCTGCCGCAATTCGAGGTGGTCACGCTCAATCACTTACTCGTCAGCGGCGGTGATTACAGCCGCATCCGGCTGTGGGGCTCGGTCGGCTTCGTCGTCGCCGTGCTCACGCTCGGCGCGCTGCTGGATCTGACCGGCATGCTATGGCTGCCATGGCTGGTCGGCTTCTTTTGGCTGGGCATGGCCGGCGCGACCTGGGCGGTGTCCGAACCACCGGACGCGTACTCGCGCGATGTGCCGCGGCTGCCGATCCTTTCGGTGCTGCGCCGTCGCGAGGTGCTTGCCTTCCTGCTCGTGTGCTTCTGTTCGCAGCTCAGCTTCGCGCCTTACTACAACTTTTTCACGCTGTTTCTCGAACAGCACGGCTATCGCCGCAGCCTCGCCGGCGTGCTGTGGACGGTCGGCGTCGTCGCCGAGATCGGCCTGTTCGTCGTGATCGGTCGCTACATCCGGCGCTTCGGCGCGCGTGCGGTGATGCTGCTGGCCTTGGCGACCACGGCGCTGCGCTGGCTGCTGACCGCGACCCTGGTCGATGAGCTTGCGGTACTGCTCTTGAGCCAGTTGCTGCACGCGACCAGCTTCGGCGCCTATCACAGCGTCGCGGTGTTCTACGTACAGCGCCTGTTCCCCGGTGCCCTGCAGGGGCGCGGGCAGGCGGTCTACAACGCGGTCGCCTACGGCGTCGGCGGCAGCCTCGGTAGCCTCGGCAGCGGCCTAATCTGGGACCATGTCTCGCCGGAGGCGGCTTTCGCCGCCGCGGCCCTGGTCGCGGCGCTTGGCCTTGGCGTCGCCTGGCGTGATCTGCCGAGCGATGCGCCGCGGCCTTGATCTGCGACGCTTTCCAGGCCTCGAGCCGGCTGCGGATGGCCGCACACGAACCGAGCGTCGAGTCGCGCGCGCCTCAGCCGGCCGGCAACAGGCGCATCAGGGCCTGCGCCGCGCCGGAGAGCGTGCGCCGTTCGTGCCAGACCAGGCCGAGATCGCGGCGCAGGCGCAAGCGCGGAACGTCGATGCGCACCAGCGTGTCGTCGAGCATCGATTCCGGCAACACGCTCCAGCCCAGGCCGATGCCGACCAGCATCTTCAGGGTTTCGAGGTAGTTGGTCGCCAGGCGCACGTGCGGGCGCACGCCTTCGCGTTCGAGCGCGTGGGTGAGGATGCGATGCGTATACGTCGCCGCATCGGGCAGCACGGCCGCGTGCTCGGCGAGCTGACGCGGCGAGACCTGGCGGCGACGGGCCAGCGGATGGTCGGGTGCGACGACGACGATCAGGGGATCGGGCCAGACGCGGCGCTGCCGCAGCGACGCCAGAGGCTCTGTCGGTAGCGTGACGATGCCCAGTTCGAGCTTGCCGGCGAGCACCGCCTCGCAGGCCAGCTCCGAGTCCATGAAATGGATGTCCAGATCGACCTGGGCGAACTCGCGCGTGAACTGACCGAGCACCGGCGGCAGGCGGTGCAGGCCGATGTGGTGGCTGGTGCCGATCGACAGCCGGCCGCCGACGCGGCCGTCGAGCTGCGACAGCGCGCGCCGTGCATCTTCGATCTCCTGCAGCGCTTTGCGCGCGTAGGGCAGCAGCGTACGAGCGGCCTCGGTGAGGCTCACGGTGCGACCTACGCGATCGAACAGCGCCTGCCCGATCTGCGCTTCGAGCGCGCCGATGCGCTTGCTGACCGCCGGTTGCGACAGGTGCAGGCGCGTGGCGGCCTGGGTGAAGGAGCCGGTCTCGGCGACCGCGATGAAGGCCGACAGGAGCTGAGTGTCCATGGCGTGCCCTCGATTCTGATATGGAATGCCAATTATGATAACGATTCATTGGAGTTATTGATGAGCGGCGCCTAAGATGCGCCCGCTCCACGACGCCCCAGGCTACGGCCATGCCCCAAAACGCCACGACCACCCCCCGTACCCTGTATGACAAGATCTGGGATGCGCACGTCGTCGCCGACCACGGCGATGGCTCGGCGCTGATCTACATCGACCGTCATCTGGTTCACGAGGTCACCAGCCCGCAGGCCTTCGACGGCCTGCGCATGAACGGTCGCAAGCCGTGGCGGGTGGACGCGAATCTCGCCGTGGCCGATCACAACGTGCCGACCACGCCGGATCGCGTACACGGCATCGAGGACCCGATCTCGCGCGCCCAGGTCGATGCGCTCGACGCCAACTGCGCGGAGTTCGGTATCACCGAGTTCCGCATGAACGATGCACGTCAGGGCATCGTCCATGTGGTCGGACCCGAGCAGGGGGCGACCCTGCCCGGCATGACGGTGGTGTGCGGGGATTCGCATACCTCGACCCACGGGGCCTTCGGTGCGCTGGCCTTCGGTATCGGCACCTCCGAGGTCGAGCACGTGCTGGCGACGCAGACGCTGGTGCTGCAGCGCGCCAAGACCATGCTGGTCCGCGTCGACGGCCGCCTCGGCGCGGGCGTCACCGCCAAGGACATCGCGCTCGCGATCATCGGTCGCATCGGCACCGCCGGCGGTACCGGCCACGTCATTGAATACGCCGGCGAGGCGATCGAGGCGCTGAGCATGGAAGGGCGCATGACCCTGTGCAACATGGCGATCGAGAGCGGCGCGCGCGCCGGCCTCGTCGCCGTCGACGACAAGACCATCGATTACGTGAAAGGGCGGCCGTTCGCGCCGCGAGCGCAGGACTGGGACGCCGCGGTGGCGAGCTGGAAGCAGTTGCGCAGCGATCCGGGCGCCGTATTCGACAAGGTAGTCGAGCTCGATGCCGGCGACATCGAGCCGCAGGTGACCTGGGGCACGTCGCCGGAGATGGTCGGTCCGGTGTCGGCGCGCGTGCCCGATCCGGCGCGTGTGGCCGACCCGGTCAAGCGCAACGGTATGGAAAAGGCGCTCGCTTACATGGGACTGGCGCCGAACACGCCGATCACCGAGATCGCCATCGACAAAGTGTTCATCGGCTCGTGCACGAACTCGCGCATCGAGGACCTGCGTGCCGCCGCAGCCGTGGTCAAGGGCAGGCGCAAGGCCGCGAACGTGAAGCTCGCGCTGGTCGTGCCCGGTTCTGGCCTCGTCAAGCGGCAGGCCGAAGCCGAGGGACTCGACAAGATCTTCATCGACGCCGGCTTCGAGTGGCGCGAGCCCGGCTGCTCCATGTGCCTGGCGATGAATGCCGATCGTCTGCAGCCCGGCGAGCGCTGCGCCTCCACCAGCAACCGCAACTTCGAAGGCCGGCAGGGTCTGGGCGGGCGCACACACCTCGTCAGCCCGGCGATGGCCGCGGCGGCGGGCATCGCCGGTCACTTCGTCGACGTGAGGAAGTTTTGATGCGTGCGTTTACCGTCGTCACCGCAAAGGTCATGCCGCTGGATCGACCCAACGTCGATACCGACGCGATCATCCCCAAGCAGTATCTGAAGTCGATCCGCAGGACCGGGTTCGGCCCGTTCCTGTTCGATGACTGGCGTTATCTCGACGAGGGGACGCTGGACACCGATCCGGCGACGCGGCGGCCGAATCCGGATTTCGTGCTCAACGATCCCAAGCATCGCGGCGCGCAGATCCTGCTCGCGCGCGACAATTTCGGCTGCGGCTCCTCGCGCGAGCACGCCGTCTGGGCCTTGGACGACTACGGTTTTCGCGCTGTGATCGCGCCGAGTTTCGCCGACATCTTCTTTTCCAACTGCTTCAAGAACGGCGTGCTGCCGGTGGTGCTGAAGGCCGAGCAAGTGCAGGCGATCTTCGATCTGGTGAACGCCGATGCCGAGGCGCGGGTGACCATCGATCTGCCGGCGCAGCAGGTGAGGCTCGCCGATGGCCGCAGCTTCGGCTTTCCGATCAATCCGCATCACAAGCACAACCTCATCCATGGTCTCGACGAGATCGGGCTGACCCTGCAGCAGGCGGATGCGATCAAGGCGTATGAGGCAAAGCGCCGTGTCGAGGCGCCGTGGTTGTTCAACTGAAAGGGAGGAGTCGCCAGATGAGCAACAAGAAGATCCTGATCCTCCCCGGCGACTACATCGGCCCCGAGATCGCCGCCGAGGCGGTCAAGCTGCTCGAAGCGCTCAAGGCCGAAGGGGAGAAGATCGAATGGCGCTTTGGCCATCTCGGCGGCGCGGCCTATGACGCCGAAGGGCATCCGTATCCGCCGTCGACGCAGCAGGCCGCGCGTGCCGCCGATGCGATCCTGATGGGCGCGGTCGGCGGGCCGAAGTACGACGCGCTGCCGCGAGCGGTGCGCCCGGAGCAGGGCATCCTCGGCATCCGCAAGGACTTGGGCCTGTTCGCGAATCTGCGTCCGGCGCTGGCATACGCGGAGCTCTCGGCGGCGTCCTCGTTCAAGCCCGAGGTGATCGCCGGCCTGGACATCCTGATCCTGCGCGAGCTGACCGGCGACATCTACTTCGGCCAGCCGCGCGGGCGTCGCACGAACGCGCAAGGGCACGAGGAAGGCTACGACACCATGCACTACAGCGCGCCGGAGATCGAGCGCATCGCCCGTGTCGCCTTCGAGGCCGCGCGCAAGCGCAGCCGTCGGCTGTGCTCGGTGGACAAGGAAAACGTGCTGGAGACCTCGCGGCTGTGGCGCGAGGTGATGATCCGCGTCGGCAAGGACTACCCGGATGTCGCGCTGACGCACCTGTACGTCGACAATGCGGCGATGCAATTGGTGAAGAACCCGAAGCAGTTCGACGTGATCGTCACCGGCAACCTGTTCGGCGACATCCTCTCCGATGAGGCCTCGATGCTCGCGGGTTCCATCGGCATGCTGCCGTCGGCGTCGCTGGACGCGAACAACAAGGGCCTGTACGAGCCGATCCATGGCAGCGCGCCGGACATCGCCGGCCAGAACAAGGCCAATCCGCTGGCGATGATCCTGTCCGTCGGCATGATGTTCCGCTACACCTTCGACCGCGCCGACATCGCCGAGCGCATCGACGCGGCCGTAAGAGCCGTGCTGCGTGCCGGCCATCGCACGGCCGACATCGCGCAGCCGGGCGAGAAGATCATCGGCACCAGGGAAATGGGCGACGCCGTCGTCGATGCGTTTCGTCGGCTCCGTCAATAGTCAGGTACCTCAGAGGCAGGCGATGAAGAAGCTGGGCATGGTGGGTTGGCGCGGCATGGTCGGCTCGGTGCTGATGCAGCGCATGCGCGAGGAGAACGACTTTTCACTGGTCGAGACGCATTTCTTCAGCACCTCCAACGTCGGCGGCCCCGGCCCGCGGCTCGACGGCGCCGACACGCCGCCGTTGCAGGACGCCAACAGCATCGCCGCACTGCGGGCGATGGACATCATCATCACCTGCCAGGGTGGCGACTACACCAACGAGATCTACCCGAAGCTGCGTGCCAGCGGCTGGAACGGCTACTGGATCGATGCCGCCAGCGCGCTGCGCATGAAGGACGATGCCGTCATCGTTCTCGACCCGGTCAATCGCCATGTCATCGACGCCGCGCTCGCACGCGGCGTGAAGAACTACATCGGCGGCAACTGCACGAACTCGATTCTGCTGATGGGTGTCGGCGGACTGTTCCGCGAAGGCCTGGTGGAGTGGGTGAGCTCCATGACCTACCAGGCTGCCTCGGGGGCCGGTGCCAATCACATGCGCGAGCTGCTCAAGGGCATGGGCGTGGTGCATGCGGCGGTGGCCGATCAACTCGCCGATCCGGCCTCGGCGATCCTCGACATCGACCGCAGGGTCGCGCAGGCGATTCGCAGCCGGGTGCCGACCGAGTTCTTCGGCGCGCCGCTGGCCGGCGGCCTGATCCCGTGGATCGACGCGCAGCTCGACAACGGCCAGTCCAAGGAAGAGTGGAAGGGGCAGGCCGAGGTCAACAAGATTCTGGGCAATACCGCGCCCGGGACGATCATCCCGGTCGACGGTCTGTGCGTGCGCATCGGCGCGATGCGCTGTCATAGCTTGGCGCTGACGCTCAAGCTCAAACGCGACCTGCCGCTGGCCGAGATCGAGACCATCATCCGCGGCGGCAACCCCTGGGTGCACTGGGTTGCGAACGACCGGCCGACGACGATGCGCGAACTCACGCCCGCGGCCATCACCGGGGGCCTCAGGGTCGGCGTCGGCCGCGTGCGCAAGCTCAATCTCGGCCCGCAGTATCTGTCCGCCTTCGTGATCGGCGACCAGTTGCTCTGGGGCGCGGCCGAGCCGCTGCGGCGCATGCTGCGGATCATCCTCGGGCGTTAGTTCGCATCGCGCGAAGGCTCGCCTTCGCGCAGCCGGCGCGCGATCCGCCGATGAGCGATGCGGGCTAGAATCGCGGCCCGCGAACCGGGGCCTTGGATGCAACGCCGTTTCGATCTCGCCATACTCGGGGCCGACAGCCAGATCGGCACCGCCTTGCTCGAATTGCTCGCCGAGCGGCGTTTCCCGGCCGGCGAGATCAGCGCGCTGGGCCGCGATGCCGAGGCGGGTGCCAGCGTCGAGTTCGCCGGCCACACGCTGCCGATCGACGAGGCGGCGGCCTTCGACTTCGCTCAGGTGCAGCTCGCTTTTCTCGCCGACGACGATCCCAAGCTGGCCGCCGCGGCCGAGCGCGCGGCCGACGCCGGCTGCGTGGTCGTCGACGCCAGCGGCAGCGTCTGGCGCGATCCGGCGATTCCGCGCGTCGTCGCCGGTGTCAATGCCGAGGCGCTGGCCGGTTTCAACGAACGCGGCATCGTCGCCGCGCCGGATCGGGCCCTGGTGCCGCTGCTCAAGGTGCTGGCACCGATACATCGCCGGCGCCCGCTGCAGACGGTGACGCTGACCGTGTTGGTGCCGGTCTCGGACGGCGGCCGCCTCGCTTTTCAGGATCTGGCGCGCGAGACCACCGCGCTGCTCAATGCGCGCCATCATCAGCGCGGGCACTTCGCCCAGCAGATCGCCTTCAACGTCCACGGCCAGATCGGCGCGGTGGACGGTGCTGGTGTGGGCGCGCGCGAGCGCCAGCTCGTCGAGGGTCTGCGCGACGTGCTGGCGGCGCCGACGCTGGCGGTGTCCGTCCACATGCTGCAGGCGCCGCTGTTTTACGGCTATGCGATGACGGTCGATCTGGCCGCCGCGGAGACCCTGACGCCGCAGGACGTCGCGGGCTGGCTCGCGGGCGTGGACGGCGTCGAGATCCGCGAGGCGATCGAGGCGGCCGACTGCCCTTCGCCGGTGGTCGACGCGATGACCCATGCATCGGTCCAGGTCGCGCGCCTGCGCCAGGGCGCCTCGGCACAGTCGGTGGCGCTGTGGCTGACCGCCGACAACATCCGCTGCGCCGCCGCGGCCAATGCGGTGGAGTGCGCGGAAATCCTGGTTCGTGACTATTTATAAATCATTCGGTATAAAGCCTTAAGTCCGCAAATTAACCTGCCGTATGAACATTGGGGGTGCAGGTTGAGATCAGGAGTGATCATGAGGCGCACGCTTGCAGCGCTCGCGGTCGTGCTTCCCGCATGGTGGGTCCAAAGCGCCGCCGCGCTGGGGCTGGGCGAGATCGAGGTTTCGTCGCGCCTGAATCAACGGTTCGCCGCGACCATCCCGGTCCATGACGCCACGCCCGAGGCGCTCGCGGCGCTGGAGGTCCGCCTCGCCAGCAATGCCGAGTTCGAGCGCGTGGGTCTTGAGCGCTCGGCCTATCTGTCCACGCTGCGCTTTCGTGCGCGCACCGACGGTCTGCCGCGGATCGAGGTGAGCAGCGATGAACTGGCGCGCGAGCCGGTGATGACGCTGCTGCTGGAGATTCGCGACGGCAACAGCCGGATGCTGCGGGAGTACACGGTGCTGCTCGACCCGCCGGATTTCCGCGCGGTCGAGCCCGACGTCGACGTGTTCTACGAGACGGCGGCCGAAGCCGCCGCGCCCGCCGCTCACGCCGGCGCGGTCGAACGGCCGGCAGCGGTCGAGACGCCGGTGCCTACGCCGGCACCGGCGCCAGTACAAACTCCGTCACCGACGCCGCAGCCGGCGGTGCGGGCGTCGGCGGCGCCGTCCGACCCCGGGCCGTCCGTCCCCGTGTTGCAGGATGGTCGTTACGGCCCGGTCGGCGCGAAGGAGACCCTGTGGAGCATCGCCACGCGCCTGCGTCCCGACGGCGTGACCATGGATCAGATGTTGCTGGCGCTGTACCGCAGCAATCCCCAGGCCTTCGCCGGTGGCATCAACGGTCTGCTCGAAGGCGCGATCCTCGAGGTGCCGTCGAAGGCCACGATCACGGCCGTGGGTGCCGATGCCGCGCGCGACGAGGTGATGCGCCTGCGCCGTGGCCGGACGGCCGCGCCGGCGGCGATCGCGCCGCCGCCGAGGTCCGCGCCTCAAGCCGCCGCGGCACCGACCCCCGAACCCACGCCCGAACCCACACCGGCGCCCAAGCCCGAGCCGACCCCCGAACCGACACCTGCGCCGACTCCGCAGCCGACCGTCGAGCCGACGCCCGAGGTGGCGCCGACGCCCGAGGCCACGCAGGATGCTGCGCTACCGTCCGATGTGGCGTCGGAGGATCCGTTCAAGGCCGACGACAGCACGCCGCTCGAAACAAGCGGCGACACAGTGCCCGAAGACGCCGCCCGCGAGGACGAGGAGATCGTCGTCGACACGCCGCTGCCGGCAAGCTCGGCACCGAGCCTGCTCGAAACGCTGCTGATTCCGCTGATCCTCGGCCTGCTGATCCTCGGTGGGCTCGGTTACGTCGTCTCGCGTGTACTCGCGCGGCGCGGGCGTAGTGCCGGCCTCGATGCCCCGATGGGCGTCAAACCCACATCGCGCGCGGCCACCGTGCCCAAGCCGACCGCGGTCGCGGCGCCGGCAGCCGCGGCCACTGCGGCGGCGACCGCGGCAAAGAAAAAATCGGTGGACGAAGGGTTCGAGGCGCTGCAGGCCGCGCTCGATGCCGATGAGCGCGGTGCGGCCGCGGCGACCACGCAGACCCGCGAGTCGACGCAGCAGTTCTCGACCGAGCAGTTCGATACCGCGGCGCTCGACACCACGCAGGCCGCCGGCAGCGCGGACAAGACGGCTACGGCGCAAGAGCCGGTCGACTTCGATCTGACCGGGCAGTTCGAGTCGCAGACGGTCCAGATCAAGCTCGACGCCGACGACCCGCTGTCCGAAGCCGACTTCCATCACGCCTACGGCCTGTACGACGAGGCGGCACTGCTGCTGAATCAGGCGATCCAACGCGAGCCGACGCGCGCCGATTTGCGCATGAAGCTGGCCGAGACCTATTTCGCCGCCGGCAAGGCCGACGAATTCGTCGCCTGTGCCGAGGCGCTCAAGCCGATGCTTGGCGCGTCTGACTGGCAGAAGGTCGCGATCATGGGCCAGCAGCTCGTGCCGGCGCATGCCTTGTTCAGCGACGGCGTCGCAGCGGCCGCGACCGCGGTCGATCTGGATCTGGGTAGCGCCCCGAACCCGGACGGCGACGCCGGCGCCGTGCTCGATTTCGACATCACCCCCATCGACGTTCCGCGGTTGGACACGCCGGAGCTGCAGCTCGCCCCGGCCGACAAGGGTGCGGCGCTGGAGTTCGACCTGAGCGAGTTCGACCTCGCCACACCGACGCAGGCCGAGCCGCCGGCGCCCCAGCCGGCCGCTGGCGGCAATACGGTGGATTTCGATCTCGACCTGTCTGCATTCGACGATGCCCCCACGCCGACGCCGGCCGCCGAGCCCGAGAGGCCGGCCAAGCCCGCTGCGCCGCCGGCGGCGGATGCGGCACTGGACTTCGACCTCGATACGCCGGGCGCGGCACCGGCGGTCGACGGCGGCCTCGATGCCGGCGCGGTCACTGGCGAAATCCGGCTCGACGACATCGACCTCGGTGATCTCGGCGATGCCGCCGACGTCAGCGACGAAGCCGCCACCAAGCTGGATCTGGCCCGCGCCTATCTCGACATGGGTGACCGCGAGATGGCGCGTGCGCTGCTCGATGAGGTGGTCCAGCAGGGCAGCGACGCGCAGCGCCAGGATGCGCAGAAGCTGATCGCGCAGCTCGGCTGATGGCGCGGTCGCCGACTTGCCGCTGAGCGTGCATCCGGCGGTGCGCGTGCTGCTGCTGCTGGCGCTGGCCTCGGCGCTGCCGATGATGGCGCTGAGCTCGCTGGCGCTGATTGCCGCAGCCGCTCTGATCCTGCATCGGGCGCTGGCCGCTGATGCGCTGGCACGGCTGCGCGCCGGCGTCTTTCGTCTGCGCTGGTTGCTGCTGGCGATTCTCGTGCTCTACGGCGGTTTCACGCCCGGCGAGCCACTGGCGCCGGCGCTGCCGGGCCTGAGCCGTGAAGGACTCACCGAAGGCCTGCGCCGGGCGCTGGTGCTGATCGACCTCATGCTCGCGGTCTACCTGCTGCTGGCCCTGACCTCCACGGCACAACTGGTGATGGCCGTGCGCACGCTGCTGCGGCCGCTGCGCGTGTTCGGCGTCGATCCGGATCGTGTCGGACTGCGCATCGCGCTGGCGCTGGATCGCGTCAGCAGCCTGGAGCGGCGCTTGCTGTCCGCGCCCCGAGAAGACGGCGGCGTGTGGCGGCGCGCGGCGCAACTGATCGAGCAGATCGAGGACGAGGCGCGCGCCGTCGATGGCGGCACGGTCGAGCTGCCGGCGGCGCGCGCGCCGCGCTGGTGGGAGTGGCTGCTGGTGCTGGGGCTGCTGGCGGCGCTGCACGCCGCGATCCAGGGCGGCCTGGCATGAGCCGCATCGCCGTCGGCATCGAGTACCACGGCGCCGCGTTCAGTGGCTGGCAGGCCCTGCCGGGACGGCTCACCGTGCAGTCCGAGCTCGAACGCGCGCTCTCGGCGGTGGCCGCGCATGCGGTGACGGTGACCGCGGCCGGCCGCACCGATGCCGGCGTCCACGCCGTGCAGCAGATCGCGCACTTCGACTCCGACGCGCCGCGCTCGCCCCATGCATGGCTGCTCGGGACCAACGCCCAGTTGACGCCGGATCTGGCGCTGCGCTGGGTGCGCGCGGTGGACACACGCTTCCACGCGCGCCACAGCGCGCTGCGCCGCCACTACCGCTATCTGATCCACAACCATCGTGCGCGCAGCGCCCTGGTGCACGCGCGCGCCGGCTGGTGGCCGCAGCCGCTCGACGCCACGGCGATGCATGTGGCCGCGCAGGCGCTGCTCGGCGAGCACGATTTTTCTTCGTTCCGCGATTCGCAGTGTCAGTCGCCGACGCCGATGCGCCGGCTCGATGCGATCCATGTGCGCCGGCACGGCGAGTTCGTCGTGGTCGACGTCACCGGCAATGCCTTCTTGCACCACATGGTGCGCAACATCGTCGGCACGCTGGTCGTGGTCGGCCTCGGCAAGCAGCCGCCGTGCTGGGTCGCCGAGGTCCTCGCGGCGCGTGACCGCAACGCCGCGGGCATGACTGCGCCGGCCGCGGGGTTGTATTTCGTGGGTCCGGAATATCCGGCAGAATTCGCGCTCCCGGCGCCGCCCGCATTCGTCTTCCCCCCGGTCTGACCGTTGCCCGTGTTCCGTACCCGCATCAAGTTCTGCGGCATCCGCCGCGCGGTGGACGCAGCGCTGGCGGTCGATCTGGGCGTGGATGCGCTTGGTTTCGTGCTGGTGCCGGCGAGCAAGCGCTATCTCGATCCCGAACGCGCCGCGCTGCTACGCGCAAAGCTGCCGCCGCTGGTGACCAGCGTGGCCTTGTTCATGGATGCCGACGCGGCTTTCGTGCAAAGGGCGATCGAGCTGCTGCGTCCGCATCTGCTGCAGTTCCACGGCGGCGAGACGCCGGCGTTCTGCGCGAGCTTCGGCCTACCGTACGTCAAGGCCGTGGCCATGGGGGGCGCGGTCGATCTCGCGCGCGAGGCGCGGCGTCACCGCCACGCCAGCGCGCTGCTGCTCGACAGTCATGTGCCGGGCGACATGGGCGGCAGCGGCAAGACCTTCGACTGGGCGCGGGCGACGGCAAGCCGCAAGCCGCTGATCCTCGCCGGCGGCCTGACGCCGCAGAACGTCGGCCGCGGTATCCGCGCGTTGCGGCCGTATGCCGTCGACGTGTCGAGCGGCATCGAAGCGCGGCCCGGCGTCAAGGATGCGCAGAAAATGCGCGCCTTCGTCGCGGCGGTGCGGCGCGCCGATCGCAGTACGGCGTAAAGTCCAAGGCTCCCGCTGCGAGCGTGCGCCGGGGCCCCGAGAGTGCAAGCATGAGCTATCGATATCCCGACACCCGCGGTCACTTCGGTCCCTACGGCGGCCAGTTCGTCGCCGAAACCCTGATGGAACCGCTGCGCGCGCTGGCCGCAGCCTACGACGCGTTGCGGCAGGACCCCGAGTTCCTGCGCGAGCTCGACGAGGATCTGCGCGACTATGTCGGTCGGCCGTCGCCGCTGTATCACGCCGCGCGCCTGACGCGCGCCTGGGGTGGGGCGCAGATCTGGCTCAAGCGCGAGGATCTGAACCACACCGGCGCGCACAAGGTGAACAACACCGTGGGTCAGGCCCTGCTCGCCAAGTACCTGGGCAAAACGCGCATCATCGCCGAGACCGGCGCCGGCCAGCACGGCGTGGCGTCGGCGACGATCGCCGCGCGCCTGGGCCTCAAGTGCGTGGTCTACATGGGGGCCGAGGATGTCGAGCGGCAGTCGCCGAACGTGTTTCGCATGAAGCTGCTCGGCGCCGAGGTGGTGCCAGTGAAAAGCGGCACCAAGACCCTCAAGGACGCGATGAACGAGGCCTTGCGCGACTGGGTCACCAACGTCGACGACACCTTTTACGTGATCGGTACCGTCGCCGGGCCGCATCCGTATCCGATGATGGTGCGCGACTTCCAAGCCGTCATCGGCCGTGAGGTGCTCGCCCAGAGCCGCGAGAAGTTCGGGCGCTTGCCGGACGCGCTGGTCGCCTGTGTCGGCGGCGGTTCGAATGCAATCGGCTTGTTCCATCCGTTCATCGATCATCGCGAGGTGAGGATGGTGGGCGTCGAGGCCGGCGGGCGGGGCATCGACACCGCTGACCACGCGGCGCCGCTGTCGGCCGGCAAGCCGGGGGTGTTGCACGGCAACCGCACCTACATCATGGCCGACGCCAACGGCCAGATCCTGCCGACGCATTCGATCTCGGCCGGCCTGGACTATCCGGGTGTCGGTCCTGAGCACGCCTGGCTCAAGGACAGCGGCCGCGTGGAGTACGTCGCGGTCACCGACGACGAGGCGCTCGCCGCGTTTCACGAACTGACGCGCGCCGAGGGCATCATCCCCGCGCTCGAATCGGCGCATGCCGTGGCCCATGCCAAAAAGCTCGCGCCGCAGCTCGGCGCCGAACGGCATCTGGTCATCAACCTCTCCGGCCGCGGCGACAAGGACATCTTCACCGTCGCCCGGCGCGAAGGCATCACCTTGTGAACGTTTCGTTCGAACCTTGGCCTTCGGCGGCCCGATTTCTCGCTTGAGCATGAACCGCATCGAAAAACGCTTCGCCGCCCTGCGCGCGTCCGGCCGCAAGGCGCTGATTCCGTACATCACCGCCGGCGATCCGGCGCCGCAGTACACGGTGGCGCTGATGCACGCGCTGGTGCGCGGCGGGGCCGACCTGATCGAACTCGGCGTGCCGTTCTCCGACCCGATGGCCGACGGCCCGGTGATCCAGCTCGCCTGCGAACGCGCGCTCGCGCACGGCACCGGGCTCTGGGACATCCTCGACATGGTCGCTGCGTTCCGTCGCGACGATGCGCACACGCCGGTGGTGCTGATGGGTTATCTCAATCCGATCGAGATGCGCGGCGTCGAGGCCTTCGCCGAGCGTGCGCGCGAGGTCGGTGTCGACGGGGTGCTGATCGTCGATCTCGCGCTCGAGGAAGCGCAGGACTATCTGCCGGCGCTGCGCAAGCGCGGGCTCGACTGCATTTTCCTCTTGGCGCCGACCAGTCCCGAGGCGCGCATCACGAAGGTCGCACACGCCGCCAGCGGCTATCTGTACTACGTCTCGCTCAAGGGCGTCACCGGCGCCGCGCACCTCGATGCCGCCAGCGTCCGCGCCAAGCTCGACGCGATCCGTCGCCACAGCGATCTGCCGATCGCGGTCGGCTTCGGCATCCGCGACGCTGCCTCGGCGCAGGCGATCGGGCGCATCGCCGACGGCGTGGTCGTCGGCAGCGCCCTGGTGTCGGAGATCGAACGCCTGCAGCAGCAGCCCGAGCGGCTCGCGCCGACGTTGCAGACACGGCTGCAGGAGCTCCGCCAGGCGCTGGACGCCGGCCACGGCTAAGATTGGCCCACCCTTCCCGTCGCGACTATGTCCGATTCGATGAGTTGGCTCGACAAGATTGCCGGTTCAAAGCTGCTCTCCAGCAACGCGCGCAAGCGCAACGTGCCGGAAGGCTTGTGGACCAAGTGCGAGAGCTGCCAGTCGGTGCTGTACCGGGCCGAGCTCGAACGCACCTTGGAGGTCTGCCCCAAGTGCGGCGCCCACCGTGCGATCGGCGCGCGCCATCGTCTCGACCAGTTTCTGGATCCGGAGCCGCGCTTCGAGATCGGCGCCGAAGTCGCCCCCAAGGATCCGCTCAAGTTCAAGGACAGCCGCAAGTACACCGACCGCCTCAAAGAGGCGCAGAACGAAACCAACGAGCAGGACGCGCTGATCGTGATCCGCGGCCAGCTCGTCGGCATGCCGGTCGTCGCGGCGGCCTTCGAGTTCGGCTTCATGGGCGGTTCCATGGGCAGCGTCGTCGGCGAGAAGTTCGTGCGCGGCATCAACGCCTGCCTCGAGTTCGGCGTGCCCTTCGTCTGCTTTCATGCCTCGGGCGGTGCCCGCATGCAGGAGTCGCTGTACTCGCTGCTACAGATGGCCAAGACCTCGGCGGCCCTGACCAAGCTCGCCGAGCGCGGGCTGCCCTATATCTCGGTGTTCACCCATCCGACGATGGGCGGCGTGTCCGCGAGCTGCGCGATGCTCGGCGACGTGCACATCGCCGAGCCGCGCGCGCTGATCGGTTTCGCCGGTCCGCGCGTGATCGAGCAGACCGTGCGCCAGAAGCTGCCCGAGGGTTTCCAGCGCGCCGAGTTCCTGCTCGAAAAGGGGGCGATCGATCTGATCGTGGATCGCCGCGAGATGCGCGATCGCATCTACCGCATGCTGGCGATGCTGACCCACTTCTCGCCGAGCGTCGGTCCCGCCTGATGGTCCCGGGGCCCCAAGGCCCATGACGCGCACGCTCCACGACTGGCTACGCTGGCAGGAAACCCTGCACGGGCGGGCGATCGACCTCGGACTCAACCGCGTGCGCTGCGTCGCTGCCCGTCTGGGCCTGCCGTCGGCGCGGCCGCTGACCGTCACCATCGGCGGCACCAACGGCAAGGGGTCGAGCGCCCATCTGGCCGCGCTGATCTACCGCGAGGCCGGTCACCGCGTCGGCCTGTATACCTCGCCGCATCTGCTGCACTACAACGAGCGCGTACGCATCGACGGCGTCGACGTCGACGACCAGTCGCTGTGCCGTGCATTCGAGGCGATCGAGCGCGTGCGCGCGGACACGCCGCTGACCTATTTCGAGTACGGCACGCTGGCGGCGCTGTGGCTGTTCGCCGCGGCCGAGGTGGACGTGCAGGTGCTCGAAGTCGGCTTAGGCGGACGCCTCGATGCCGTCAACCTGGTCGATGCCGACGCCGCGCTGGTGACCAACATCGGCCTGGATCACACCGACTGGCTCGGCCCCGATCGCGACAGCATCGGCCGCGAGAAGGCCGGCATCTTCCGCGCCGGGCGGCCGGCGATCATCGCCGACCCCGACCCGCCGGCCGGATTGCTCGATGCCGCGGCGGCGACGGGCGCCGTACTGCGCCGCATCGGCGTCGATTTCGGCTGTACGGCGAACGCGCAGGGCTTCGACTGGTGGACGGCGCAGCGCCGTCTCGGCGGCTTGCCGGCGCCGGGACTCCGCGGACCGGCGCAACTGCGCAACGCCGCCGGCGTCATCGCCTTGGTCGATGCGCTGCAGCAACGCTGCCGCGTCGACGAGGCCGCGATCCGGCGTGCGCTGCCACGCTTGTACCTGCCCGGGCGCTGCGAGTCGCGCGGCCGCTACCTGCTCGACGTTGCCCACAACCGCGAGGCCGCCGAGGTGCTGGCCGACCACCTGCGCGCGCAGGGCGCCGCGGCGCCGCGCGTGCTCGTGCTCGGCATGCTCGCCGACAAGCCGCACGCGGCCTTCGTCGATGCGCTCGCCGGCTGCTTCGACGCATTGATCCTGGTCGAACTGCCGCCGCCGCGCGGCATGAGCGCCAAGGCCCTGGCCGCCGCGATCGGGCCGCGCCACGTGGCGCTGCAATGCTGCGAGAATATGGCCGCAGCGCTCGCCGCCGCGCGTGCGCGCGCCGGCGACGGACGCATCGTCGTCACCGGCTCTTTCCTGACCGTGGCCGCCGCCGCGGCGCTGATCGATTCCGAAGATCCACGCTGATCGCCCCCGCCATTCGATGAACGACACCCTCAAACGCCGACTGGTCGGTGCCACCGTCATCGTACTGGTCGCCCTGGCCCTGGCCGCGCTGCTGCCGGAACCGCGCCTTCCGCCGGCCGCGGACGAAGACCTGCGCACGGTCACGATTCCGTTGCAGGAAGACGCCATCGCCACACTGCCGCCGGCCGCAGGCGCGCCGGCAGCCGCCGACGAGGGCAACCCGCCCGAGATCGACACCGATGATGCGTCGGCGCCGCATGGCGAGCCGCTCAAGCTGTCGTCGAGCTTGTCGGTGGTGCGATCGGTGGCGACACCCCCACCCACGCCCAGCCCCGCGGCTCGGCCGACGCCGACCGCGACCCCGAAGCCGACGCCAAAGCCGACCGCGACGCCGAGCCCCAAGCCCACGGTCGTGCCGACACCCGCGGCGACACCCACGCCCAGCGTCACCCCGCGGCCGACGCCGGCTCCGGCCGCCGTGGGCGCGCCGCAATGGTGGGTGCAGGTCGGCTCGTATGCCGACATCGGCAATGCGCGCGAGATGGAGTCACGGCTCGCGGCGCTGGGGCAGACCGTGATCATCGCCCCGATCGAGGCCGCCGCCGGCACCTTGTATCGCGTGCGTGCCGGTCCTTACGACAGCGCTGCGCGCGCCGAGGCCGCGCATGCGCAGATCGTGCGCGCCGGCATGACCGAGGCCCGCGTCGTCAAGCCTTGAGGCCGCGGCCGCGCTCGGCGCAGGTAGGGAGGCTCGCGGTGGTAGAATCGCGCGGCCTTCCTCAGCGCACGCGGCATGACCTGGGTCGACTACAGCATACTGGGCGTTTTCGTGGTTTCGATGCTGCTCGGCGTCTGGCGCGGTCTGATCCATGAGGTGTTCAGCCTGCTGACCTGGATCGCCGCCTTCGTTCTTGCGTGGATGTTCCACCGGCCGGCGGCGGCGATGCTCGCGCCGCATATCCCCGACCCGGTGCTGGCGATGGCGGCGGCCTGCGCTGGGGTGTTCCTGCTGGCTTTGCTGGTTGGCGCGCTGTTGACGCATCTATTGGTGCGCCTGGTGCGCGAAAGCGGTTTCTCGCCGGCCGATCGTACGCTCGGCGGCGGTCTGGGCATGGTGCGTGCGGTCGTGCTCGTCAGCCTGTTCGTGCTCGTCGCCGGCCGCATGGGTGCCGCCGAGGCCACCTGGTGGCGGTCCTCGGCGCTGATCGGCCAGTTCGAGCCGCTGGCACAGGGTTTTGCCAAGGTGCTGCCGGAGTCCTGGCTCGAGTTGATCGAACCGGCTCCAGACCCGGCGGCGCCCGCCGCGGCGGAGCCGCGCACCGCGCCGGCGGCTGCAATGCCCACGTCCATCTTGTTCAGTCCATAGCCATGTGCGGAATCGCCGGCATCGTTTCCCAGAGCGCCGCCGTCAACGCCGAGCTGTTCGATGCGCTGACCATGCTGCAACACCGCGGCCAGGATGCCGCCGGCATCATCACGAACGATGGCCACCACTTGTTTCTGCGTAAGGACAACGGCCTGGTGCGCGATGTGTTCAGCGCCGACGAGCACATGGTCAAGCTGCGCGGGCGTATGGGCGTGGCCCACGTGCGCTATCCGACCGCCGGCTGCTCGACCTCGGCCGAGGCCCAGCCGTTCTACACCAATACCCCGTTCGGCATCTCGCTCTCGCACAACGGCAATCTGACCAATGCCGAAGAACTCAAGCAGGAGTTATTCCTGCAGGACCGGCGTCATCTCAACACCGAGTCGGACTCGGAAGTCCTACTCAACGTCTTCGCGCACGAGCTGTTGCAGTGCGGCGCGCTGCGACTGACGCCGGAGGACGTCTTCGCCGCGGTGTCCGGTGTGCATCGGCGCTGTCGCGGCGCTTACGCCTGCGTGGCGATGATCACCGGGTATGGCATCGTCGGTTTCCGTGATCCCTACGGCATCCGTCCGGCGGTCTATGGTGTGCGCGAGACCGCGCACGGTCCGGACTACCTCATCGCTTCGGAATCGGTCGCGCTCGATGCCCTCGGCTACGAACGACTGGCCGACATCCAACCCGGCGAGGCCGTGCTGATCACGCTCGACGGCAAGCTGCACAAGCGCCAGTGCGCGGCCAATCCGGTGTATTCGCCGTGCATCTTCGAGCACGTCTATCTTGCGCGGCCGGATTCGGTGATGGACGACATCTACGTCTACAAGGCGCGCCTGCGCATGGGCATCAAGCTCGCCGAGAAGATCCTGCGCGAGTGGCCGGACCACGACATCGACGTGGTGATCCCGATCCCCGACACCTCGCGCGTCGCCGGCGCTGAGCTGGCCGCGCGTCTTGGCGTGAGCTACCGCGAAGGTTTCATCAAGAACCGCTACATCGGCCGCACCTTCATCATGCCGGGGCAGGCGCAGCGCAAGAAGTCGGTGCGCCAGAAGCTCAACCCGGTCGATCTGGAATTCCGCGGCAAGAACGTGCTGCTGGTCGACGACTCCATCGTGCGCGGCACGACCTCCAAAGAGATCATCCAGATGGCGCGCGACGCCGGCGCCAAGAAGGTCTACTTCGCCTCGGCGGCGCCGCCGGTGCGGTATCCGAATGTCTATGGCATCGACATGCCGACCAGCGCCGAGCTGGTCGCGCATGGCCGCAGCGTGGATGAACTCGAACGCCTACTCGGTGCCGACCGCCTGATCTACCAGGACCTCGAAGACCTGATCGACGCGGTGCGCGCCGGCAACCCGTCGATCACGCGCTTCGACTGCTCGGTGTTCACCGGCGAATACATCACCCAGGACATCACCGCCGAGTACCTGAGCCAGCTCGAACTGTTCCGCAGCGACTCGGCCAAGGCGGCGCGCAAAACCGCGCGCACCGTGATCGAGCTGGCCAACAACACTTGAGTTGCCGCCGCCTTGCCGCTATGGTCCGCGGTTGCGCCGATTTGGACCTGCTTGCGGGCGCTCTATAAATCCAGCTAAACGGTGATAAGCCCGTTTAGCCCTTCGGCAAACGGGCTTATCGCGTTTTCGGGAGCTTGTGCTGTGACTGAATCCTTCGATCCGGAGTGGGGATCCTCGACGCTCGGCATCCGCGCCGCGGAGCCGCGCACAGCCAACCGCGAACATTCGGCCTCGGTGTCGATGACCTCGAGCTACGTCTTTCGCAGCGCGGCCGAGGCGGCGGCGGTGTTCCAGGGCGAGGCGCCAGGCTACGTCTATTCGCGCTTCACCAATCCGACGGTCGAGGCCTTCGAACGCCGACTCGCGGCGATGGAGGGTGGCCAGAGCTGCGTCGCCACGGCCAGCGGCATGGCGGCGGTGCTGAGCCTTTGCCTGGCCTTGCTCAAGCAGGGCGATCACATCCTCGCCGCGCGCGGTCTGTTCGGCGCCACCGTCAACCTGTTCAACAACGTGCTCGGCCGTTTCGGCGTGACGACCAGCTACGTCGACACGACCGCGGATGTGGCGGCGTGGAAGGCCGCGCTGCAGCCGAACACCAAATTGCTGTTCGTCGAGACGCCGTCGAACCCGCTGTGCGAGCTCACCGACATCGCCGCGCTGGCGCAGCTTGCGCACGCACACGGCGCCTGGCTGTGCGTCGACAACTGCTTTTTGACGCCGGTGCTGCAGCAGCCGCTCAAACTCGGCGCCGATTTCGTCATCCACTCGGCGACCAAGTACATCGACGGTCAGGGCCGCGGCATCGGCGGCGCGATCGTCGGTGACGCCGAGCGCGTGGGCAAGGACGTGTTCGGCTTCATGCGCACTGCCGGGCCGTGCATGAGCCCGTTCAACGCCTGGCTGTTCCTCAAGGGGCTCGAAACCCTGGGCGTACGCATGCGCGCGCACTGCGAGAACGCGCGCGCCGTGGCCGAGTGGCTGGAGCGGCAGCCCAGCGTCGTGCGCGTGTTCTATCCGGGGCTGGCGAGCCACCCGCAGCACGTGCTCGCGCAGCGTCAGCAGCACGGCTATGGCGCCATCGTCAGCTTTGAGGTCGAGGGCGGCCGCGAGGCGGCCTGGCGGCTGATCGATGCGACCCGCATGCTGTCGATCACGGCGAATCTCGGCGACACGCGCACCACCATCACGCATCCGGCGACGACCACGCATGGGCGCATCAGTCAGCAGGCGCGCGACGCCGCCGGCATCACCGAAGGCCTGGTGCGCGTCGCGGTCGGCCTCGAAGACACTCGCGACATCATCGCCGATCTCGCGCGCGGTCTGGCCACCCTGCGATGACGGCGCGCGCCGCGGCGTTCGCCGCGCTGGTCGAAACCGATCCGCTGCGAAAATGCGCCGCAGTGATGGCGATCGACGCGCCCATCACCGGCGAGCCCCCGGCGCAGGCATTCGACTGGCGACGCGTGCCGGGACGACCGGACAAGCCCGTGCTGGTGCATCCGCGCGCGGTGCCGAGGCGCGCCGTCGGCAGCCTGGAAGGACGCTGCGCGCTGCTGCATGCGGTGGCGCACATCGAGTTCAACGCGATCAATCTCGCGCTCGATGCGGTCTGCCGCTTCGACGCGCTGCCGGATGCTTTCTACGTCGACTGGCTCAGCGTCGCCCGTGACGAGGCCCGGCACTTTTCGCTGCTGCGTGCGCGGCTGCAGCGGCTTGGCCGCGACTACGGCGACTTTTGCGCGCACAACGGTCTGTGGGAAGCCGCCGAGAAGACCGCGCACGATCCGCTGCTGCGCATGGCGCTGGTGCCGCGCGTGCTCGAAGCACGCGGGCTCGACGTCACGCCGGGCATGATGAACCGCGTGCGCGAGGTCGGCGATGGCGACACGCTGGCGATTCTCGACCTGATCCTGCGCGAAGAGGTGCGCCACGTCGCCATCGGCACGCGCTGGTTCCGGCATCTGTGCGCGCAGCGCGGCATCGAGCCGGTCGCGACCTTTCGCCACCTGCTGCGCGAGCACGGCGTGCGCCTGCATCCGCCGTTGAACCTCGATGCGCGCGCGGCCGCCGGTTTCGTCGACGCCGAACTGGCCTGATACCGAGGCAAGCGGTCGCTACGCCGTTGGTCCCGGCGCCTCGTGCCGTTCGTCCCGTGTAGGAGAATTCGCTCAAGTTTGCGGGCTGCGCTCCGATAAGGACGTCAACAGCGGCGACACTCACTCCCGGCAACGGGACCGCTGCGGCAGGAGCGGAGCCTCGCGGCCCGGCTCCGGTTCAACCTCACGAGGAGCCCTTCATGCAAGTCATCAACACCAACGTGATGTCGCTCAATGCCCAGCGCAATCTGACGACCTCACAGTCTTCCCTCGCCACCTCGCTGCAGCGCCTGTCCTCGGGTCTGCGCATCAACAGTGCCAAGGACGATGCGGCAGGCCTGGCCATCAGCGAGCGCTTCAGCTCGCAGATCCGCGGCCTCAACCAGGCGCAGCGCAACGCCAACGACGGCATCTCGCTGGCGCAGACTGCCGAAGGTGCGCTGGCCCAGGTCACCAACAACCTGCAGCGTATCCGCGAGCTCGCGGTACAGTCGGCCAACGCCACCAACAGCAGCACGGATCGCACTGCGTTGCAGGCCGAAGTCACGCAGTTGCTGTCGGAAATCGACCGCGTGGCCAACCAGACCGAGTTCAACGGCGTCAAGCTGCTCGACGGCAGCTTCACCTCGGCGGTGTTCCAGGTCGGCGCCAACGCCGGAGAGACGATCTCGATCTCCTCGCTGGTGGACGCCAACACTGCCGCGCTGTCGTCGGTGACCTCGGCCACCGGTCAGTCGAGCGCGACCAGCGGTATCTCCAATCTCGCCGCAGCCACCGCCGGCGATCTGGTCATCAACGGCGTCGACGTCAGCACCGCGATCGGTGCAGCCGGCTCGATCAACCAGCGTGTCGGGCAGGTCATCGATGCCATCAACAACACCTCCACGCAGCATGGCGTCAGCGCCGCCTTCGATGCCGTCAACGGCCGCATCGTGCTCACCTCCGATGCCGACATCACCGTGACCGGCAACGACGACGGTTCGGTGACCGGGTTCAACGTCGGCGGCGGTGACGGCAGCGCCACCGCGACGACGACCAACGGCCTGACCACGCTCAGCGTCACCTCGTTCGCCGGGGCCTCGCTGGCGATCCGGCAGATGGACAGCGCGCTCGCTCAGGTGAACTCGGCGCGTGCGACGCTCGGTGCGATCCAGAACCGCTTCGAGTCGGTGGTGCAGTCTTTGTCGACCACCGCGGAGAATCTGTCGGCCGCGCGTTCGCGCATCCAGGACGCGGACTTCGCCAAGGAAACGGCCAATCTGACGCGCGCGCAGATCCTGCAGCAGGCCGGCACGGCCATGCTGGCCCAGGCCAACTCGTTGCCGCAGAACGTCCTCAGCCTGCTCCAGCGCTGAGGTCGATGAAGGCCCCCGGGCGCTCGACGCCCCGGGGGCCGCTGCGGCGCAAACGGTCCGGGAAGCCAAGTCGTGAGCGAGTCCATCCCCGCCGTGTCGGCTGCGGCCGCTGCCGCTGGCAGCGGTGTGCCGGCCGTTGCCACGACGCCGCGGACGATGCCCGCACCGGCGCCGTCCGGCGCGCTCGCGGCTTCACCCGCCGGCGACCTGGACGCGGCGGTGCAGGCACTGCAACACCAGGTCCAGGCTGCCGGTGCCGAACTCGAGTTTCGCATCGACCGCGATCTGGACCGCGTGATCGTGACCCTGCGCGATGCGCGCGACGGCAGAGTGCTGCGCCAGATCCCGGCGGAGGAAGTGCTGCGCATCGCGCGCATGCTGCGCGAGGCCCGCGCCGCGCTGATCGAGGCCACCGTCTGAGTGCAAGAACCATGGCGAACCTCTCCTCGCTCGGCGTCGGTTCCGGACTCGACATCGCCTCGCTGGTGTCGCAACTCGTCGCCGCCGAACGCGCGCCGGCACAGACCCGCCTGAGTACCGCGCAGTCGCGGATCAATGTGCAGCTTTCGGCCATCGGCACCTTCAAGGGCGCGCTGTCCGACGTGCGCAGCAAGCTCGATGCCCTGCGTAGCGGCGCGCTGGCGACGCTCAAGGCCACGAGCACGCGGCCCGAGACCTTCACCGCCAGCGCGAGCGCTGCCGCGGTCGCCGGCGAATACGAGGTCGAGGTCGTGGCGCTGGCACGCGCTCACAAACTGGTGAGCGGGGCCTACCTCGACGGCGCCGGCACCGTCCTTGCCAACGGCGACATCGACATCCAGGTCGGCGGCGCATCCTTCACCGTCACTTTGCGCGACGGCAGCAACACGCTGGCCGACCTGCGGCGACTGATCAACGAAGCCGCCGACAACACCGGCGTCAGCGCCACACTGGTCAACGAGACTGGCGGCACCCGTCTGTTGCTGACCGCGACCGCGACCGGTCTGGCCCATCAGATCAGCGTCGACGGCATGGCGTTCGCCGAGCGGCAGGCGGCGGCCGACGCCCATCTGCGCATCGAGGGCTTCGATTACGCCTCGGCGTCGAACACCGTGACCGGCGCGATCGACGGCGTCACGCTCGACCTCGTGGCGGCCGAACCGGGCGTACGCCATCGGCTGGTCGTCGCCCAGGATCACGACGCCGCGCACAAGGCGATCAGTGCCTTCGTCAATGCCTACAACGCCGCGGTCAACACCATCCACTCGCTGACCCGCTACGACGCCGACAAGCGCCAGGCCGCTCCGCTCACCGGCGACATCACCGTGCGCGGCGCGATGCAGGCGCTGCGCGGCGTACTCGGCACCGGCAACGACGGCGGCGCGCTGCGCTTCTTGTCCGAGATCGGCATCGCGACGCAGACCGACGGCACGCTCAAGCTGGATGCGAGCGCACTAACCGATGCGCTGAAGAACGATGGCGGCGGTGTGGCCCAGCTGTTCGCCGGCGAGGGCGGATACGCCGAGCGTCTGATCCAGGTGCTCGACGGTATCGTCGGTGACGACGGACAGGTGAGCGCCCGCACGGACTCGCTGCAGACGCGATTGCAGGACCTGACGCGGCAGCAAGACGCGCTCGATCTGCGCATGCAACGCGTCGAGAGTCGCTATCGCGCGCAATTCACCGCACTCGATACGTTGATCGCGCAGATGAACGGCACCAGCAGCTATCTCACGCAGCAGCTCGCCAGTTTGAATCTGCTCACCGCGAAGCAGAAGTAGGGCGAGCAGCGGCCGCAGACGGGTCAGAGCGTCCGCAGCAGGCTTCGCGCGCGGTGCTGACGCTGCTCGACCACGTCACCGTCGATGCCCGTCGCCGTCGGCCAGCCGTGCAGATGCTTGCGCAGCAGCGCGGCGAGCGCGTCGATGTGCGCGCTCTGGGCGTTGAGGGCCGGGATGTAGCGCAGCGCTGCGCCGCCGGCGGCGACGAAGGCCTCGCCGTAGCGCAGCGAGACCTCTTCGAGCGTTTCCAGACAGTCGGCAGCGAAGCCCGGGCAGATCACGTCGAGGTGGCGCACGCCGGCGCCGGCGAGCGCGGCGATGCGTTCATCGGTGTACGGCGCGAGCCAACGCGCGCGGCCGACGCGCGACTGAAAGCTGACGCTCCACGCCGACGGCGCCAGTGCCAGTGCCTCGGCGAGCAGGCGCGCGGTCTTCTGGCACAGGCAGTAGTACGGATCGCCGGCCTGGAAGTAGCGCAGCGGGATCGAGTGGAAGGACATCAGCAGATGCTCGCCGCGGCCGTGGACGTCCCAATGCGCGCGCACCGACGCGGCGAGCGCCGCGATGTAGCCGGCATCGTCGTGGTAGCCGTCGATCGTGCGCAGCGTCGGTGGCCAGCGCCGCGCGCGCAGTTGCGCGTAGACGGCGTCGAAGACCGATGCCGTCGTCGTCGCCGAGTACTGCGGATACAGCGGCAGCACCAGCACCTGGCGGACACCCGCGGCGTCGAAGGCCGCGAACGCCGAGGCGATCGAAGGATTACCGTAGCGCATCGCCAGTTGCACGACGATGTCGTCGCCGAGCGCCCGTTGCAGGGCGGTACATTGGTCGCGACTGATCGCCAGCAGCGGCGAGCCGCGTTCGGTCCACACCGAGGCATAGGCGTGGACCAGCTTGCGCGAGCGAAACGGCAGGATCACGGCGTACAGCAACGGCAGCCACAGCGCACGCGGCGTCTCGACGACGCGCGGGTCGCCGAGGAACTCGGCGAGGTAGCGGCGGATCGCCGGTGCGTGCGGCGCATCGGGGGTGCCGAGGTTGACCAAAAGCACGCCGGTGCGCGGCGCCGCCCGGTGCGCGGTGTCGGCCGCAGCCATGAAGTCGTCGGTCGTCATCCGTGCAGCTTACGCCAGCATCGCGGCAGCGGTGGCATCCGCACGGATCAGGCGAGGCGGCGACGGCGGAAGTAGTCGTGCCAGGCGCGCATCGCGCGCGGCCCGAGCACCAGCATCATCGGCAGGTTGACGGCCAGCATGAAGCCCAAGGCCACGGTGCTGATCGTGTCGATCTGGGCGTCGGTGCGGATGTAGCCGAGGCAGGTGGCGAAGATCAGCGCGCACCACAGCAGCCGGTACGGTACGACCCAGGTCTTGCCGGCCAGATAGATCACGCCCTGCTCGCCGTAGTAGCTCCAGGTGATCATCGTCGAGAGGGCGAAGGCCCAGACGGCGAAGCTCACCATCCATTGGCCGAGGCCGGCATGGACCGTATCGAAGGCCTTGGCGGTCAGCGTCGATCCCGGATAGTCGGCAAACACGCCGGCCTCGATCACCCGCGGCGCCTCGGCGGCGCTGAGCGGACGCCAGTCGATCGAGCGGTTCGCTCCCTCGCCGACGATGTTGCCGAACAGCTTGCCGCGCGTGCCGTCGGCATCCTCGGTGACGATGAACACCTGGTCGCCGGCGACCAGGCTCGGGTGCGCCGTCGACGGCAGCACGTAGGACGACGGCGCCCACTGCGCATCGCCGACTTCGACCAAGGCCGGCGGCGTGTCCCACGGCACGATCGCGCCGCGGTTCCAGACGCCGGTGATCAGAATCACCAGTGCGGTCATGGTGCAGATGATCAGCGTGTCGATGAAGGGTTCGAGCCCGGCGACGACGCCCTCGCTGACCGGCTCCTTGGTCTTCACCGCGGCGTGCGCGATCGGCGCCGAGCCGATGCCGGATTCCGACGAGAACAGCGCGCGCTTCATACCGAAGATGAAGGCGGTACCCATGCTCGCGCCGATGAACGCGCCGCCGGCCTCGGCCGGCGAGAAGGCGCTGCGGAAGATCAGTGCAAAGGTGTCCGGGATCTGCTCGGCGTTCACCAGCAGCACATAGATCGCGGCGAGGATGTAGATCCCGCACATCAGCGGCACGATCACGCTGGCGATGCTGCCGATGCGGCGGATGCCGCCGAGAATCACCGCGGCGACCAGCGCCGCCATGACCGCGCCCGACACCCAGGTCGGCACGCCGAAGTAGGCGCGCGCGATCTCGGCCGCGTTCCACGCCTGGAACATGTTGCCGCCGGTGATGCCGAACAGAATCAACGCGACCGCGAACAGCGCGCCGGCGACGAGGCCGAGCTTCGCCAGCTTCGGGCTCAGCTCGGCGAATCCCTTCTTGCACACCCACATCGTGCCGCCGTGCGGATCGTTCGGGTCGCTGACGTCGCGATACAGCATCGACAGCGTCACTTCGGTGGTCTTCAGCGCCATGCCGACGATGCCGACCATCCACATCCAGAACACCGCACCGGGTCCGCCGATCGACACCGCGATCGCCACGCCGCCGATGTTGCCGAGGCCGACCGTCGCCGACAGCGCCGCCGACAGCGCCTGGAAGTGCGATAGCGCGCCCTGGCCCTCGCCGGAGATGCCCGGCAGCTTGCCGCGGATCAGTTGCACGCCATGGGTCAGCGAACGCCACTGGCCGAAGCCGGTCCAGACGGTGAAGACGATACCGACGCCGAGCAGGCACAGCAGCGTCGGCATGCCGAGCATCACGGCGTTGATGGCGTCGAAGGCGGCAAACAGGCGATCCATCAGCAGGACTCCTCGGCGATCGGTGGCTCAGCTCGGTTCAGGCGAACAGGGCCGAAGCCATGATCCAGAGAATGCCCAGCGGCGCGAGAAAGCGCAGCACGAACAGCCACACCGGCGTCCACGGCAGCTTCAGCGCGCCCTCGTTGCTTAGCTCGTACGCCGCGCGCTTCCATGCCCAGCCGACGAACAGTGCGGTGAACAGCCCGCCCAGCGGCAGCATGATGTTGTTGGCGAGGAAATCCACCAGGTCGAACCAGGTGCGACCGCCAATGGTGAAGCCGCTCCAGATGCCGAAGGACAGCGAGGCCGGCACGCCGAGTGCGAAGCAGATCAGGCTGGCGACGATGACGGTCTTGCGGCGCGAGAATCGATGCTCGTCGACGACGTAGCTGACCATCGGTTCGAGGATGGACACTGCCGAAGTCAGCGCCGCGATCGCGAGCAGGGTGAAGAACAGCACGCCGAACACCGCGCCAAACGGCATCGACGCGAACACCGCCGGCAACGTGACGAAGGTCAAACCCGGACCGGCGCTGGGGTCGAAGCCGAAGGCGAACACCGCCGGCATGATCATCAAGCCGGCGAGCACGGCGACGCCGGTGTCGATCATCGCCACCGTCAGGGTCGCCTTCGGCAGGTGTTCCTGCTTCGACAGATACGAGCCGTAGGTCAGCAGCGTGCCCATGCCGATCGATAGCGAGAAGAACGCCTGCGCGATCGCCGCGTAGAACGTTCCGGCGGTGACCGCGCCGAAGTCCGGTTTGAGGAAGAAGGCCAGGCCCTCGGCGGCCCCGTCGAGCGTGACCGAGCGCAGCACCAGCACCAGCAGGATCACGAACAGCGCCGGCATCAGAATCTTGTTCCAGCGCTCGATGCCCTTGGCGATGCCGCCGACGACGATCCACGCAGTCAGCGCCATGAACACGCCGGAGTACAGGATCGGCCGCAGCGGATCGGCGACGAAGCCCGAGAACACCTGCGAGAGCCGTTCGGGGTCGGTGGTGTCGATGCTGCCGCTGGCCATGAAGCCGATGTAGGCGAGTGTCCAGCCGGCGACGACGATGTAAAACGAGAGGATCACAAAGCCGGTCAACACGCCGCCAAAGCCCACCAGCGGCCAGGCGCCGCCGCCGAGCGCGCGGAAGGCGCCCACCGGATTGCGCTGCGCCGCGCGGCCGACGAGCATCTCGGCGATTGCGACCGACAGACCGAAGCCGATGACGATCGCCAGATAGATCAGCAGGAAGGCACCGCCGCCGTTGGTCCCCGTGGTGTAGGGGAAGCGCCAGATGTTGCCGATGCCGACCGCCGAGCCGGCCGCGGCCATGATGAAACCAAACCGGCTGCCCCAGTTTTCGCGTGCTGTGCTCATGGTGTCCCCCCGGGCGGATGCCGTGATTATGCCGGACTGTGCCGGCGCGGCCGTCGGGGAAGCTCCTCAGCCGCGGAAAATCAGTGCCTGCGCATGGCGGCGAGGGTGTCGTCGACGGCGCGGCGCACGCTCTGCAGCTCGCGGCGTTTCTCGGCGCCAGCGTTCAGGCCGTCGCAGCGCAGCAGCCAGTCCTCGAGCGCGGAGGCCGTCTGGCGCAGCGTCGGCAGGTGATAGAACGCCGCGGTGCCGCGCAACGTGTGCGCGGCGTCGCGCGCGGCCGACAGGTCGCGGGCGTCGATCGCGCTCTCCAGATCGCGCAACTGTCGCGGCAGCTCCTCGCGCAGCAGCCCCAGCAGTTCCGGATCCGCGGTCAGCCGCGCCGCGGCCGGCGGCGGACCGCCGGCCATCGGGTCGAGTTTGCGCAGCAGGGTACGCTCGTCGAAGGGCTTGATCAGTACGGCATCGGCGCCGGCCTGCAGGAACTGATGGCGTTCTTCCGGTTCCAGATGGGCGCTGACCGCGAGAATTCGGCAGCGCGTCGCGCTGCCACGCTCGGCGGCGCGGATCTCGCGGGCGCACCCAGGGCCGTCGAGCTCCGGCATGTGCGCGTCGAGCAGCACGATCGCTGGGCGCTCGCGCAACCACTGCTGCAGCGCACTGCGGCCGTCGCCGGCCTCGATCACCTCGAGTCCCAGGCGGCGGCACAGCGCGCCGAGGTAACGGCGGTTGACCAGGTTGTTGTCGGCGATCAGCGCGCGCAGGCCGGCGAGTGGCTGCACCGCCGCGGCCGGCGCGGCCGAAAGCAGGCGCAGGATCTCGTCGTGCAGCCGGTCGCGACCGATCGCCTTGGCATGGCAGGCGGCGGCGCCGGCGTCGCGCAGTTCCTCGTGCACCGGCGGCGCTGCCGAAGCCACCAGCGCCAAGAGCGGCGGCTGGTGCTCGGCGCAGGCGGCGAGGGTGGCCCGTACCGCCAGATCGCCGCGCTCGGCAGGCTTCAGGCCGAGGATCACTAGATCCGGCTTGGCCACGGCGGTACGCAGCGCATCGGCGAGTTCGTCGGCGGCGGCAAAGCTGCGCACGCTCAGCCCCCAGAACTCCAGCCAGTGAACCAGCGCCAGGCGCGAGGTCGCGTGCGCCTCGAACAGCCAGACGCTGCGGCCGGCCAGACGGGGATCGGCGGCGCCAGCCGACTCGGCGTCGGCCATCAGCTTGAACGGCAGCAGCACGCTGAACGTCGAGCCCTTGCCGGGCGTGCTGTCGAGGCTGACCTCGCCGCCCATCAGCTCGACCAGCTTGCGCACGATCGAAAGGCCGAGCCCGCTGCCGCCGCGGGTGGCGCGGCCGAGCTGGCGGTAGGGCTGGAACAGTCGCTGCTGCTGTTCGGGGGAAATGCCGATGCCGGTGTCGGTCACCGAGAAGCGCAGCCAGGTGCGGCCGGCTTCCTCGCGTTCGCGCATCGCCCGCAGTACCACCTCGCCGCGTTCGGTGAACTTGATCGCGTTCGACAGCAGGTTGGTCAGGATCTGGCGCAGGCGCTGGGCGTCGCCGCGCACCTGGCGCGGCACGTCGTGATAGACGATGCGCACCAGTTCGAGGTCCTTGTCGTAGGCCAGCGGCGCGAGCAGGGCACTGGTGTCCTCGACGGTGTCGATCAGGTCGAGCGCCTCCTCGTTGAGGCGCAGGCGGCCGGCCTCGATGCGGCTCCAGTCGAGCAGGTCGTTGATCATCGCCAGCAGCGCGCGCGCCGACTTCTCCAGCATGTCGAGCTGTTGTGCCTGCTCGGCATCGAGTCCGGAGCGGCGTAAGAGGTCGGCGTAGCCGAGGATGCCGGTCAGCGGCGTGCGCAGCTCGTGCGACAGGCTCGCCAGAAGCTCGCTCTGCGCGCGCGCCTCGTCCTGCGCCGCGCCGGCGGCGGTGCGCAACTGCTGGTTCTGCGCCTGCAGCGCATCGCGCTCGGCGCGTAGGTGCCGGGTGTGTTCGGCGACGCGTTCATCGAAGCGCGTGCTCAGCGTGTCGAGCCGTTCGGCGAGGCGGTTGCCGGCGGCGGCGAGCTCGCCGAGTACGCCGCGCCGGTCCTCGACCAGGCGTTGTTCGCTGCGGCCGAGCGACAGGGCGCGCAGACCGAGTGCCAGCGCCCCCAGTTCGCGCCGGCTGCGGCGCAGGGCGGAGAGGGCGAGCAGCAGGCCGCCGGCGCCCGCGACCGCCGGTGCCAGGCGCAGCGGCGCCGCCAAATGCGGCGCCAGCAATGCCGGCAGCAGGCCGAGCACGCAGGCGACGACGCCGAGCAGCAGCAGGGGCGCGCCGCCCGGCGGCCAGCGTCTCAGGCCCGCCTCTGTCGATGGTTTCCGCATGTGCCGTTCCGATGGCCCTTGGCCGCGCGCCGCATGGGCGCGATCATCGGCCGCCCGTTAGAATCGCGCCGATGACCTACCCCACGCTCGCCGATTTTATCGGCAATACCCCACTCGCCCAGCTCAAGCGTCTTCCCGGTATCGGCAGCAACACGCTGCTGGTCAAGCTCGAGGGCAACAATCCCGCCGGTTCGGTCAAGGACCGCCCCGCGTACTCGATGATCCGTCGCGCCGAGGAGCGCGGGGAGATCAAACCGGGCGATGTGCTGATCGAGGCGACCAGCGGCAATACCGGCATCGCGCTGGCGATGGCGGCCGCGGTCAAGGGCTACAAACTCCGGCTGATCATGCCCGAACACCTGTCGATCGAGCGCCGCGCGGTGATGAAGGCCTTCGGCGCCGAGGTGATCCTGGTGAGCCAGCAGCAGGGCATGGAAGGCGCGCGCGATCTGGCGCTGAAGATGCAGGCCGAGGGCGAGGGCAAAGTGCTCGACCAGTTTGGCAATCCCGATAATCCGCGTGCGCATTACGAGGGCACGGCGCCGGAGATCTGGAAGGCGACGCGCGGACGCATGACCCATTTCGTCTCCTCCATGGGCACGACCGGCACCATCATGGGCTGTTCGCGTTTTTTCAAAGAGCAGAACGCCGAGGTGCAGATCGTCGGGGTCCAGCCCGACGGCGAGTCGTCGATCCCCGGCATCCGCAAGTGGCCGGACGCTTACCTGCCGAAGATCTTCGAGCCCGAGCGCGTCGATCGCATCATCGAGGTCAGCGCTGCCGACGCCGAGGAGACGATGCGACTGGCCGGTCGCGTCGAGGGTCTGTTCTGCGGGCCGAGCTCCGGCGGCGCCCTGTGGGCGGCGCTGCAACTGTGCCGGCAGGTCGAGAACGCGACGATCGTCACCATCGTCTGCGACCGCGGCGACCGCTACATCTCCACCGGCGTGTTTCCGGCGTAGCCGAACGATGCGCGAACCGGTTCTGGTTTTCGACATCGAAACCGTCCCCGATCTGGACGGCGGCCGCCGCCTGCTCGGCCTCGACGGCATGGGGGACGACGCCGTGTGGGCGGCGATGCGCACGCAGCGTCTGGCCGAGCGCGGCAACGATTTCATGCCGGCGCATCTTCAGCGCATCGTCGCGATCGCGGTGGTGCTGCGCCAGGGCGATGGCCTCAAGGTCTGGTCGATCGGCGACGAGGACGCGAGCGAGGGTGAGCTGGTGCAGCGCTTCTTCGACGGCGTCGAAAAGTTCCGCCCGGTGCTGGTGTCGTGGAACGGCGGCGGCTTCGACCTGCCGGTGCTGCACTATCGCGCGCTGATTCACGGCTGCATCGCGCCGAAATACTGGGACACGGGGCATTTCAACCGCGAGGCCAAGTGGGACAACTACCTCGGCCGTTACCAGTTCCGCCACACCGATCTGATGGACGTGCTGGCGATGTACGGGGGGCGCCACAACGCGCCGCTCGACGAGATCGCGCAATTGCTGGGCTTTCCCGGCAAGCTCGGCATGGATGGCTCCAAGGTGTTCGATGCCTACCGCGAGGGACGCTTGAGCGAGATCCGTGCCTATTGCGAGACCGACGTGGTCAACACTTATCTGGTCTACCTGCGCTTCGAGCGGATGCGCGGACGGCTGACGCCCATGCAACACGAGGCCGAGGAGCGCCGCCTGCGCGAGGTTCTCGAAGCCAGCGCGGCGCCGCACTGGGCCGAGTTCCTCGACGCCTGGGTCGGCTGATGCGCCGTCGCAAGCCGCCGCAGGGCGAGTTCGCCGCACAGATCCTCGACTTCGATCAGGAAGGCCGCGGTTTTGCCCGCATCGACGGCAAGGCGACCTTCATCGCCGATGCGCTGCCCGGCGAACGGGTGCGCTTTCGTTATTTGCACGTCGGCAAGGACGCCGACGAAGGCCAGTGCGTCGCCGTCGAAAAGGCCAGCCCGCACCGGGTCGAGCCGCGCTGCGCGCATTTCGGCGTTTGCGGCGGTTGCTCGATGCAACATCTGGCTGCGCCGCAACAAATCGTGTTCAAGCAAAAGCAGCTCCTCGATCAGCTCGAACGCATCGGCAAGGTGCGGCCGCAGTCGGTCGCGCCGCCGATCGTGGCCGACACGGCCGAGGGCGTCTGGGGTTATCGCCGCCGCGCGCGCCTTGGCGCCAAGCGCGTGGCCAAGAAGGGCGGCGCGATCATCGGTTTTCGCGAACGCAATACCCACTTCGTCACGCCGCTGACGCGCTGTGAGGTGCTCGATCCGCGGGTCGGCGAGAAGCTGCCGGCGCTGCGCGCGTTGATCGACGAGCTTTCGATCCCCGATCGCGTGCCGCAGGTCGAAGTCGCGTGTTCGCCCGAGCGCGTTGCTCTGGTGTTCCGTCTGCTCGACCCGGCAAGCGAGAACGATCTGGCGCGGCTCGCCGACTTCGGCAGCCGCGAGCGCTTCGACATCTACCTGCAGACCGGCGGACCGGCGACGATCCGGCCGCTGACCGAGGTGCAGCCGCTGGAATACTCACCGGACGGTTCGGCGCTGCGGCTGCGCTTCGCGCCGAGCGATTTCATCCAGGTCAACGGCCGCATCAGCGAGCGCACCGTCAATCAGGCGCTGGACTGGCTGGAGCTCGCCGCCGGCGATCGCGTGCTGGAGCTGTTCGCGGGGCTCGGCAACTTCTCGCTGCCGCTGGCCGCGCGCGGCGCGCAGGTCATTGCCGTCGAGGGCGAGGCCGGACTGGTGCAGCGCGCGCGAGAGAATGCACGGCGCAACGGCGTGGACGTGCGTTTCGAGAAGGCCGATCTGTTCGAGACCCAAGCCGATGCGCCGTGGCTGCAGCCGGCATTCGACAAGCTGCTGCTCGATCCGCCGCGCGCCGGTGCGCGCGAGATCCTGCCGATCGTCGCAGGACGCCGGCCGCGGCGCATCGTCTACGTGTCCTGTCATCCGGGCACGCTGGCGCGCGATGCCGGCCACTTGGTGCACGAGCACGGTTATCGGCTGGAACGGGTCGGCGTGATGGACATGTTTCCGCACACCAGCCATGTGGAGAGCATGGCGCTGTTCGTCCGGGATTGAATGGCGTGGCCATCGAGATCGAGCGCAAGTTCCTGGTCGTGGGCGATGCCTGGCGCGCCGAGGTGTCGCGCGCGGTCGAGATGCGGCAGGGCTATCTCACGCAGGAAGCCGGTCGCGCCTCGGTGCGCGTGCGCATCGCCGGCGCGCAGGCGACGCTGAACATCAAGGCCGCCGTCGTCGGCAGCGTACGCGCCGAGTATGAGTACGCGATCCCGCTCGCCGATGCGCGCGAGCTGCTCGATACGCTGTGCGTCGGCAAGCTGGAGAAGATCCGCCACTACATTGTTTACCCGGTCTCAGACCCGGGTGCGCGCCAGGACGTGACCTGGGAGATCGACGAGTTTCTCGGCGACAACGCCGGCCTCGTCATCGCCGAGATCGAGCTGGCGGCGGTGGATCGGCCGTTCGTGCGACCGGCATGGCTGGGGCGCGAGCTGACCTTCGATCGCCGCTACTACAATCACCATCTGGCCTTGCATCCCTTCCGGAGCTGGGGCGGCGATGCGTCTTGAAATCGACCTCGGTGCGCAGCGCCTGCGCCTGATCGAGCGTGGCCGCTGCGTCGTCGCGTACCCCGTGTCGACGGCCGCCAACGGGGCCGGCGAGATCAACGGCTCCGGCATGACGCCACGCGGCCTGCATGTCGTCCGTGCGAAAATCGGCGGCGGCCTGCCGTCGGGCGCGGTGCTGCGCGCGCGGCGTTGGACCGGCGAGGTGTGGACGCCCGAGCTGCATGCGCGCTATCCGGGCCGCGACTGGATCCTGTCGCGCATCCTCTGGCTCAGCGGCCTCGAACGCGGTCGCAACCGCCTGGGCTGCGTCGACACCTTCCGACGCTACATCTATTTGCACGGAACGCCGTACAGCCAAGTGCTGGGCACGCCCGGCTCCAAGGGCTGCGTGCGCATGAGCAACGAGGACATCATCGAGCTGTACGAACGCGTCGAGCCGGGAACCCAAGTTGACATCCACGAATAAGAAATCGCCGCTGGGTCCGCTGATGGTGGATGTGGGCGGCCAGGAGCTGACCGCGGAGGATCGCGAAATTCTCACGCACCCGCTGGTCGGCGGCGTGATCCTGTTCACCCGCAACTACCGCGATCACGAGCAACTCAAGGCGCTGTGTGACGACATCCTTTCGCTGCGCGAGCCGCGGCTGCTGCTCGCGGTCGATCACGAAGGCGGGCGCGTGCAGCGCTTGCGCGTCGGTTTCACGCGCATACCGTCGATGCGCAGCATCGGCGCGCGGTACGTCGAGAACCCCGCTGCCGCAATCGAGCAGGCGCGCATCGCGGGCTTGACCATCGGGTGCGAGCTGTCGGCCTTTGGTATCGATCTGTGCTTTGCGCCGGTGCTCGACGTCGATCATGGCGTCAGCGGCGTCATCGGCGATCGTGCGTTCTCAGATCGCGGCGAGGTCGTGATCGAACTGGCGCGCGCGCTGCGTGCCGGGCTCAATGCCGCCGGCCTGGCAGCGACCGGCAAGCATTTTCCGGGACACGGCGCGGTGCGCGCCGACTCGCACGTCGAACTGCCGGTCGACCGGCGGCCGCAAGCCGAGCTGCGCGCGGTCGAACTCAAGCCCTTCATGGCGATGATCGACGAGGGCATCGAGTCGCTGATGATGGCGCACGTGCGCTATACCGCGATCGACGAGACCCCGGCGTCGCTGTCGCGACGCTGGATCCGCGGCATCCTGCGCCGCGAGCTCGGCTTCACCGGCGCGGTCTTCTGCGACGATTTGTCGATGGGCGGGGCCGCGGTCGTCGGCGATCTCGCCGCGCGTGCGCGCCTGGCGCTGGCCGCCGGCTGCGACATGCTGCCGGTGTGCAACGACCGTCCCGGCGTGATCGCGCTGCTCGATGCGCTCAAGGATCTCAAGCCGAGTCGCGCCGCCAGCAGCCGCTTGCAGAAGCTATACCGGCGCAGCGTCGCGTCATGAGCGTCGATCCGCAGCATGCACGGCAGGTGCTCGCGTCGGCGGACTGCCTGCACGACGCGGCCGCCGTGCAGCGTGCCTACGACGAGCTGGCGACGGCGATCGCGGCACGCTACCGCACGCTCGATCCGCTGCTGCTGTGCGTGATGAACGGCGGCCTGCACGCCACCGCCGAGCTGAGCCGGCGGCTCGACTTTCCGCTGCAGATCGACTACCTGCACGCGACGCGCTATCGCGGCGCGACGCAGGGCGGCGGGCTGGTCTGGTACCGCCAGCCGCCGGCCGAGCGCATCCACCGGCGGCATGTGCTGGTGATCGACGACATTCTCGACGAAGGCCATACCCTGGTGGCGATTCGCGGCGCGCTGCAGTCGTTCGCACCGGCCTCGCTGGCGGTGGCGGTGTTGGCCGAAAAGCTGCACGCGCGGCGTGCCGCCGGCGCGCACGCCGAGTTCGTCGGCCTGCGGGTCGCCGACCGCTACGTGTTCGGCTGCGGCATGGACTACAAGGAATACTGGCGGCAATTGCCGGCCATCTATGCGGTGAAGAATTGATGAACGCAGCAGCGCTCAGCGGTAGCGATTTCGCCGTCATCGGCGGCACCGGCATGAACCAGTGGCCGGGCCTCGAAATCGAGCGGCGGCTGGCCGCGGAGACTCCTTTTGGCGCGCCAAGCGCGCCATTGCTGCTCGGCCGCGTCGGCGCGGCACGGGCCTGGTTTCTCGCGCGTCACGGCGAGGGCCACAAACTGCCGCCGCATGCGATCAACTACCGCGCCAACCTGTGGGCGCTGCACGCGCAAGGCGTGCAGCGTGTGGTCGCGATCGCCGCGGTCGGCGCGATCGCCGAGTGGTTCACGCCGGGCGAGATCGCTCTGCCCGAGGACCTCATCGACTACACCTGGGGTCGCGAGCACAGCTTCTCCGACGGTCGCGAAGGTAGCGCCCTGCGCCACGTCGAATTCACGCAGCCGTATTCACCGCAACTGCGCGAGCAACTGCGCTCGGCGGCGGCCCGGTGCCAGGTGACGGTGGCGGGGGCCGGCGTGATGGCGGTGACGCAGGGACCGCGCCTTGAAACGGCCGCGGAAATTCGTCGACTGCGGCGCGACGGTGCCGACATGGTCGGCATGACCGGCATGCCGGAAGCGGCACTGGCGGCCGAGCTCGGGATGGACTACGCCTGTCTCGCGGTCTCCGTGAACTGGGCGGCCGGGGTCAAGGGACTGGGCGACATCCATGCCGAGATCGCGCAGTCGGTCGAGCTCGGGATGCGCAAGGTGCGCGCCGTGCTGGCGGCGATGCTCGACGCCTGATGCCGAGTCCGCCGTAAACGGTGCTATCTTGAGCGCGTCGCTCGTCGCCGTATCGACGAGCCGCGCACGCAGGCTAAGGGGGGCTTGCGTCGCGACAGCGCTATGAGGAGGAGTAGGGGAGATGCGTGTTCACACGGGTGTGCATACGGTGTTTCTCTTGGTGCTGCTGGCCGCCGCGCCGGCAGGGGCCAAGGTGTCCGCGGAGGAGGCGGCCCGGCTCGGCAAGGATCTGACGCCGGTGGGGGCGGAACGCGCCGGCAACGGCGACGGCAGCATTCCGGCCTGGACCGGTGGGCTGACCACCTCGCCGCCGTGCTACAAGGGCGAGGGTTCCCGGTACTGCGATCCATATCCGCAGGACCAGCCGCTGTTCACGATCACCGCCGCCAACGCCGCGCAGTACCGCGACCAGCTCAGCGCCGGCCAGCTCGCGATGCTGGAGAAGTTCGACACCTACAAGATCAACGTCTACGAAACCCGGCGCACGGCAGCCTTCCCCGATTTCGTCTACGAGGCCACCGCGCGCAACGCGGTCAATGCGACGCTGGAGTTCGAGGGCGAGTCGCTCAAGAACGCCATTCTCGGCTTTCCGTTCCCGATCCCCAAGTCCGGGCAGGAGGTGGTCTGGAACCACAAGCTGCGTTATCGCGGCGTGGGTGGTGCGCGCTGGAACAACCAGGCCGCGGTGACGCCCTCCGGCGCGTTCACGCTGGTGGAGATCACCGAGGACGTGAAGTTTCCCTACGCGGCGCGCGACGCCACGCCCGAGTCGATCGACAA
This sequence comes from Sinimarinibacterium thermocellulolyticum, assembly GCF_040327995.1. Lineage (NCBI taxonomy): Bacteria > Pseudomonadati > Pseudomonadota > Gammaproteobacteria > Nevskiales > Nevskiaceae > Sinimarinibacterium > Sinimarinibacterium thermocellulolyticum. The sequence goes on along the minus strand of NZ_JBEPIJ010000011.1, from coordinate 34,126 downwards.
CATCATCATCTACTTCCTGCAGATCGTGCGGGCACCGCCGCGGCTCGCCGGTCAGATCACGCTGGTGCACGAGACCATGGACCAGGTGCGCGAACCGCGCCGGGCCTGGCAGTACAGCCCGGGTCAGCGCCGCATCCGCCGTGCGCCCAACGTGGCCTACGACAACCCGAGCACCGCTTCCGACGGCCTGCGCACCAACGACCAGCTCGATGCCTACAACGGCGCCACCGACCGCTACACCTGGAAGCTGATCGGCAAGAAGGAGATGTTCGTCCCGGCCAACTCCTACAAGCTGCACAGCGACGAGTACCGCTACCGGGACATCATCCTCAAGGGTCACATCAACCAGGACTTGACCCGCTATGAGCGGCGCAGGGTTTGGGTCGTCGAGGCCAATCTGCGCCCGCGCACCAGCCACATGTTCAAGCGCCGCGTGTTCTACGTGGAGGAGGACAGCTGGGGCATCGTGCTGGTGGATCTGTACGACAACCGTGATCAGCTGTGGCGCTGGCAGGAGATGCACACCTTCCAGGCGTATGACAAACCCTTCATCGCACCGCCGGCGATGGAAACCGCCTACGACCTGCAATCGGGTCGCTACATCGCCTACTCGATGAACAACGAAGCGCCGGAGACGATCGAGCGCGATTTTCCGATCAGCTACTTCGATCCCGCCAACGTCACCAAGCAGACCTTCAAATAGCCCGCACGTCCGCGCGCGGTGCGCTTCGGCGCCCGGCGAACACGAATCAAGCTCTCGGGCTCGATTCGTGCCGCCATTTCTGGCCGGCCTGAGCGCTCGAATGATTCACGAGCGCTCAGGCCGACATGTACAAGCCGCCGTTCACCGGGAGGTTGGCGCCGGTGATGTAGGCGGATTCGCGCGCGCACAGGAAGGCGACCACACGCGCGATCTCCTCCGGCTCGGCCATGCGCCCGAGCGGAATCTGCGCGACGATCCTCTGCAGCACCTCGGGCTTGATCGCCGCGGTCATCGGCGTGCGGACATAGCCTGGCGAGACCGTGTTCACGGTCACGCCATGGCGTGCGCCTTCGAGCGCGAGACTCATCGTCAGGCCGTGCATGCCGGCCTTGGCGGCGGCGTAATTGGCCTGGCCGAACTGGCCCTTCTGGCCGTTGACGGAGGCGATGTTGACGATGCGGCCGAAGCCGCGCACGCACATGTCGGCGAACACCGCCCGGGTGCAGAAAAAGACGCTGTCGAGATTGCTCGAAAGCACCGCGCGCCACTGCTCCGGCGTCATCTTGACGAAGCGCGCGTCGCGGGTGATGCCGGCGGCGTTGACCAGTACGTCCACCGCCTTGAGCCGCGCGCAGGCGCGCTGCATCGCCGCCGCCGCCGCTTCGGCGTCGGCGAGATCGGCGAGTTCGACCGCCACGTCCACGCCGGATGCGGACAGGTCTTGCCGCCAGGCCGGGATGCGCGCGCCCTCCGCCGGATGGCCGATGGCGACGATCTCGAGGCCGGCGGCGGCGAGTGCGCGGCAAATTGCGCTGCCGATGGCGCCGGTGCCGCCGGTGACGATGGCGGTCCGGGGCGCGGCGGGGGGCGGGGTCTGGGTCATCGGCCTTTCTTGCGCCGGGCGGCGTAGTGCACGGGGGTGTCGGGGTCGAGCTGACGCTGCAGCGTGCGCCGCGCGTCGATCAGCTCCAGGCTGATGTCGTAATCGAGCACCAAGGGTTCGCTGGCGCGGCCGTCCGCGGTGAAGGCACGCGCCTGCAGTCGCACCGGACCGGCCACGTAGATCGGTTCGCGATACAGCGGTGAACCGGTATCGGGGGTGTCCGCGATGCTGTAGACGATGAAGGCGTCCGGGTCGTCGCTGTACAGGGCGATGCGTTGCGGCTGTTCGTAGCTGCCGGGCGGCGGGCTCGCACCGAGCGTCGGTGTCGCGCGCGGCGCGGCGGCGGATCGACGCTTGAAGCGCGCCATCGGGCTCGATAGCCCGCTGCGCGAGCTGTGCGCGTAACAGGTGTAGAGCCGGCCGGGGGCGAGCAGTTGCTCGCGCACCGGCGGCGTCGCCGCGTTCGGGTAGCGGCCGTCGTCAGTGCAATGCAGCCGGGCGTCCGCGTCGTCGGCGCGCAGCCGCTCGCCTTGACGCAGGATCGCGGGCGGCGTGGCCTGCGGCAGCGGCTCGGGGGCCGCGCGCAGAAAGTCCAGGATGGCGCGCAGCGTCTCCGGCACGCGCGCGAGCTCAAGATGGTCGTAGTGGGTACCGTGCACGCGGTTGTAGGCGAGGTTGTCTGCGCCCTTGAGCGCGGGGCTGTCTTGGCGCGGCGCGGGAAACAGCACGTCGCTCCAGCCGGTGCCGTCGTACAGCGTCATGTAGCGCGTCGGCCCCGGTGTCTCGCCCGCGCGGTTGAGCTGCGCGAGCCAGGGACTCTCGGGCGCGAGTTCGAAGGACACCACGCGGTTCTGCCCGCGCGCATCGGGCCAGGCGGTCCAGACGCCGTGGTTGGCGCCGCAGGCGGCGACGAAGTTGCGTACGCGATGCCAGCCGTTGGTCTGCATCATCCACTGGCGCACCAGCGTCACCCCCAGCGAATGCGCGACGATGTCCACCTGACGCAGTTCGCGGCCGCTGGTCTTGGACAGATAGGCGGTGACGGCATCGACCATGCGCTCGATGCTCGCCACCGACAGGTCGTTGCTGTCGAAGTAGCGCACGTTGTCCCAGCCATAGCCGAAGGCCCATAGCGCGTTGCGCGGATAGCCGGCGTCGAGGAAGTAGCGCCGCGCCGGCAGCCAGTAGCGCGCCGACACCGTATTGCCGTGCACGAAGATCACCGGGGTGACCGGCAGGCGCTGGCCGCCGCCGCCGAAGCCGGGCATGGGCCGCCCGGTTTGCGCCGAGATCGGCGGGGTGAAGTCCGCGGGGAAGTCGTGCAGCTTCGGCGGCTGCACGCCGAGCTTGGGCAGCAACCATTCGCGCGGCGCACACGCGCCGAGCACCACTCCGGTGAGCAGCGCGAGCACGACGCGCATCAAGCGCTGGCAAGACGTGTTCATGGTGCCCAGAACAGATAGACGAGCCGCAGCTCGAGGTAGGGCGAGGCTGAGACCGCGGCGGCTTCCTGGACGCCGTTTTGCGTCGACGTCAGTTGCGCGATCGGTGCCGACCCCGGCGCGTCCGGCGGTGTGGCAAAGACGTCGTAGATCGCCTCGATCTGCCCGCCGCGCCCAAAGATGGGCTGGGCGACGCGCAGGTTCAGCACCGTGGACGTGCGGTAGACGTAGTAGATCCCCGCGGTCAGCAGCGTGCCTTCGACGCCGCGGTCCTGGTAGGGACCGGGTCTGGGCGCGAGGTAGAAGAACGGCAGCGAGTTACACAGGGCATCGGGAATCGGGAATCCGAGCAGCGGCTGTGTGCTGGCGCAGGCCGAGGTCGGCGGCAGCGGCTGGTCGCGCAGGTTCAGCGTGAAGCGCTCATAGCGGTTGGGGCCGACCGAGGCGCGATGCGACCAGCCCAGATCGGCGAACCAGTGCTCGTTGAACTTCCACGCCACGTTGACCTCCAGATTGCGCACGTCGGCCGGGTCGGTGGGCGTGAGGCCGCCGAAGGCGGGCTCGTCGTTGTCGCCGTTGAACTGCCAGGCAAAGGTGCCGTCGACATAGATGCGGCCGAACAGCTCGGCGTGCACGGCGAGCTGGGGAATCACGCTCCAGTAGTTCGTGCCGGTGTTCAGGAGCGCGTCGGTGTCGTAGCGGCCGATCGGAACCTTCACCGTGGTGCCGAACAGGCCATTGCCCTTGACCGGGCCGTAGCGGTGTTCCAGACCGTAAATGCCGCACAGTCCGAACAGATCGCCCAGGCCGCTGGCGCCCGAATGCTGGCCTGCGTTCAGGCCGCGCCGTACCGCGTTGCCGGTCGCCTGCTGGTGCCCGAGCGTGGCGATGATGCGGCAGAACTGCGGCCGCTCGCGCAGGAACGCGAATTCGGAGTCGCGGAACGGATTGCCGACCCACAGCGATTTGAACAGCAGGAGGCTGGCATCGATGCGGTCGCCCGGCGGGATGAACGGCGCACCGGTATGCACTTTGCGCCCGTCGCGGTCGTAGACCTCCTCGATGCGGGTCGTGATCAGCGTGAACTCGGTGTACTGGCCGGGAGCAAGGCGCGCGTATTCGGACAGGTGCGGGGTGAAGACGATGCCGCCCTGCGCCAGGGCCGGCAGCGCCGAGAGGGCGATCAGCGCGAGCAGCCGGTGCATGAGAATGCGTCTCCCTGTCCGAAGTTGTGGCGCAGGCTCAGCATCCAGCGGTCGGATGCGTAGCTGCGCGCGGGGCCGAGGCCGTCGACGATCACCGTCTCGCCGGGGCTGCGGGTGCAGGTGGCCGCGCCCTCGATGCAGCCGGCCGGCTGGCGATTCGTGAACGGCAGTGCGAATTCACCGCTCGCACCGGCAAGCGGGCGCACGAAGCTCAGGCCGAGCAGCCAGCGCTGGCCGATGAAGCCGCTCAGGCTCAGTCCGGCCGTGCGCAGCGCGGTGCCGTCGTCGTGGTAGATGCCGGGCGTCGGCACCGTGTCGGAAAAGGCATTGGGCGGTGGCGGCGCATTGGGTGCGAACTGCGGGCTGTCGTAGCGGTTGGCGCGGCCGCGACGCTCGGTAAAAGAAAGGCTCAAGTGCACCCCCCGCCACAGGCGCTGATTAAGGCTCAGATCGAGCCATGAGTCGTCGCCCTCGTCGCTGGGCGCAAGACCGCCGAACTGCGGCTCCTCGTTGCGCAGGTGGAGGCGATGGCCGGCGCCCGCCTCCAGGATCGCGCCGCGCCACGGTCGCAAGGCCGTGCCGAGCCGAGCGTGAAAGGCCCAGTGATTGCTGCCGGCGTTGACCGGGGCTTCGTGTTCGTAGACGCCGGTCGGCACGTTCAGCCCGATCAGCAAAAGGCCGGCGTTACCGGGCACGCTGGCTTCGTCGCGCCAGTGGCGGCTGCCCCACAGAAAACTGCCGAATTCGAGCGTGGTGTCGCCGACGCCGCTGCCGTCGCGCGCGAGCAGGGGGTTGGCGTCCACCACCTCGGCGAGGCGCCCACGCGTGTCGGCGCGGACGTAGCGCAGCGTCAGCCGCGCCGTATGCAGCCGCTGCGAGAAGAACGGCAGGTCTTGGCTTTCGAACAGCGGGAACGTCCAGGTCAAGCGCGCCCGCGCCTCGCGCAGCGGCAGGCGCGTGGAGCCGTCGAGGGTCGGCAGCGCGGTGTCGCGCTCACGGCCGTCGGCGTCGAAGACGCGGTCGCGCGCATCCTGCAGGTAGTCGAGGTCCAGGTACAGACCCGGATAGAGGGGCAGGTAGCGCCCCAGGGTCGCGTCCTCGGCCCGCGCCGTCGCGGTTCCGAGCACGAGCGCGGCGGCGAGCGTCGCCGCCGCGCCGCGCGCGCGGCCGAAGCGGACGCGGGCGTACGCCGAGTGGATCAGGGTACGCATGGGTTCTCCTCCTCGAAGCGACGCCGGATCTCCGTCTTGAGCAGCTTGCCGGCGCCGCTGCGCGGCAGCTCGTCGAGAAACAGGAAATGCTTGGGCACCTTATAAGCCGCGATCCGCGCCTTGAGGGCCGTGCGCAGGGCCGCGGCGTCCGGCCTTGCGCCGGGAGCGAGGCGCACGGCGGCCAGGCCCACCTCGCCCCAGCGTTCGTCGGGTACGCCGACCACGGCGCACTCGGCGACGCCGGGGCATTGCGCGAGCGCGGCCTCGACTTCCGCGGGGTAGACGTTCTCGCCGCCGGAGATGTACATCTCCTTGCGCCGGCCGACGATGTAGAAGAAGCCGTCTTCGTCTTCGCGCGCGAGATCGCCGGTCCACAGCCAGCCGTCGCGCAGCGTCTGCGCGGTTTCCTCGCTCCGGCGGAAGTAGCCGAGCATCAGGTGTGCGCCGGCGAGCGTCAGCTCGCCGATCTCGCCGCGCGGCAGGGGGCGGCCGTCCGGCGCGCGGATCACCGCCCTCGCATGCAGCACCGGCTTGCCGACCGAGCCGGGCCGGCGTTCGGCGTCCTCGACCTCGATCGCGAAACAGTTCACGCCGGCTTCGGTCATGCCGTAGCCCTGCTTGAAGCGCACGCCGCGTGCGCGGAACAGCCGCTGCAAGGGCTCGGGACAGGGCGCGCCGCCGCAGATGGCCCAGCGCACCGAGGACAGGTCGGCGTGGGCGAAGTCCGCGTGTTCGGCGAGCATCTGGTACATCGTCGGCACGAGGAACATCAGCGTCGATCGTTCGCGCGCCACGAGGCGCAGGTATTCACCGGCGTCGAAGTGCGGCTGCAAGACGACGCGGCCGCCGGCGTGCAGCAGCGGCGTGGTCAGCACGTTGAACGCGGCGTGGAAGGCGGGCGTCGCCTGGATCGCGCAGTCCTCGCCGGTGACGCCCCAGGAGAAGCAGGTGTTGACGGCGTTGTAGAACAGCTGGCGGTGCGCGATCAGTGCGCCCTTGGGCAGCCCGGTGCTGCCACCGGTGAACAGCAACATTGCCGCATCCTCGGCGCCGACGCCGCAATCGGGCAGTGTCCGGTCTTTTGCCGTGGCGAGCCAGTCCTCGTAGTCGTCGAGCGCGCGCAGCGGCACGCCGGAGCTGCGCGCCAGCGTGGCGCAGGCGGCGTCGTGCAGCATCAGCGCCGGTTCGACCTCGCGCACGAGGCCGGCCAGCTCGTGGGCGGACAGGCGAGTGTTGAGCGGCGTCGCGATGAAGCCGAGGCGCGGCGTCGCCAAAAGGAGATCGACGTGGGCGACGTGGTTGGCGGCGAGGATCGCCACGCGGTCGCCGCGGCGCACGCCGGCGGCGTAAAGGCGCACCGCGAGCCGTTGCGCACGCTGGTCGAGCTCGGCGTAGCTCAACCAGCGCCCGCGAAACTCAAGCGCCGGACGGTGCGGCGTGAGGCGGGCGCGCGCGGCGGCAAGGTCCGGGTTCATGTCCGGCTCGCCCCGCCGCGCGCACCACGGCGCACGGATCCGAGCTCACGATGCGCAGGTCTCATATCTTCTCCATCCGCGCGTGCCGGCGGTCACCGGCTCGCCGTCGGTCGGTCGCGCTGTGTCATGCTCCGCGATCAAGTCCTCTGGTAACGCACACAGATCGCATTCCAGACGTAGCCGATGCCGGCCGCGCACAGCACGGCGACATCGCCGTCGCGCAGGCGACCCTGGTCGCGCGCGAGCTTGAGCGAGAGCAACGGGTCGATCTGGCCGATGTGTCCGTAGTCCTCGAGATAGATCGATCGTTCGGCCGGTACGCCGATGCGCGCGAGCACCGCTTCATGGGCGCTGCGCTTCATGTGCAGCATCGCCACGTACGCGAGTGTCCGCGGCGCGATGCCGCTTCGCGCGCAGGCGCGTTCGATCACGTCCACGAAGTTGTCCAGCGAACACTGCGCGAGGCGCGCTTTCATGCCGGCGGGATCGGGCACGTGGAAGCGCCGCCGCCCGAGATTGTCGGCGCGCGGGGGCTCGCGCGTGCCGCCGACGGGCACGATCACGTCCTCGGAAAAACGGCCGTCCGTGTGAAAGGCCGCGCCCAGGATTTCGAAGCCGGGGCCGCTGCGCGCGACCACCGCGGCGCCGCCGCCGGCGGCGAGGTTGTAAAGAAAGCGCGTCGCCGGGTCGCGGTAATCGACGAGATCGCCGCTTCGGTAGCCGCCGGCGATGAGAATGTGCCGGAGCTCGGGGTTGGCCAGCAACGTGTCGCGGGCGAGTTTCAGAGCGAGCACTGCCGTGCCGCACTTCTGCCCGACGTCGTAGGCATAGGCGCACCGGGCGCCGAGCGCGTGCGCGGCGTGGATGCCGGCCGTCCACACCGGGTACTCCTTGTGTTCCTCGGTGATCGAGATCAGCACGTCGATCGCCGCGGCATCGACGCCGGCCTCGGCGAGCGCCGCGCGCGCGGCGCGGATGCCCATGGCGTTGCTGTGGTCGTCGGGCCCGGGCACGGTCTTGGCGCGGATGCCGAGCTTGTCGCGCACGATCGCCTCGGGAACGCCGCTCGCCGCCGCGATGTCTGCCGCGCTCTGGCGCGCCGTCGGCAGGTACACGCCGAGGCCGCGCACGATCATGGCGGTCCGGACTCGTGCGGCGCGATGCCGTGGCCGATGAAGGCCATCGCGGCGTCGAGCACTTCGGGTTCGGGCAGGCGCTGGCGCCACAGGCAGTAACGCAGGCCCAGGAAGTGACCGAGCCCCATGATCGCCCAGGCGCGCACCTCGGCATCCCCGGGGGCGAGCGCGCCCGCCGCGGCGTCGCGCGCGAGGCTGCGCGCATAGCCCGCGGCGAGACGCTCGTAGTACTCGCGAAACGCGACCTCGTCGACGAACTGCGCCTCCTGCACGATGCGGTACAGGCCCGGATGCCGTTGCACGAAGTCGAGAAAGGCCTCGATGCCGGCGCGCTGGGCCTGCATGCGATCCGATCGCTGCGCCACCGCCAGCGCCATGTGCTTGCGCAGCGCGTGGCCGATCGCGCGCACCACGGCGCCGAAGATCGCCTCCTTGCTCGGGAAGTACAGGTAGAACGTGCCCTGACTGACCTTGGCGCGCGCGGTGATCGAGCTGACCGAGGCGGCGTGGAAGCCGCGTTCGCCGAACTCGGCCTCGGCGGCGTCGAGCAGGCGGCGCAGCGTCGCTTCGCCACGGGCGGTGGCGGGCTTGGGCACCGATGCTGCAGACGCAGTCGCGCCGATCATGATATGACAGATGAGTCAGGTATCAGATTGTGCGCCGCTCGCAATGCCCGCGTCAAGCCGGGCCGCGGCGAAGCGTCGTCGTTTGCGCGATGGGCTTGGCGGGGTTCAGCGATACCCGCCCTGAGCCTCGGCGAGCCGGCCTCCAAGGGCCTTGTGGGCGGACGTCGGCACCCAGATCTGCAGAAGAGCGCGGTCGCCGCGCAGCGGCGGGGTCCACAGCTCGCCGCCGGCGGCGTCGCGGTAAGGGCCGAGGCGCTCGCGTCCGTCGGGGGTACAGAACCAGATCTGGGTGTCCGGCGGCAGCATCAGGCCGCTCAGGTGCAGCGCCAGCGAGCGCGCGCCGCTGGACTCCAGCGACACGGTCAGCGATGACCAGCCATCGCTGCGGTGCTGCCAGCGGCCAACGCGGCTCAGTTTGCGGTCGATGGGCAGCGTCTGCGCCAAGGCCCCGGGATCGCCGGCCGCGCTCGGGTCGGCGGGCGTCGGCGGCAGCGTGAGCAGGCGTGCGTGCTTGGCGGTGTCGGCTTCGCAGGCACTGGGCGGGTAGGGACTGGACGGCAGCTCGGGGCCGCGTGGTGCAGCGGCGCAGCCGGCCAGGATGGCAAGGATCAGCGCAAGGGGTGTTCGCAGCGTCATGGACGTGTTTCCTCCACGGCCCGTATGCGCGCCAATAGTCCCAGCCTGGGGCTGTCCAGATGGTGCAGCTCGTCACGGCGCATGCGGCGGCGTTCGGTGAGGGCGTACTGGCTGGTGGCGTCAGCGGTGGTGTAGCGCAGGTCCACGTCCAGATGCAGATAACGGCTCATCAGCAGGCCGACGCTGCCCTCGACCGGTTGGACCAGAAAGCTGTTCGCGGTTAGCGTATCGTGCACCGGCATCGGCTCGCCATGGCGGATCGCCAGGCGCGGACCGTTCGCGGCCGGCGGCTGCGCCTGTTCCCAGGCCAGACGCACCAGCGGACGGAAGCGGCGCGAGTTGCGCAGGCGGTTCCAGTGTTCTTGCAGGCCGAACTCGGCATCCGGCAGCACGCGGATGCCGGCCGCCTGCAGGGCTGCGGCGTCGTCGAGGGCGATCGCCGCGCTTTGCATCGGCGGCTGGGGCGCGGCGCCTTGTTCGCCGCTGGCTTCGAGGTCGAGAAAGACGATGAGGTCGACGCGGTAGCGCTCGGCGTGTGCCGGCGGCGTCCACAGCAGCGCCGATACCACGAGGGCAAGGCCCCATCGCAGGGCGCCGCGCATCGTCGCGAGCGGTTTGGTTCTCATGGTGCGGCCAGTGTAGCCAACAGTTCCCGAGCGCGGGACGCGCGGCTTTCGGCCGGCTCGAAATCGCCGTGGCAGTGCAGGCGCACCTGACCTTCGAGTTTGTAGACCTTGGGTTGGGACTGGATCAGCTTGATCAGCCGCGCCGGATCGATCCGCGGCTGCGGGCCGAAGTCCAGTGTCAGCGTGCGGCTACCCACGCGCACGCGGGTGAGGCCCAGCGCCTGTGCCTGCACGCGCAGTTCGGCCGCCTCGAACAGCCGCTCGGCGGCCGCCGGCAAGAGGCCGAAGCGGTCGATCATCTCGACCTTGAGTTCGCGCAGCGCGGTCTCGTCCCGACTTTCGGCGATGCGCTTGTACAGCGTCAGCCGCGTGTGCACGTCGGGGATGTAGTCGTCCGGAATGAGGCTGCCGACGCCCAGGTCGATCTCGCAGGCGGCCTGTCCGAACGGTGCGTCGTCGAGGCGACCGGTCTTGATCGCCTTGACCGCGCGCGCGAGCAGTTCGGCGTACAGGGTGAAGCCGATCTCCTCGATCTGCCCGGACTGCTCGGCGCCGAGCAGTTCGCCGGCACCGCGGATCTCCAGATCGTGCGTTGCCAGCGCAAAGCCGGAGCCGAGATCGCCGAGCGTCTCGATCGCTTCGAGGCGCTTTTGCGCGTCCGGGCTGAGCGCGCGCCGGCTCGGCACCATCAGGTAGGCATAGCCGCGGTGATGGCTGCGGCCGACACGGCCACGCAACTGGTGGAGCTGGGCGAGGCCGAGCTGGTCGGCGCGGTCGATGAGGATGGTGTTGGCGCTGGGCACGTCGATGCCGGACTCGATGATCGTCGTGCACACCAGGATGTTGAAGCGCTGGTGATAGAAGTCGAGCATCACCTGTTCGAGTTCGCGCTCGCGCATCTGGCCGTGCGCGTAGCGCACGTTGCCCTCGGGCACCAGCTCGCGGATCTTGCGCGTGAAGTTCTCGATGTCACGCACCTCGTTGTGCAGGATGTAGACCTGTCCGCCGCGGCGCAGCTCGCGCAGACAGGCCTCCTGCACCAGCGCATTGCTCCATTCGGACACCTGGGTCTTGATCGCCAGGCGCGAGGCTGGCGGCGTGGCGATGATCGACAGCTCGCGCAAGCCGGCGAGGCCCATGTTGAGTGTGCGCGGGATGGGGGTTGCCGTCAGCGTCAGCACGTCCACCTCGGCGCGCAGGTTCTTCATGCGCTCCTTGTGACGCACGCCGAAGCGGTGCTCCTCGTCGATGACGACCAGGCCGAGATCCTTGAAACGCACGTCGTCCTGCAGCAGCCGGTGCGTGCCGATGACGATGTCGAGGCGGCCGTCGGCGAGCTGGCGCAGCAACTCGCTCTGCTCCTTGGCCGAACGCAGGCGCGAGAGCGCGGCGACGCGGATCGGAAAGTCGGCGAAACGGTCGGCGAAGGTCTTGGCGTGCTGCTCGACCAGCAGCGTCGTCGGAGCGAGTACGCAAACCTGGCGGCCGGCGCGTGCGGCGACGAAGGCGGCGCGCAGCGCGACCTCGGTCTTGCCGAAGCCAACGTCGCCGCAGACCACGCGGTCCATCGGCCGCTCGGCAGCCAGATCGGCGAGCACGGCATCGATCGCGGCCTGCTGGTCTGGCGTCGGCGCGAACGGAAAGCCCGCGCAGAAGCGGCGGTAGTCCGCCTCACTGACGCGGATCGCCGCGCCCTGTTTGGCCATGCGCCGCGCCTGGATCTGCAGCAGTTCGGCGGCGACGTCGTGTGCCTTTTCGCGGGCGCGCGCCTGCGCCTTGGCCCAGCGGTCCGAGCCCAGGCCGTGCAGCGGCGCGGTCTCGGCCTCGCCGCCGGTATAGCGGTGGACGAGGTTCAGCGAGGCGACCGGAACATAGAGCTTGTCGTCGTTGGCGTATTGCAGGACCAGGTATTCGGTCTCGACGCCGCCGGCGTCGAGCTTCTGCAGACCGAGGTAGCGACCGACGCCATGCTCGACATGCACCACCGGCGCGCCCGGCTGCAGCGTCGACAAGTCGCGCAGCACGGTGTCCGGGTCGCGCACCTTGCCGCGCCGACGTGGTGCGGTTTGCGACGGCGCGTGCAGACCGAAGATCTGCGCTTCGGCGATGACACCCACGTGTTCCGCTGGCAGGCGGAATCCGTCCTGCAGTGGGCCGATGGCGATGCCGTAGCGCTTCGTGTCAGCCCAAAAAGCGCGCCAATGCGCATACTCGCGTGGCCGGATGCCGAGCGGCGCGAGCCAGGCGAGCAGGGCTTCACGCCGGCCCGGCGATTCGGCGACGAACAGCACGCGATCGCCGCCCTCGACCAGATAGCGCTTGACCGCGTCGGCGCCGTCGGCGAGCGCGTGCGCGTCGTGCACGAGGTCTTGGCGGTCGAACTTCTGCAGTGCGGCGAGTGCGTCGGCCGGGGGTAAGAACAGTGCCTCCGGCGGCAGCAGCGGGCGCTCGATGTCACCGCGATAGCGCGCGTAGCGCTCACCGATCTGGCGCCAGTCCTCGTCCAACGCCGCCGCCAGATCGCCGATGGCGACGAGCCGCGCATCTGCGGGCAGATAGTCCGCGAGACTCGCGGTGTCGGCGAAGAACAGCGGCAGCCAGGCCTCGATGCCGCCCGGCATCAGGCCCTTGCTGACCTCGGTGTAGATGCGCGAGCGCGCCGGATCGCCCGGGAAGGTCTCACGGTAGCGGCGGCGGAAGGTCTCGATGCCGTCCTGGTCGGTCGGGAACTCGCGCGCCGGCAGCAGGCGGATCGCGTCGACCTTGTCGGTGCTGCGCTGGGTGTCCGGATCGAAGCGGCGGATGCTGTCGATCTGGTCGTCGAACAGGTCGATGCGATAGGCCTCGGCCGAGCCCATCGGGAACAAGTCGATCAGCGCGCCGCGCACGGCGAACTCGCCCTGGGTCTGCACCTCGGACACCGACTGGTAACCGGCCGCGACCAGACGCGCGCGAAACGCCCGTGGGTCCAGCGTCTCGCCGACGGCGAGCGCGAACGCGCGGCTGTCCAGCCATTGCCGCGGCGGCAGACGCTGGATCAACTGGTCGGCCGTGGTCAGCAGCACGCCGCGGCGCATCTGCGGCAGCCGGTGCAGCGCGGCGATGCGCTCGGACAGGATCTCCTGATGCGGCGAGAACGGATCGTAAGGCAGTACCTCGGTGCTCGGCAGATGCACCAGCGGCAGGTCGTCGTCGAGGAAGAAGCGCAGCTCGGCTTCGAGCCGGTAGGCGTGCTGTTCGTCGTCGGCCAGGGCGACGATCAAACCGGCATGGGTCTGTGCCGCACGTGCAACGGCCAGCGCCGGCACGGCAACGAACGGCAGCGAGCCGCTGCGCGACCCTACGGCAGATGCTGCCGCGTTCGGGACGGAAGTGTTCACACGGACTCTAAGAAGGTGGAGCGCGGTCGGCGCAAGCGAGCCGGCGCGTGGGGCGCGGCATTATCCCCGAAACCGCCATCCGTCACAGGAAAAGGGGCATGGCGGAACACGCAAGCCGGCAAGACGCAGCCGTGCCCGGGGCAGGCGCCCTTCGGGCGATCCAATGGTCCGCAGCTTTCAGCCTGGACGTCGGCTGTCGCGAATGCGCCGTTGCGGTTCGCAAACGTGCCTGACGGCGACCGCCGCGGATGGGCAGCGGTGTAAACTGTATCAATTCTCATTTTTAATGGATGAACGATGAGTCCACGCTCGATTCCGGTCTGCTTGCGGCGGTTTTGCGCGGCCATCCTCCTCGCGGCGGCAGCAACCCCCGGCGGTGTCGCTGCGGCCGATCCCACCGAGGTGGCGACGCTCTGGCGCCTGCTCGATTACATCGCCGTGGATTACCGCGAAGCGGTCGATGGGCAGGGCCGCATCGTCAACGCCGACGAGTACGCCGAAATGCGGGAGTTCGCCCAGACCGTCGGTCAGCGCCTGCAGACCCTCCCCGATGGCCCGCAGCAGGCGTCGCTGCGCGCCGAGGCCGACGCGCTGATCGCCTCCATCGAGGCACGTGCGGCGCCCGAGCGCATCGCCGCGCAGGCGCGCTCGCTGGCCGCGGCGCTGATGAGCGCCTACCCGCTGCCGCAGGCGCCGCTCGTGCCGCCCGATGTGGCGCGAGGCGCCGTGCTCTATCAGCAACTCTGCGCCGCCTGTCACGGCGAGGGCGGTGCGGGGGACGGTCCGCTAGCGGCAGGCATGGAGCCGCCGCCGATCGACTTCACCGACGCGCAGCGCGCCGACGAGCGCAGCCTGTTCGCGCTGTACCAGGTGATCGGCCAGGGACTCGAAGACACGCCGATGCCGGCCTATGCGCACCTGCCGGAAGCCGACCGCTGGGCACTGGCGTTCTATGTCGGCAGCCTCGCATACCTCGGCGAAAAGGACGGTGCCGAAATCTGGCAGAGCGCGGCGGCGCGCGCCGCCGTGCCCGACCTGGAGGCGCTGGCGACGCTCACCCCGAGCGCCCTCGCACAGACGCTCGGCCACGAGCCGGCGCGGCGGCTGACCGCCTACTTGCGGCGCGAGCCGGCGGCGGTGCTTGCCGGCGGCGAGCAGGGTCTTGAGCTGACGCGCCGGCGCCTCGCCGAGAGCCGCGCGGCCTATGCCGGTGGCGATGCCAACGCCGCGGCGCGTCTCGCACTGTCGGCTTATCTCGATGGCTTCGAGCCGGTCGAGGCGCTACTTTCGGCGCGTGACGCCGATCTGGTGGTGCAGATCGAGACCGCGATGAGTGAGCTGCGCGCGCGCATCGCCCGGCGCGCACCAGCAGCCGAGATCGATGCGCAGATCGCAGCGCTCGAAGACCTCTTCGATACGGCGCAGACGGCGCTCGGCGAAGGCCGCGCCGATGCGATCTCCGCGTTCGTCGGGGCGCTGACGATCCTGCTGCGCGAAGGCTTCGAGGCATTGTTGCTCGTGGTCGCGATCGTGGCCTTCTTGCGCAAGGCTGGGCGTAGCGAGGCGCTGACCTTTGTGCACGCCGGCTGGGTCGGCGCACTGGCCGCGGGTGCCGCCACGTGGGCCGCGGCGACCTGGCTGGTCACGATCAGCGGTGCCGGACGCGAGCTGACCGAGGGCGCCGCGGCGCTGTTCGCGGCGGCGGTGCTGCTGTTCGTGGGCATCTGGATGCACGGCAAGAGTCAGGCCGGGGCCTGGCAGCGCTATGTGCAGGCCAAGCTTGCGCATGCCCTGTCCAAGCGCTCGGCGTGGTTTCTCGCACTGCTGTCCTTCGTCGTCGTCTACCGCGAGGTCTTCGAGACCATCCTGTTCTATGCCGCGCTGTGGAGTCAGGGCCAGCGCGAGGCGATCGTCGCCGGCGCCGCCACGGCGGTGCTGGTGCTCGCGGCGATCGCATGGGCCATGCTGCGTTACGCGCGGCGCATCCCGATCGCGCAGTTCTTCGCGCTCAGCGCGGCGCTGGTCGCCGTGCTCGCCGTGGTGCTCGCCGGTAAAGGCGTCGCCGCGCTGCAGGAAGGCGGTTTCATGGCGGTCACGACGCTCGCCGGACCGCGCATCGCCTGGATCGGCGTGTATCCCACCGTGCAAGGACTCGCGGCGCAGGCCGCGGTGCTGGCGGCGCTGGTCGCCGGCTTCGCGTTCAACCGCTTGCGCGCCCGCGCCGTTGCGGCCTGAAGCCTCCTCCGGGCTCGTGGGCGTGCTCCGCCGATGAGCCGCGAGAGCACGCCTCAAGCGGTCGGACGCGCCACCGCGGCCGCCGTCGGCTCGGTCCGCCGGCCGACGCGCGCCAGCAGCATCACCGGCAGCAGGCCGGCGAGCACGATGATCAGCGCGGCGACGGCGCCGTCCTCGTAAGTGCCGCGTGCGGCCTCGCCGTAGAGCGTGGTCGCCAGCGTCTCGAAGTTCAACGGGCGCAGCAGCAGCGTTGCTGGCAGTTCCTTCATGCAGTCGACGAACACCAGCAGCGCGGCGGCGGCGAGCGCCGGGTGCAGCAGCGGCAGATGTACGCGGCGCAGCACACCGACACTGCCTTCGCCGAGCGTGCGTGCGGCATGGTCGAGCGCCGGGGCAATGCGCGCGAAACCGGATTCGACGCCGCCGACCGATACCGCGAGAAAGCGTGCCGAGTAGGCGTAGATCAGTGCGGCGCCGGAGCCGAGCGTGAGCAAGCCGACCGAGGCGCCGAACTGGCGTTCGAGCGCGTCGCCGGCCCAGACATCGAAGGCGCCGAGTGGACCGAGCAGGCCGATCGCGAGCACCGTGCCCGGCACCGCGTAGCCGAGCCCGGCGATGCGCTCGCAGCACCGCGTCGTCACGCCGGGGACCAGGCGCACGGCGGCGGCGACGAGCGTACCCAGCGCGACGGTGACCGCGGTCGCCAGTGCCGCCAGCGTCACCGTGTTGAGCGTGGCGTCGAGCAGCGCCGGCGGCAGGCCGGAAAAGCGCAGGCGCGCGATGCTCTGGTCGACGAGGTACAGCGCCGGCGCGACGAAGCCGAGCAGCACCGGGATGGAACCGAGCATCAGCGCGCCGGCGCCGGCGAAGCCGCGCAGGCGTGTCGGCGCCAGCGGCCGCGCGCGTTGCGCCGCGGCGTCGTAACGCTGGGCGCGGCGGCCGCGGCGTTCCAGCAGCAAGAGCGCGGCGACCAGCGCGAGCATCGCCAGTGCGATCTGCGCGGCGCCGGCCAGATCGGTGCGGTTGACCCAGGTCGAGTAGATCGAGATCGTCAGCGTGCGCACGCCGAGGAACTCGGAGGCGCCGATGTCGTTGATCGTCTCCATCAGCGCGAGGCTGGCGCCGACCGCGACCGCGGGGCGCGCCAGCGGCAGGGCGACACGCAAGAACACCGCGCCTGGTCCGGCGCCGAGCGTGCGCGCCGCTTCGAGCAGCGTTGCCGACTGCATCAAGAACAGCGCGCGCGTCGGCAGGTAGACGTAAGGGTAGAGCACGAAGCCGAGCACGAGGATGCAGCCGCCGAGCGAGCGGACCTCCGGCAGGCGCAGGTCGCGCGGGCTGTCGATGCCCAGCAGTGCGCGCAGCGCGGTCTGCAGCGGTCCGATCGGGTGCAGCAGATCCATGTAGGCGTAGGCGACGATGTAGGTCGGCACCGCCAGCGGCAGCAGCAGCGCCCAGTCGAGCAGCGCGCGGCCGCGAAAGTCGTAGGCCGACACCAGCCAGGCGCAGGCGGTGCCGATGAGGATCACCAGCGCGCCGACGCCGACGAGCAGCAGGCCGGTGTCGCGCAGCGTCGGTGGCAGTACGTGCTGCAGCAGATGCGGCCACACATTGGCGTCGCCCTGCAGTGCGGCGGCGAGCAGTGCGAGCAGCGGCAGCAGCGCCAGCGCCGCGACGAGCAGACTGGCGAGTCGCCAGAGGTGTCCGCTGCGCAGCATTGTGATCGGGTTCACTGGTCGAAGCCGATGCGCTCGGCGAGCAGGCTCGCCGCTTTGCGGTGCTTGGCGATCTCGACGAGCGGCAGCGTGTCCGCGTGCAGTTCACCGTAGGCGGCCGTGATCGGATCCGGCGCGGCGGCGGGATTGACCGGATACTCGAAATCGACCTGCGCATAGAGCTGCTGCGCCGCCGGCGAAGCCAGGTACTCGAGCAGGCGCACGGCGTTGCTGCGGTTGGGCGCGTGGCGCGCAACCGCCGCGCCGGAGACGTTGACGTGCGTGCCGCCGCTTTCGAACCGCGGCAGCACGACCTGGATCGCATCGCCCCAGCGCTTCTGTTCCGGCCCGCCGGCGCCGCTGCGCATGCGGCCGACGTAGTAGGAGTTGCCGACGCCGATGTCGCACAGACCGCCGAGAATGTCGCGCGCGACCTCGCGGTCGCCGCCGCCGGCCTTGCGCGCGAGATTGGCCTTGAGGCCCTTGAGCCAGGTCTCGGCGGCCGCTTCGCCGTGGTGGGCGATGTAGGCCGCAATCAGCGCGGTGCTGTAGGGGTGCAGGCCGGAGCGCATGCAAAAGCGGCCTTTCCAGCGCGGATCGGCGAGATCTTCGTAAGTCAGCCCGTCGAGTTCGAGATCGCGGGCGGCGTAGACCAGACGTGCGCGCAGCGACAGCGCGAACCAGCGGCCTTGGGCATCGCGCAGCGCCGCCGGGATCGCGCTGCGCAGCGCCTCGGACTCGACCGGCTGCACCAGGTCGCGTTCGACCAGGTCGATCAGGTTGCCGAAATCGACAGTCATCAGCACGTCGGCCGGCGAGCGCTCGCCCTCGGCGGCGACGCGCTCGGCCAGACCGTCCTTGATGAAGATGGTGTTGACCGCGATACCGGTGTCGCGCGTGAACGCATCGAGCAGCGGCTGGATCAGGCCGGGCTCGCGCGTCGTGTACAGGTTGACGGTTTCGGCGTGGGCGGGGAAGCTGCCGAACAGGGTCGCGACGGCGATGGTGCAGAGGCTCAGGAGGGTGCGCAGGCTCATCATCAGGCGGTGTCAATGGGCGGGTGGCAGGGGAAATACCAGCGCCGCGTCGGGGGCGACGCCGAGGTGTACGATCTGGCCGCGCCGCGTCGCCGCGGCTGGGGCGGTATGCACGATCAGCGGTGTGGCGAGGTTTGCGACCTGCACGCGCAGTTGCATCACCTCGCCGAGGAACAGGGCGTCGACGACGGTTGCGGCGATGCCGTGCTGCGCGATGCGTAGATCGTGGGGCCGTAGGCCGACGACGGCCGGCCCGTCGTTCACGCGGCCGGCGTCGAAGCGGCCGAGTGCGGTCTCGACGCTGCCGCCGCGCACCTCGCCCGGCACCTCGTTGAGGGTGCTGAAAAAGCTGGCCGCGAACAGGCTGGCCGGCTGGCGGTACAGCACTTGCGGCGTGGCATCCTGCTCGACGCGGCCGCGATGCATCAGCACGATGCGGTCAGCGATGCAAAGCGCTTCGCGCGGGTCGTGCGTGACGACCACGGCGGTGATGCCGGCCTCGCGCAACAAGGCCATGGTCTCGTCGCGCACGCGATCGCGCAAACGGCGGTCGAGATTCGAGAACGGCTCGTCCATCAGCAACACACGCGGCGCCGGCGCCAGCGCACGCGCGAGGGCGACACGCTGCTGCTCGCCGCCGGACAGGGTGTGCGGGAAGTGCCGCGCACGGCTGGCCAGTCCGACGCGTTCGAGGGCGGCGTGGGCGGTGGCGAGGCGTTGCGCGCGCGGCTGCGCACGCAGGCCGAACATCACGTTGTCGAGCACGTCAAGGTGCGGGAACAGGGCGTAGTCCTGGAACACCATGCCGACACGGCGATGCTGCGCCGGCACGAAGCGATCCGCCGCGGACACGGCCTCGCCGTCGATGCGGATGCATCCGCTGTCGGGCGCCTCGATGCCGGCGATCAGCCGTAGCAGCGTGGTCTTGCCGCAGCCGGAGTGCCCGAGCAGGCACACCGTTTCGCCGGCGTGTGCGCTCCACGACACCTCGGCGACCGCGAGGCGCTCGCCGTAGCGGCGGCTGACGCCGTCGATCTGCAGCGCGGCGGCGGGCGGTCGAGGCGACGGGCTGGGGATGAGGGCAGACACGGTTTACGGCGAAGACGACGGCGGCCGGCGAACGCCGGCCGCGCCGCTGCGATCACCGCGTCCGCAATGCTACACGATAAACGTTCTCATTTGGTATTGCGGTGCGCTCACGCGCGCTGGAAGCTCAGCGCGCCCTGCCGAGCATCGACCTCGACGGTGTCGCCGGCTGCGAACTGGCCATCGAGGATCATCCGCGCGAGCGGGTTCTCGACCTGCGCCTGGATCGCGCGCTTGAGCGGCCGCGCGCCGTAGACCGGGTCGAAGCCGACTTCGGCGATGCGCGCCAGTGCGGCATCGGTGAACGAGAGCGTGATGCCGCGCTCGGCGAGGCGCTTGACCAAACCCTGGGTCTGGATGCGCGCGATCTCGCGGATCTGCGCCGAGCCGAGCGGATGGAATACCACCGCCTCGTCGATGCGGTTGATGAACTCGGGGCGGAAATGCTGCGCCACCACGCCCATCACCGCCTCTTTGATGGCGGCGTGGTCGGACGTGCCGCCGCCACTCATCATCTCCTGAATCAGGTTCGAGCCGAGATTCGAGGTCATCACCACGACGGTGTTGCGAAAGTCCACCGTGCGGCCCTGGCCGTCGGTGAGGCGGCCGTCGTCGAGCACCTGCAGCAGCACGTTGAACACTTCCGGGTGCGCTTTCTCGACCTCGTCGAGCAGAATCACCGAGTAGGGCCGGCGCCGCACCGCCTCGGTCAATTGGCCGCCTTCCTCGTAACCGACATAGCCCGGCGGTGCGCCGATCAGGCGCGCGACGCTGTGGCGCTCGCCGTACTCGGACATGTCGATGCGCACCATGGCTTCCTCGGTGTCGAACAGAAACGCGGCGAGCGCCTTGCACAGCTCGGTCTTGCCGACACCGGTCGGGCCCAGGAACAGGAAGGAGCCGATCGGCCGGTTCGGGTCCGACAGACCCGCACGCGAGCGGCGGATCGCGTTGGCCACCGCGGTGATCGCCTCATCCTGCGAGACCACGCGCTGGTGCAGCGCCTCCTCCATGCGCAGCAGCTTCTCGCGTTCGCCTTCGAGTAGCTTCGCGACCGGGATCCCGGTCCAGCGCGCGACGACTTCGGCGATCTCATCCTCGGTCACCGCGTTGCGCAGGAGTTCGAACTTTTGCGTCGCGCCTTCCTGACTCGAGGCCTGGGCGAGCTTGCGTTCGAGTTCGGGGATGCGGCCGTAGCGGATCTCGGATGCGCGCGCGTGATCGCCGGCGCGCAGGGCCAGCTCGAAGTCTTGCTTGGCGCGCTCGAGTTCTTCCTTGATGCCGGCCGAGCCGGTCACGGAGGCTTTCTCGGCCTTCCACTTCTCTTCGAGGTCGGCGTACTCGCGCTCCAGCGACTCGATGGTCTTTTCCAGCTCGGCGAGCGAGCGCTTCGCGCCTTCGTCGTCCTCCTTCTTCAGCGCCTCACGCTCGATCTTGAGCTGGATCAGGCGCCGGTGCAGGCGGTCCAGCGCCTCGGGCTTGGAGTCGATCTCGATGCGGATGCGCGAGGCTGCCTCGTCGACGAGGTCGATCGCCTTGTCCGGCAGATTGCGGTCGGTGATGTAGCGGTGGGACAGCTTGGCGGCGGCGATCAGCGCGCCATCGGTGATGTCGACGCCGTGATGGACCTCGTAGCGCTCCTTGAGTCCGCGCAGGATCGCGATCGTATCCTCGACCGAGGGCTCGCCGACCAGCACCTTCTGGAAGCGGCGTTCGAGCGCGGCGTCTTTCTCGATGTACTTGCGGTACTCATCGAGCGTGGTCGCGCCGATGCAGTGCAGCTCGCCGCGCGCCAGCGCCGGCTTGAGCATGTTGCCGGCGTCCATCGCGCCGTCGGCCTTGCCGGCACCGACCAGGGTGTGGATCTCGTCGATGAACAGGATGACGTTGCCTTCCTGCTTGGCCAGATCGCTGAGCACCGCCTTGAGCCGTTCCTCGAACTCGCCGCGGAACTTGGCGCCGGCGATCAGCGCGCCGAGGTCCAGCGACAGCACGCGCTTGTTCTTCAGCGACTCCGGCACCTCGCCGCTGACGATGCGCTGCGCCAGCCCCTCGACGATCGCCGTCTTGCCGACACCGGGCTCGCCGATCAGCGCCGGATTGTTCTTGGTGCGTCGGGACAGGACCTGGATCACGCGACGGATCTCCTCGTCGCGGCCGATCACCGGATCGAGCTTGTTCTGGCTGGCGCGCGCGGTCAGGTCGATGGTGTACTTCTCCAGCGCCTGACGCTGGTCCTCGGCCGACGGACTGTCGATGCGCTGGCCGCCGCGCACGGCGTCGATGGCTTTTTCGATCAGCTCCTTGCGTGCGCCGGCCGCGCGTAGCGCCTCGCCGGCCGGACCTTTATCGTCGACGGCCGCGAGCACGAACAGCTCGCTGGAGATGTACTGGTCCTTGCGCTGCTGCGCGAGCTTGTCGGTGAGGTTGAGTAGGCGGGCGAGTTCGGGCGACACCGTGACGTCACCGGTCGCGTGGCCGAGCCGGGGAAGGCGATCGAGCGCCTCGGTCAGCTTGCTGCGCAGCAGATCGGTGTTGACGCCGGCGTTGTGCAGCAGCGGCAGGGTCGAGCCACCGTCCTGTTGCAGCAAGGCCAAGAGCAGGTGCACCGGCTCGATCGCCGGGTTGTCGCGGCCGACCGCCAGCGACTGGGCCTCGGCGAGGGCCTGCTGGAAGCGGCTGGTGAGTTTGTCCATGCGCATGTGGGTTATCCGAAGGCTTGAGGTGTGACTGCTGCCCAACATGCGGCTTGCCCACGCCGATTCAAGCGGCCGCGGCGTTCGTGTCGCGTGAACGGTCTTGTGGCTGCGATCAGACTGGGATTACAGTGACCCGGTCCATTCGTGGTCGATAAAGGTCGACTGCGGCGCGCGGTTGGCGCCGGCGCCGGCCGACAGCGCGTCGGCAGCCGCTTGCGCTTTGCGAGCCTGACACGCGCTGCCGAAGGCGTACATTGAGGAACTTGCATCGGGTGAATCGAGCGTGGGGGAAGCTGGGGTACCACGGGACAGGCGTGCGCATGGCTAAGGCGCGCGTTGCCGCCCCCTTCGTACAGGGTCTGGTCTACGCAGGCGTGGCCGCGGGACTGCTCTACGCGATCACCATGGCCTACAGCGGCCAGTTCACGACGCCCTACCGGATCGTGTCGGCGCTCGCCGCGGCGTTTTCCTTTCTCGTCCTCGGTCGTATCGATCTTTTGGCGCGCTGGCGCATGGGGCGCCCCGGCTCGGTGGGAACGCGCTTGCTCTACCACTGGACGGCGATCTTCGCGCTCCTATTGTTTCTCGGTTATGTGACCCAGACCACGGCGTATTTCTCGCGCGTGATCCTGACCGCGTGGTTCGTGATGACACCCGCGGTGCTCGCCGTGATCAACGTGCTCGCACGTGCGTTCACGGCCCGCTTCGTGCCGGATGCCGTGGGCCAGCGCCGCGCCGTGATCGTGTTCGCCAGCGATTCGGCGCAGGTGCTGGCGCGCAGCCTGCGCGAGTCCGAGCTGTATCACCTCGAAGGCTTTTTCGATGATCGCAGCGACCAGCGCCTCGGCCGTTCGGCCCGCATCGGGCGGCGCCTCGGGCATCTGCGGGACTTGGTGCCTTACGTTCGCGACCATGCCGTGGACGTGGTGTTCATCATGCTCCCTGAACAGGGTATCGGCCGCGTCACCGAACTGATCGATGCGCTGGGGGATACGACCGCCTCGGTCTATTGCGTGCCCGACTACTCGCTGCTTGACCTGATCGGAGCCGAGTTCTCCGAGATCGAGGGCGTACCGGTCTTGCGCGTGGCGGAGACGCCGCTGTTCGGAGTCGATGGCGTGTACAAATACGTTTTCGACATCACCGTATCCACGCTCGGTTTGATGCTCTTGGCCCCGGTGATGCTGCTCATCGCCATCGCGATCCGCCTCGATTCGCCAGGCCCGGTGATCTTTCGGCAGGCGCGCTATGGCCTCAACGGGCGGCGTTTCGACGTCTACAAGTTCCGCACCATGCGCATCAACGACCCGGACGGTTGCATCGTGCAGGTGTCACGGCACGACCCGCGCGTGACCCGCATCGGCCGCTTCCTGCGGCGCACCTCGCTGGATGAACTGCCGCAGCTCGTCAACGTCCTCAAGGGTGACATGAGCCTGGTCGGTCCGCGTCCGCACGCGGTGCAGCACAACGAGTACTACCGCAAGGCGGTCAAGCGCTACATGCTGCGGCACAAAGTCAAACCCGGCATCACCGGCTGGGCGCAGATCAACGGACTGCGCGGCAATACCGACGAGCTGGCGCACATGGAAGAGCGCGTGCGTTACGACCTCGAGTACATCCGCCGCTGGTCGCCGCTGTTCGACATCGAGATCATCCTCAAGACCTTGCTGCTCGTGATCCGCGACCGCAACGCCTATTGAACGGAAAAAGTGGCTGCGGCTTGCCGGGTTGCGGAGCTCAAGATATCGTGCCAAGTGCTCTATTTTGATGAGGTTTACCGGATTCAGCGGCACGGTGCCGGGTACCGATGGACGACATTCCCGCAATCCTGAAAATCGACGCCGGCGGTTTGCCGGTGTCCTGGATCCACTGGCAGACGGCGGTGGTGCTGTACGCGCGCGAGCGGGTGCGCTGGGAGGCCGGTGCCGAGCGCTTCGTGATCCGCGGCGGCATCAACGCGCGCACCGGCCGCCGTTCCGAGCTGCGCATCGGCTCGATCATCGCCGTGGCCGACCGCTCGCGCCGACATGCGCGCGAGGTGCCGGCCCTGACCAACCGCACCTTGTTCCAGCGCGACCGTCAGCTCTGTCTGTACTGCGGCCGGCGGTTTCCGCCATCGCAGCTCACGCGCGATCACGTCCTGCCCGCCTCGCGCGGCGGCCGCTCGGTCTGGGAAAACTGCGTCACGGCCTGCCGCACGTGCAATCAGCGCAAGGATGACCGCACGCCCGAGGAGGCCGGCATGAAGCTGCTGGCCGTGCCGTATACGCCGAATCGGGCCGAGTATCTGATCCTGTCGAACCGGCGCATTCTCGCAGACCAGATGGAGTTCTTGCTCGCGCACGCGCCGGCGCCGACGCGCTGTGTCTGAAGGAGCGGGGCCGCCGCGGGGGCACCGTCTGCCCGCCCGTGGTCGCCGTGTGGCGGAAGTAGACAATTTTCGTCATGCACTTGTGGTAAAAAGGTGACATGACGTTCATCGATCGTCAGGCATGGCTGGGCCGGTGGTCGGGGACCGCGTTTTGCTGCTGACCCCATAGCGAAGTGCGAGGCACATATGAGTCTGCAAGCGCAAGCCACGGTGGGATCCGAGGCGGCGCCGCGCAAGGCCGCCGGCGCCACTGGCAAGGTCTCCAATCCCATCGTCTCGGCCCTCTACGAGATGGCGGTGTCGGTGCTCGGCGAGCAGCTCCGGGAGATGTTCGACAAGGCCGACGACATTCTCTTCGACTCGGCCGAAAAGGCGCGCGCCGGCGACGAGCAGCGCTTGTATCTCGACACCATGCGTATCGTGCGCGTGCAGCGCGCGAAGATCATCAGCGCGTTCCAGGAGTCCCTGCGCGCCGCTTTGTCGGGCATCGGCCAAGACGAGGAGGACCGCAGCCATCTCGACGACATGTCGCAGTGGTCGTTGCAGGACGGCGATGCGCTCGAAGAACGCATCGCCGTCACCAGCATGGAGAGCAAGGCTGCGTCGCTGCATGCGCACGAACTGGTGGAGCTGCAGCGGCGGCTGGCGCGCCTGGCCGACCTGGCCGGCGACGGCGTCTCCCCTGAATCGATGGCGCCCGCGCGCATCATCCGCGCATTCCAGAACTCCATGCGCGATCTGCCGGTCGAGTTCCCGATCAAGCTGGTCATCTACAAGCTTTTCGATCGCGTCGTCATCGCGCGCCTGTCGGAAGTCTTCGTCGGCGCCAACCAGTTGCTGGCGGTGCACGGGATCGAGCCGCGTATCGACGGCCCATCGCCGCCGCGCAAGGCGAGCGAGTCGCTGGGGCGTTCGGCGTTGCAGAGTGCAGCGGGCGTGCCGGCCTGGGCCAGCGGGCTCGATCCGTCCACGTTCAGTGCATTCGCCGCGCCGATGTCCGCTGCCGCGTCATCGGTAGGCGGCGCCATGAACTCGCCGGCGGCCGCGCAGGTGTCGCTGCCCGGCATGCCGGCGCACTGGGTCGGTCCGCCCGCTGCCGCGATGGGCAGTGCTTACGGCGATGCGATGCTTGCCCATGAGATCGCGCAGATCCTCGGCGCGTACGCGCAGGGGCGCGTGCCGCAGGCGCCGCGCTGGCTGCCGCCGCAGAACGTCGCCCTGGTGGCGCGCATGTTCGACGGCTTCTATCGCGACGCGCGTCTGCCGGATCATCTCAAACCCATGCTCGCGCGTCTGCAGTTGCCGGTGATGAAGGCGGCGCTCGCAGACCGCCGTTTCTTTGCCGACCCACAGCATCCGGCGCGGCGCACGGTCAACGACTTGTTCGAGATGCTGCTGCAGTTTGGCACTGCCGAAGCCGCGCCGCAGCCGCAGATGGTCAACGAGCTGCAGGGGCTCATCGACAGCGTTTGCAAGTCGTTCGACCTCGACCCCGAAAAGCTGCGCGCATCCCAGGCCGAGCCGGTGGACGAGCGCCTGGCCGACGGCTTCCTGCGCGAGCAGGAAGAGCTGCGGCAAAAGAAGAACCGGGCGCGTGTCGAGCGGGTGCGCCGCATCGTGTCGCACGAGCTCAAGCGGCGCATCGGCGAGCGGCGCCTGCCGCCGGGGGTGATGCGGCTGATGCTGTCCGGATTCGGTCCGCTGCTGTGCCTGGACTACATCCGCAACGGCATCGACGGTGCGTCGTGGACGCAGACGATGCAGTTGGTCGACCGCGTGATCGACAGTCTGCAACCGCGTCGGGGCAGCACGGCCGAGCGTGCGGCGGTCGAAGCGGAAATCGTCGCCAGCATCTCGCGGCGCCTGGCCAACATCGGCTTCTCCGACAGCCGTCTCGAGGAGTTGCTGTCGGGATTGCTGCAGGCCTATCTCGATCTGGCCGATCACGACGACGAAGCGGTATTCGAGAGCGCCGAAACCGGCCAGTTGCGCGTGAGCGTGCCGGACGCGCCGCCCGCCGCCAGCCTTGCGCTGAGCCCCGAAAAGGAACTGCAGGGGCTGCTGTCCATCCTGCTGGTGCCCGGCGGCTGGTTCACGGTGTGGGAGCCGGCGGCGCAGACCAAGCATTGGGTGCGCGTGAAAGGGTATTACCCGGTGCAGAACGCGGTGATGTTCGGGCACTACATGGAAGAGCGGTTCCTGCGCATGCGCGCGACCGCGTTCGCGACCGACCTGATCGAAGGGCGTGCCGCACCGATCGATCCGTCACCGGAACTCCAGGCGGCGGTCGCACGCATCGCCGAGCTGCCGTTCGAGCGCGGTTCGGACGTGCTGGTGTGGACCAGCGTGGACGGCAAACCGGTGGAAGCCCAAGCTCCTGGCCGGACGTCTGACGCGCGCGCATGAGCGCGCGCGGGCGCGCGTAGCGTTCAGTCGTCCAGGTCCAGATCGTCGTCGACCAGACGACGCAGCATCCGTTCTTCTTTGTATTTTTCGACGTCACGCCAGTCCCTGAGCTTGACCGGCGGCGGGGGGATGGTTTCGTCGACGCTGGGGACGTCTTCGTCTGCGCCGTCGGTGTCATCGACGAATTCGTCGAAGGACTTGGCTGCCTCGGGCTGAGGTTGAGATTTCTTCGACTTGCGCGGCATCGTTCGCGAAAAGTTGGATAGGTGCAGCTTGGCGGCATCCGCCTCAGGCGCGCGTTTTTATCAGGCTTTGCGTTGCGCGGGAAGTCCCTCGACGCGGCGCGCCATGTTCGATAGCGCACCCAGCCGGTGCGCGGCGCAGCCGTGCCACGAGCCCGCCCGCGAGGAGTAAGCCGAGCCAGGACATCGACCCGCCGCCACCGCCGCTCGGCGCACGCGCCATACAATCCGCGTTGCCGGCGCCGACGCTGCCAGAGGCGGGTTCAAAAAAGGCCACCAGCGAGTAGTCCAAGGCCTCGGCCAGATCGTAGTTGACGACGGTGAAGTAATACGTGCCGACGCGCGCGCTGCCGATGATTTCGGTCTCGTTGCCGTCCTCGCCGCCGCCGATGACGTCGGCATCGGTGAAGAAGGTTGGATCGTCCTCGGCTTCCGCGCCGAGGTCGATGTCGTACTGCGCCGGTGCGCCGTACTTGACCAGCACGTCGATGTCGGACGTCGCTTTTGTGCAGAACACCAGCCTTTGTCCGGCCGGCACCGCGTCGATGTCCAGATGATAGGTGTGGAACTCATCGTGCAGGCCTTTCGACAGCACGGCCCGTGCCGGCGTGCCGAGCCCGAGCTCGGCGAGTTCGGCGCGAAACGGTCGGCGCGCCGCGTAGCCATCGGCGGCCCGGATGTCGATGGAAAACGCCAGTTCCTCATAGTCCATCGCCGGCTCCAGCACCTGAATCGGGAAGTCGAGCTCGGCGGCGGCGCCGGAAGCGAGCAGGGCCAGCGTCTGCGCCTCGCCGAGCACGGCGATGCGCGATTCCGGCGCGATCAGGCGAAACTGCACGTCGCTCGCCGCTTGCCACAGGTTTTCCACGCGCACGCGTACGTTGAGGATTTCGCCAGCGTCGAGCCGGCCGTTGCCGTCCCCGCCTTCGAGCGTGGCCGCACGCAGGATCAGCGAAGGGCGTGGCGCGAGGTCGAGACTCGCCGCGGCGTCGAGACGTCCGCCTGCGCTCAGCTCATGCGCGTCGCCGCCATCGACGCCGGGCTCGGCGCCCTCGATCAGGCGTGCCTTGAGCTCACGCATGGACGCCTGCCGATATTCGCTGAGCAGCAGTGCCGCGACGCCCGCGGCATACGGTGAGGCGAACGAGGTGCCATTGGCGCCGCAGCTGCCGCCGTCGAGACAGCGCTCGCCGCTGAGGTAGGCGTTGCCCGGGCGCGTCGTCACGATCTGCAGGCCCGGGGCAGCGACATCGGCGCTGATGGGGCCGAACTGGCTGAAGCTGGCGATGTTGTCCTGACGGTTGGTCGCGGCCACGGTCAGGATGTTGTCCAGCTTGTCGGCGTTGCGATCGACAACGAAGCGCCCGCCGTCCCGCGAGACGCAGCCGCCTTCCCGATAGTTGGCCGGAAACGCCGCCACCGAGTAGTCGAGATTCGAGTTGAAGTTGCCCGCCGAAGTCACGAGCAGGACACCGGCTTCGCCCAAGCGCTTGATCGCCTCATACTCGGCCTGTGAACAGCTCGGGCCACCGTAGCTCGCATTGACGATGCGGGCACCGCGGGTTCGCGCGTACTCATAGGCGGCGAGGATGGAGCCGGTGTCGAGTTCGACCTGATCGTTGCTCACGCGGCCGACCTTGAGCGGCATCATCCGCACATTCCAGATCACGCCAGCGACACCGATGCCGTTGTTGCCGACGGCGCCGAGGCTGCCGGCGACCAGCGTGCCGTGATCGAGCAAGCCGTCGGCGTCGGGACTCACGTCCGCCGAGCAGCGATCGAGATCCTGCGCCGAACAACTCGTCAAGTCGGCGCCGGGCACGAAGTTCGCTGCCAGATCCTCGTGCTCGGTGTCGAAGGCGTCATCGATGATGGCAACGAGCACACTGCCGTCGCCGGTGCGGTCGGCGATGCCATCGCCGTCGCGATCCCAGGCCGCGGGCATGTTCATGTCGGCGCCGGGCTTGCTCGCCAGCGCGTCGAACTCGGGATCGTCCGCGGGTACGGCGAAGTTGGCCTGGCCGGTACTGAACAAGCCCCACTGCTGATCGAACAGGGGATCATTGGGAACGACGGCATGGCGTCGGCGAATGAAGTTGGGCTCGACGTAGGCCACGGCTGGGTCGGCGGCGAGCAACGCCGTGGCCGCCGCGACCGTAGTGATCGAGGGCAGTCGCAACACCTGTACGCGACCCTGGTCCAGAATCAAACGGGAGCGCAGCCCGAGACGGTCCCGTGCCAGCTTGGCACGTTGGGCCTCGGCAGCCGAGTGGTAAGCGACGATCAACTCATCGGTGACGTGACGATCACCGACGGCCGGCGCCGTAGACTCGGCCGCGCCCGCGATCAGGCAGAGGCTGAGTGCGACAACCATCGCAGTGAGCGGAAGCCGGTTGGGCACGCGTGACTCAATGGCCATGGCTTGTCCTCGTGCTGGTGTTTTGCTCGACGATCAGTAGAATACGCCTCCTCGCGTGGGGCGGTAGCTCAGCTGGGAGAGCGTCGCGTTCGCAATGCGAAGGTCGGGAGTTCGATCCTCCTCCGCTCCACCACCATTCAACGCCCAACCTTCTTCGGTTGGGCGTTTTCGTTTGTGGCGTTCCCCACACCACGCGGGGCTGCGGGCCGTTTTGCGTGTGCCACGGGGTGCAGCCGCGCAGCCCGCAAGTCGCCCGGTTCGACTCTCGTTTGCCCTCTCTTCTCTCAAAACCTGCGGCAACTTCTCGGCGAAAGCGCACGCAGACGGCCTTGCGCATCAACGACTTGTGCGTGCGTCACGGGCGTCGGTTGTCCATCGTGCTTGGATAGGCAAAGCATCAAGCCTGCGCGAGAGTCGATGCTGTGGCGCAGTGCATCGCGTACAACCCCGCGCGCTTGTGCGTCACCACGAGCGCGCGGTAGGCGAAGAGCGGTCCTTCGGCTTCGGGCTTGCCCTTGTCGCGCGCCTTGACCTTGAACACGTCGATGGGCTTGGCGCTCTCCAGTCCGGCGCGCCGCATGATCGTTCCACCATCGCGCGGTTCGCCTTTGAACGACCACAGCGCCTGGAACACGGCGGCCTGAGCCTCGGTCAGCCGGATCGGGCCGTGCGGCCAGTCGGGCAAGGTCACCCAGCGGAAGTCCGCCGAGAATGGGCCATGTACCGGCGTCGTGGGATCGCCGGCCTGCGGGTCGGGCGGCTCACCTGGCATGCCGATGAACGCAATGCCGCCCGCGTAGAAGGCGAAGCGCTCCTCCAGCGCCAGCCACTCCACGCCCGGGCCGAAGGGCGCGCCGCGCGTCTCGCGGGGTTTCGGCGTAATCACTCGGACGTTGCTACCGGCCACGCGCACCCGCTCCAGCAGCGACGGTTCGCGCCACAGACGAACGAGCTCGCGTGCCAGCAGCACCGGCGAGCGCCGTGCGTCACCCAGCCGCCACACGCCGTCGGCGAGCGCGTCGATGCCGTCGCGACTGTCGATCGACAGCGCCAGTCGCAGCTTTCGGCGCAGCCAGTCCTCGTCCAACCTCAACGCGACCGCGTCGTCGGCCGCGACGGCCACCGGCCCGCACTCGGGGCAATGGCAGGTACGTCCCCGGTGCCCGTCGCCCCAGACCTGCGCCCGCTGCTGGTGACAGTAGGGGCACAGCATGAATCGCTGGTCCAGGGCCGTGGGTTTCACCGCCTGCCAGAGGGTCGGCAAGGCGGCGATCTCGCGGGGTGAGAGCGCGGCTCGAAGGATGGGCGTGCCGCCCGCGAACAAGCGGCACACCAGGGCCCAGGCGTCGTGCGTGGCCACCGATCAATCCTCGTAGATCGGCTGCGGGCTGGCCGTGTCCGCTTCCGGCGGCGCTTCCTGGGCGTTCAGCGTCTGGCCGGGCTGCAAGATGCCCAGCGAGACCAGGTAGCCCTCCAACTGCGCCTGCAACGCGGCATCGAACTTGTGCAGGTTCAGCCGCCCGCGACGCGTCACCTCGACCGTGATGACCTTGGAACGAGCCTTTCCGGGTTCGGGCGGGTAGTACAGGTTGATGCGTGCCGACGTGATCAACCAGCCGCGTGCCAGCGGATCCTCACCGGGAAACTCCTCACGCAGCAGTTCGGTGACGCAGCGCTGCTCGCTCGAGGCCATCGCCGTGCAATCGAGCTTGAGTGCCGTGCTCGGGCTCAACACCGAGACGGACTTGACCTGCAGCGCCATGAAGCCATCCGCCACGGCCTGCGGCACATCGAAGCCGAGGCGCAAGACCGACAGATCCAGCGTCGGCGGCTTGATGCGGTGCGCCTCCACCTTGATGCCCAGCAGGTGCTCGGCGAAGGCGTCCACGAGCATCTGGTGGTACTTCGCACCACCGCGCACGAGGGTGCGAACGACCCCGGTGGCCACGGCGTACTCCAGCACCATGTGGATGTTCGGGTTGCCGATGCGACGGGTGAGATGGGCGCCCTCGAACTCCAGGCGCAGCATCGCCGGATCCTTGACGTGGACCGTCAGCAGGAACACGCCGGGGCTGCGTTCCACCAGGTAAGCCACGCTGCCGTCGCCGCATTGAAGCTCGCGCTGATAGAAGGCCGAGATGGCCTGGCGCAGCGCGGCCAGTGCGGCATCCGAGGTGTTCGGCCGGCGCTTCACGCCGAGGTCGTGCTGCTGGGCTTGCGATCCGTGGCGCTCGAGGTAGTCGAACTCGCAGGCCCGCTCGAACAGCGCCGGATGGTTGGCATACAGCCAGAAGGAGCGGTGGGTGTCGCTCCGGCATGCCACGAGACCCAGCAGCGCGGCGCCGTCCCCGGCGGCGGCCTGGAACATCGCCTGCTTGCCGGCCGGGTCGGCCAGCTGGATGCTGGCCATGAGGTTGCCGATCAGACGGTCACGGGCGGCGACGTCGGGCCAGGTCCGAACGGCCTCCACCAGTGCCTGCGAGGTGCGAGGCGTGTCCTCCCAGTCGAAATCGTCGGCCACGGGCAGGCCGTGCGAGGCCAGGAAAGAGCTGAGGGTCGCGTCCACCGGCAGTTCGAGCAGCACGTCGACGAAAGTCTTCTTCATCTTCTCGGTCCTTTCCCTGAAGGGGCGTCGAAGGTCTGCGGACCGAGGATTCGGGCGCGCGGGCCGGCCACCGATGACTGAACGGATATCACGAAAAAGTAAGGCTGCGTGATACAGCGCGATTGTGTCCCTGCCTGGCCGGTCTGTCAAACATCGTGGTACATCTGGCGCTCGTGTGTATCACGGCGCTATACTGTCGGACTGCATTCCACCACTTCCCGTGATTCGAGACAGGACATCGCCATGGCTTCCGCGTTTGGATCTCGCCTGCGGCGATTTCGCGAGGCGAAGAAACTGACCTTGCAGCAAGTGGCCGACGCCGTCGGCTGCACCAAGGCCTACATCTGGGAACTGGAGATGAAAGAGGGCCAACGCCCCTCGGCCGAGCGCGTGCAGGCGCTGGCCAAGGTGCTGGGCGTGACGATGGAGGACATCATGGGCGAGCCCATGCCCCAAGTGCCCGAGGCCAGCCCCGAGGACGTGGCCTTCTTCCGCGCCTATGCCGGCATGACCGAAGCCGAGAAAGACCGGGTGCGCCAAGCGCTGAAGATCATCTTCCCGGACAAGGATCTGCCGGAAGCCAAAAGGTGAGTACGTCCCCGGCTCTCAACGGCGCGATCGCCGCCAACAAAGTCCACCACTGGTTGCGGGCTTGGTATGGCGCGGACGTGCCCGAGGCCGTCGATCTCGACCTGGTGCGGCAGATGCTGCCGAGTACGCCCTTCGGGGCGGGCGTGCGCGAAATCCGCCCCCCGGTGCAGTTCAACGACGAGGCCTTCGAGGGCCTGCTGGCGCGGGATCCCGATGACCCGGAGGTCTGGGGCATCGCCTACAACGGCACGGTCAGCCGCGAGCGCCAGCGCTTCACCATCGCTCACGAGCTCGGGCACTTCGTCCTGCACCGCGACCGGCAGCAGCGTTTCCACTGCGACAAGGAAAGCGTCCACTCCGGCCACGAGACCATGCGCCGGATCGAGCGCGAGGCCGACGACTTCGCCAGCAACTTGCTGATGCCCGGCGATCGGCTGCGCGAGTGGATCTCGAACCAGCGCATCGATCTGCACGTCTTGAGCGCCATCGCCCAGCGCTTTGAGGTTTCGTTCGAGGCGCTGTGCATCCGCTTCATCAAGTTCACCTCGCAGCGCGCCATCCTGGTCTACTGGGACAACGGCTACGTGAAGTACGAATGGCGCAGCAGCAGCGCGGTCAAGACGCGCGCCCGTATCCGGCGCACCAGCGATCCGCAAGAGCCGTTACCCGGCACGCTCGCCGCCGACACGAGCGTCGTGCAGGCCTGGGAGGGGATCGAGATGCCTGCTGCGATCTGGTGCCCCGAGGAGGCACCCTACATGAAACTGCGCGAGTTCAAGCACAGCTACGGCGCGCGGGATCGCGTCCTCACGCTGCTGCTTTTGGAGAGCGCGGAGCCACGCGCTTGGGATCGGGCGTGGCAGGATGAGTAAAGCTTCGACAGCTACAATCAGTTCGTCCCCTCGGGCCAGCACCCTGTTCGGTGAGCACGAGGAAATTGGGAGGAAGATATGTCGTATTCGGGTATCTCAATCCGGGAAGCTCTCGACAAGATCAACGCACCGAATGCAGGGTGGTATCTCCCTCAAGTTCAGCGCCAATATGTGTGGGGGGCTCGTCATGAGTCGGAAACCTACATTTGCTTGCTGCTTGATTCGCTGCTGAGACGTTATCCGATCGGCGGGATCGTGCTATGGGAGACGGAGCAGAAGGTTCCATATCGCCGCTTTATTGGTGACTACACGCCCGGGCAATATGCGAAACAAGTTGATGTAGGTCTGTGGGGGGCAGCAAAGCTGCTTGTGTACGACGGTCAACAGCGCTTGCAGACGCTGTGAATCGCCCCGGGTTTCGCGGAGGCTCCAACTGTGGAGAATGGAGCCATGAAGAAGTCCCCGAAGTTTTCCCCTGAGGTGCGTGAGCGCGCCGTGCGCATGGTGCTGGAGCACCGTGGTGAA
>NZ_JBEPIJ010000010.1:0-133682 GCF_040327995.1 Sinimarinibacterium thermocellulolyticum | reverse complement strand
CTGCGTCCAAAGCGCCGAAAATACCCTCACCGTGTCGTCAAATTGGTCATTCCGAAACCAGAAAGCCTCCGCCCGTGCTCCAGGCGCGTCTATCGGCTCGCTGGTGACGGATCCGGGCTAGAGGGCCGCGATGAAGTACGAGCTGCTGATCTTCGATTGGGACGGAACCCTCGCCGACTCCGCCGGCCAGATCGTCTCGGCGATGCAGGCCGCGATTCTCGGCTTGGGCCTGCCGCCGCGCGAGGACCAGGCCATCCGCGAGCTGATCGGCCTGGGGCTCGATGATGTGCTCGCGCGTCTCTATCCGGAGCTGGAGCCTGGCGGCCTGCGCGCCTTGCTCGAAGGCTACCGCGCGAAGTGGCTGTCCGCGGGCACGTTCGAGGCGCCGCTGTTCGCTGGCAGCATCGAGGCGATCCGCGAGTTGAGGGCCCGGGGCCACCGCATCGCGATCGCGACCGGCAAGTCGCGCCGCGGGCTGGACCGTTCGCTGCGTCATCACGCGTCGCTGGCCGAGCTGATCGTCAACTCGCGTTGCGCCGACGAAACCGCTGCCAAACCCAACCCGCTGATGCTGCGCGAGCTGCTGGCCGCAGAGGGGGTGACGGCGGAGCGCGCGCTGATGATCGGCGACACCGAATACGACATGGCGATGGCGCAGGCCATCGGCATGGACGGGTTGGGCGTGGCCTGCGGCGTGCATGATCCGGGCCGTCTGCGGCGCGCGGGTGCCGCGGCCGTGATCGCGACGGTCGCCGAACTGCCGACCTGGCTTTTCAGGGCAGGGGATAGCCGGCCTCGCGCAGCAGCCGGCACAGCGCAATGAGCGGCAGGCCGATCAGCGCCGTCGGGTCGCGGCTGTCGACGGCCTCGAACAGCGTGATGCCATAACCCTCGCACTTGAAGCTGCCGGCGCAGTCATAGGCGGGTTCGGCGTCGAGGTAGCGCTCGATCTGGTCGCGACTCAGATCACGAAAGTGCACCGTCGTCGTCTCGATGGCATGGGTCTCGGCGGTCGGCGTCGACAGGCTGACCGCCGTGAGGAAGCGCACCTCGCGGCCCGAGGCAGCACAAAGTTGGCGGATGGCGCGCTCGCGATCGCCCGGCTTGCCGATGATCTCGTCGCCGATCAGCGCCACCTGGTCGGAGCCGATGATCCAAGCCTTGGGATGCGTGTGGCGCAATGCGGCAGCCTTGGCACGGGCAAGCCGCACGACCAGTGCGCCCGCGTTCTCGCCCGGCTGCGGCGTCTCGTCGACGCCGGGCGCCGCGGTGTCGAAGGCCAGGCGCAGTCGGGCGAGCAACTCGGCGCGGTAGCGCGAGGATGACGCCAGCAAAAGCGGCGGTGGCGCCTTAAGCATAGGATTTCTTTGACTTTCAATGGGCGCCTCACTATGATGCGCGGCCTTTCGGTGGGCAAGCGCCGATGGGACTTGCAGTTGAAACGCGGGCGTCGCTTGCGCTGGAGCGCGAACATCGCTACGTCGGCCAGCTTTCCGTCTCGCAGTGCGCGCGGCTCGTCGCCGAGCTCGTCGCCGGCGCGGATACCGCCTTGCAGGTCGAGTTGCAGGCCGACCGGCGCAGCGGCTGGCCGCGCTTGCACGGCCGCATCGTCGGCGCGCTGATGCTCGAATGCCGGCGCTGCGGGCGGCCGTTCGAGCAGGCGCTGGAGCTGGCGGTCGACCTGCGTCTGGTCTTCGGCGAAGCCGAGGAGCGCGCGGCGTTGGCAAAAGCCGAACCGCTGCTGATCGAGGATGACCGCTTGCCCTTGTGGCAGGTGGTCGAGGACGAGGTACTGCTGGCGCTGCCGATGCTGCCGCGCTGTCAGTCGTGTGAGAATGTCGTGAACGAGGCGGCTGCGACGGCAGCGCGCCCGCAGGAACAACAGGCGCCGGCACCGCGAGACAATCCCTTCGCGGCGCTCAAGCGGCACTTGCAGTCGAAAGAGTAGCGGGGCCGCAGGGCCCGACGGAGTTGAGCCATGGCAGTTCAGGATTCCAAGAAATCGCGCGCCTATCGCGGTCACCGCAAGGCGCATTGGGCGCGCAAGGCAAAGGCGCCGGCCTTGTCGATCGACCCGACCTCGGGCGAGACGCATCGTCGCCATCACGTGACTGCCGACGGCTACTACCGCGGCAAGAAAATCATCGACAAGGGCGCGGTCGAAGTCGGCGAAGCGTAAGCCCTGACACCGCGGCGGGCGGCTTGCGATGAAAGCTCCCGTTGTTCTGTCCATCGATGCCATGAGCGGCGACCACGGCCACGAGACGGTCGTGGACGCCGCCCTGCTCGCCTTGGATGCGCATGCGTCGGTCGAGCTGATCCTGGTCGGTGACGAGGCGACGCTGCGCGCCGACCTGCGCAAGCGCAAGCGCGACAACGAGGCGCGCCTGCGCGTCCAGCACGCCTCGGAAGTGGTGGCGATGGACGAGTCGCCGTCCAAGGCGCTGCGCAACAAGAAAGACTCGTCGATGCGCGTGGCCATCGACCTGGTCAAGCAGGGCCAGGCGCAGGCGGCCGTATCCGCCGGCAACACCGGTGCGTTGATGGCCACGGCCAAATTCGTGCTCAAGACGCTGCCGGGCATCGACCGGCCGGCGATCATCTCGGCGATCCCCTCGGTCAACGGTCACGTGCACATGCTCGATCTCGGCGCCAACGCCGAGTGCTCGGCCGAACAACTGCTGCAGTTCGCGGTGATGGGGTCGGCGCTGGTGACCGCGACGCTCGGCATCGAGCGGCCCAAGGTCGCGCTGCTGAACATCGGCGAGGAAGAGATCAAGGGCAACGAGGTGATCAAGCAGGCGGCGCAACTGCTCGCCGCGTCGCCCTTGAACTACATCGGCTACGTCGAGGGCGACGGCGTGTTCCTGCGCGACATCGACGTGGTCGTCTGTGACGGGTTCACCGGTAACATCGCGCTCAAGACCGGCGAGGGCGTCGCGCGGCTGATCTACCACTTCATCCGGCAAGAGTTCACGCGTTCGCTGTTCACCAAGATCTCTGCGCTGATGGCCATGCCGGCGCTCAAGGCACTCGGCGGACGCATGGACCCGCGCAACTACAATGGCGCGAGCCTCGTCGGCCTGAACGGCATCGTCATCAAATCGCACGGCAGTGCCGATGCGCAGGCCTTCGCCGCGGCGATCCGGGTCGCGCTCAAGGAGGTCGAGCAAGGCGTTCCTCAGCGCATCGCCGGTTTGATGGCGGCGGCGTTGCCGCAGTCCCCGCAGGTCGCGCGTCTGTGAGCGGTGATCGGTCGCGGGCGCGCCGCACCGCCGCGCCGGCAATCACTGCACCAGCGTGTTGAGATCGAAGATCGGCAGCAGGATGGCGAGGACGATCAGCAGCACTACGCCACCCATCACGAGAATCAGCATCGGCTCGAACACGCCCATCATCGCGGCGACCAGGGTCTCGACCTCGCGCTCCTGATTCTCGGCGGCGCGGTCGAGCATGTCGTCGAGCTTGCCGGAGGATTCGCCGCTGGCGATCAGGTGCACGGTGATCGGGGGGAACAGCTTGCTCGCCGCCAGCGAGCGGCTCAGGGCCGCACCCTCGCGTACCTTGGCCGCCGCCGCCTCGATCGCGTCACGCATCGGCACGTTGGTGACCACCTGGGTGCCGATGCGCATCGCATCGAGGATCGGCACGCCGCTGCCGAACAGGATGCCCAGCGTGCGCGTGAAGCGCCCGGTGTTGGCGCCGCGCACCAGCCGTCCGATCAGTGGCAGGCGCAGCATCAGCCGGTGCACCTGACGCTTGAAGCCCTCGTTGCGCATCATCCGCGCGAACACGATGGCCGCGGTGACCAGCGCGAGCAGTAGGTAGACGCCGTAGTCGCGCAGAAAATCGGAGACGGCGATCAGGCCCGCGGTCAGCGCCGGCAGTTCCGCGTCGATGCTGGTGAACACGTCGACGACTTGCGGCACGACATAGGTCAGCAGCAGCACGACCACGGTGATCGCGACCAAGCTCAGAATCACCGGATAGAACGCGGCGAGCATGATCTTCTGCTGCATCACCTGCCTACGTTCGACGTAATCGGCGAGGCGTTCGAGGATGTAATCGAGCTGGCCCGACTGCTCGCCGGCCTCGACGGTCGCGCGAAACAGCGGCGGAAAGGCGCCAGGGAATTGGTCGAGCGAGTGGGCCAGCGAGTTGCCTTCGACGACGCCGGCGCGCACGCCGAGCGCGATGCGCTTGACCCGCTTGCTCTCGCTCTGCTCGGACACGGCGGTCAGCGACTCATCGAGCGGCAAGCCGGAGCGCACCAGCGTCGCGAGCTGGCGTGTGAACAGCGACAACTCGGTGCTGGACAGGCTGCCGCCGCGCGAAAAGACCGAGCCGCCCGACTTCCTGTTTTCGGCGACCTCGCGCAGGTCGAGCGGTGCCAAGCCGCGCTCGCGCAACAGTTGGCGCGCATGGCGCGGCGTGTCGCCTTCGATCAGGCCCTTGGTCTGACGCCCCTTGGCGTCGAGCGCGCTGTACTCGTAGGCGGCCACGGCGGCGTCGGCCTATTCCTCGATGGTCACGCGCAGCACTTCCTTGAGCGTGGTCGTGCCGGCGATCACCTTGTTGCGGCCGGACTGCAAGATGCCGGCGCTCTGCGTGCGTGCGTAGGCCTCCAGCGCCTGCTCGGAGGCGTTGTCGTGGATCATCGCCTCGAGTTTGCGGTCGACCTCGATGATCTCGTGGATGCCGGTGCGGCCGGCAAAGCCCGTGTGGCGGCAGTGCGGGCAGCCGACGGGGCGATATAGCGTCAACGGCTTCGAAGGATCGACGCCGAGCTGTTCCTTTTCCACCGTGCTCGCCTCGTAGGGCTGTTTGCACTCTTTGCACAGCGCGCGCACCAGACGCTGCGCCATCAGGCCCGCCAGCGAGGACGAGAGCTGATAGGGCTCGATGCCCATGTCGCGCAGACGCGTGACCGCACCGACGGCGGTGTTGGTGTGCAGCGTCGACAGCACCAGATGGCCGGTCTGCGAGGCTTGCACCGCGATCTGCGCGGTTTCGAGGTCGCGGATCTCGCCGACCATGACCACGTCCGGGTCTTGGCGCAGGATCGCGCGCAGGCCGCGCGCGAAGGTCATCTCGACCTTGGGGTTGACCTGGGTTTGACCGACGCCGTCGATGTAGTACTCGATCGGGTCCTCGACGGTCATGATGTTGCGCGCGCGGTCGTTGAGCACCGACAGCGCCGAATACAGCGTCGTCGTCTTGCCCGAGCCGGTCGGGCCGGTGACCAGGAGGATGCCGTAGGGGCGATGGATGATGCGCTTGATCGTCGCGACCTGCTGCGCATCCAGGCCGATCTGCTCCAGGTCGAGCTTCTCCGCCTGCTTGTCGAGGATGCGCATGACCACGCGCTCGTTACCGGCGGCGCCGGTCGGGATCGTCGACACGCGCACGTCCACCTTGCGGCCGCCGAAGGCGCGCGAGATACGGCCGTCCTGCGGCAGCCGCTTCTCGGCGATGTCGAGCTTGGCCATGACCTTGATGCGCGAGACTAGCCGCGGCGCGAGGCTGCGCGGCGGTGACATGACCTCGCGCAGCACACCGTCGACGCGAAAGCGCACCTGCAGGCGGCTCTCGAAGCTCTCGATGTGGATGTCCGAGGCGTTCTCGCGAATCGCTTCGACCAGCAGGCCGTTGATGAACTTGATCACCGGCGCATCGTCGTCGGATTCGAGCAGGTCCTGATTCTCCTGCAGGGCGAGGGCGAGCGCGTCGAGATCGGCGTCCTCGTCGTCGAGGCCGTCGATCAGCGACGCAGTCGCCCCGGTCTGACCCTCGTAGGTGCGCGCCAGCACCGCGTCGAACTCCTGCGGCGTCACGCTCTGTAGCCGCAGCGGACGACCGACGAAGCGGCGCGCCTCCTGCACCACGTCGACCGCGGTGCCGGGGCGGATCACGGCGAGGACGTGATCGCCGCGATCCTCGGTCACGACCAGGCCGTGACGTTTGGCGAAGGCGAACGGCGGACGACGCAGAACGGGCTCCATGGCGGCGCGCTACGGGCTTTCAATCGGTTGCCGGCGTCACCGTCGCGTCGGACTCCGACCGAGCGCCGGCAGGTCCATCCCCGGGGCTCGCCAGCGGCTGCGCGTCCTCGGCCGCGCGGCCGCTGCCGGACCATTGATCGAGCGGCCGCAGGATCGGCCGCTGGCCGCCGATCAGCGCGGCGGCGCCGGTGGCGGCGTCGATCTGCGCCTGGCGGATCGCGTCGTACTTTTTGCGCGTGTAGTAGTCGCCGTCCTCTCTCTTGCGCAGCACCGACGGGCGGATGAACAGCATCAAGTTGCGCTTGGTCTTGTCGATCGAGCGGTACTTGAACAGTGCGCCGAGCAAGGGGATGTCGCTGAGAAAGGGCACGCCGCGCTGTTGGTCGTTGATCTGATCGTCCATCAGGCCGGCGACGACCAGGATCTGCCCGTTCTCGACGCCGACGACGTTGGTCAGCGTGCGCTTGTTGGTGATCAGATTGGCCGAGCCGGCGGTGCCGCTGGCGATGCCGGAGACTTCGAGATCGAGCTTGAGCTTGATCGTCTCGCTCTCACCGCTGATTTGGGGCGTAACCGACAGGGTCAGGCCAACGTCCTTGCGCTCAATGGTCTGGAACGGATTGACCACTCCGGTCACGCCGCCGGTGTTGGTGAAAGAGCCGGTCTGGTAAGGCACCTCTTGGCCGACCGAGAACTTGGCTTCTTCGTTGTCGAGCGTGACCAGCGTCGGCGTCGACAGCACATTGGTGTCACCATCGCCGCGCAAGGCCTTGAGCAGCAGGCCGAAGCTGGTGCCGGTGTCGCCACCGTCGCGACCGCCGACGATGTTGATGCCCTGGCCGAGCGCGCCCAGCGCTCGCTGCGGATCGCCGCTGGCCGCGGCGGCGGAGAGGCCCGACAGGGTCGCCGGGTCGAGAATCCCGGCTGCGGCGATGCGGTCGCCGTTGAACACCGCCCAGTCCACGCCGAGCTGACTCGACTTGTTGGCACTGACCTCGGCGATGATCGCCTCGACCAGCACCTGTGCGCGGCGGATGTCGAGTTGGGCGATGACGTCACGGATCTGGCGCATCGCCTTGGGATTGGCCGTGATGATGAGCGCGTTGGTGTCGGGATCGGCGAGCACGCGGGCGCCGTCGAGTCCACCGCCGCCGGGCCGGCTTGCCGGAGCGGCTGCGGCCGCTGGGGTACCGCTGCCGCCGGCGCCTTCGAGCGCGCGCGTCTGCTGCGCATAACCTTCGAGGATCGGGGCCAGATTCTCGGCGCTGGCGTGGCGTAGGTAAATGACTTGAGTGGCGCCGTCGTCCTCGAGCGGGATATCGAGTTGACGCACGATCTCGATGAACTTCTGCCGTGCCCCCTTGTCGCCGCCGATCAGGATGCTGTTGCTGCGCTCGTCGGCGATGATCGTCGGCGTCTGGTTGGTCGGGTCGGCCTGCTTGTCCTGCTGCGTCATCGCCGTGAGGATGCGCACGACCTCGCTGGCGGCCGCGTGTTCGAGACGCACGAACTCGATTTCGCGGTCGCCGGCCTGGTCCATTTGCTGGATCAGCCGGGCGATGCGCTCGACGTTGGCGGCGCGGTCGGTGATGATCAGCGAATTGTTCGGCTGATAAGCCGCGAGGTGTCCCCACTGCGGCACCAGCACGCGCAGGATCGGCACGAGCTGGGCGGCATTGATGTTCTGCAGCTGGTAGACGTGCGTGACCACTTCGTCGATCGGCAAACCGCTGCGGACGCCGTAGATGCCGCTACCCTCCTGCTTGGCCGTGGCCTCCGGGATGATCTTGATCATGTCTCCCGCCGGAATCGCGGCGAAGCCGTTGACCGAGAGTACCGCGAGGAAGGTCTCGTACAGGCCGTCGGCACTCATCGGCGCGGCGCTGATGACGGTCACCTTGCCCTTGACGCGCGCATCCACGATGAAGTTCTTGCCGGTGACCTCGCTCACGGTCGCGATCAGTGTGCTGATGTCGGCGTCCTTGAGATTGAGCGTGATCTCGGCGCGTGCCGACGAGGTGGCCAGCAGCAACAGGGCGATGGCCGTCGAGGCGGTGAGCTTGCGGAAGTTCATCGGGAGGGGTGCGCGGATTCGGCCGGGTGGGCAGCGGGATCGAGCATCAAGGGCCGGATCATGGGCCGAGCGTCACGGTCAGGTTCTGCACCTGTCCGCCACGCTCGATCGTCAGGGAGATGGCGTTGGCCTGGCTGAGCTGGCCCAGCAGTTGCAGCGCCTTCTGATTGTCGTCCAATGGTACGCCGTTGACCGCGGTGACCAGATCGCCCGGACGCAGGCCGAGCTGCTGGAACGCCTCGCGTTCGCGGCCTGGGTAGATCCTGTACCCGCGCTGCACGCCGCCGACGGTTGCCGGCTGCACGCGCAGATAGTTCGACGCTTTGGTCGGATCGGCAAGGATCTGCTCACGGATCTGCGAGAGCATCTGCGCGGTGGCCGCATCAGTCTGCGGCGACGAGGCCGCCGCGGCCGCAGTGCGCGCGGCAGCCGCTTGCGCCGACATCGGCGCATCCTTGTTCAGACGCAGCGTCTCCAGCTTGCCGTTGCGCGACAGGATCACGCGATCGGGGAAGATCGACTGCAGCTTGACGCCGGCGATGACGGCGTCGCCGATCGCGTAGGGCTTCTCCTCGCCATTGCTGGTGCCGATCAGGGCGCGCGACTGGCGGTCCTCGCCGGCGAGGATGCCGAGCAGGTTCAGCGACAGCCGGGTGTCAGGCGCGTCCTCGATATTGCCTTCGGCGACGGCCTCGGCCTGGTACTCCCCGAACAGCTTGGCGGCGAGCAGCTTGTCGATGGCCGGTGCAGCGGGGCCGGTGGCACGCGCCGCCGCCGGGGGGGGCGGCACCGGCTGCCAGCGCCCGGCCTCCGGTACCGGCATCAGCGCCCAGACCAGCTTTGCCAGCAGCCAGGCGACGACGACGGCCAGCACCAGATTGGCCAGCGGCGGCAAGCCGCGCCCGTGGCGCTCGTACAGTCGGGCGACGCGCTGAAGGCTCAAGGACTCGGTCATCCGCTGATCATAACCCGCCTGGGCCGGCGCGCGCCGTTCTGGCCTACGGCGGCCGTTCGTGCCGGCGTGGGCGCACTCGGTCGGTCGGGCTCCAAGTCGTGCCACGGCGGCGTTACACTGGAATCATGGTCGAAACCAGTGGTCGAAGTGGTCGATTGGAGTATCGCGCGTCGTTCGGCGATGCCGGATGCCGCCGGTCACGGGGTACACGCCCATGAGCAAGGAGATCAAGCGACAAGGCATCGGAGATTCTGCATCGGGCGTCGCGGTCGAGGAGGCCAAACCGCGCCTGCAGCAGCCGCCGATGTACAAGGTGGTGATGCTCAACGACGATTACACGCCGATGGAGTTCGTGGTCCAGGTTTTGCAGCAGTTTTTCCATCACTCGCGTGAGCGGGCGGTGCAGATCATGCTCACCATTCACACCCAGGGCCGCGGTGTCGCCGGCTTGTTTCCCGCCGAAATCGCGGAGACCAAGACGGCGCAGGTCAACGGCTATGCGCGGCAGCATCAGCATCCGCTACTGACGGTGATGGAGAAGGCTTGACCGGGTGCCGCAAGAGCCTCGAACGAGTAAATCGGAGCAGACCATGTTGTCGGAAGATCTACAAAAAGCACTCGATGCCGCCTTCGTTTCGGCACGCATGCAGGGCCACGAGCTGCTGACGGTGGAGCATCTGCTGCTGGCGCTGCTGTCGGACACGCAGGTTTCCGAGGCGCTGGTCGCCGCCGGCGCCGATGCCGAGAGGCTCGAAGCCGGCCTCAAGGAGTACATCCGTACGCATGTCCAGGCGGTCAAGAACATCGACAAGCACGAGGTGCAGCCGACCCTGTCGTTCCAGCGGGTGCTGCAGCGTGCGATCTATCACGTGCAGGCGGCCGGCAAGAAGCACGTGACCACGCTCAACGTGCTGGTCGCGATCTTCTCGGAGAAGGACACACACGCGGTCTACCTGCTCGGTGAACAGGGCGTCAGCCGCCTCGACATCGTCAACTTCATCTCCCACGGCATCGCCAAAAACAATGCCGCCGCCGACAAGCCGGCGGAGTCCGAGGAGCGCGAGGAGGCCGGCGACAAGGGCCAGTCCAGCCAGAGCGCGCTCGAACAGTACGCCGTCAATCTCAACGAGCGCGCCGCGCAGGGCGCGATCGACCCGCTGATCGGCCGCGATCAGGAGATCGAGCGCGTGATGCAGACCCTGTGCCGGCGGCGCAAGAACAATCCCTTGCTGGTCGGCGAGGCCGGCGTCGGCAAGACCGCGATTGCGGAAGGCCTGGCCTGGTTGATCGTCGAGGGGCGCGTGCCGGAGCTGCTGCGCAGCGCCGTGGTCTACAGCCTCGATCTCGGCGCCTTGATCGCCGGCACCAAGTATCGTGGCGACTTCGAGAAGCGCTTCAAGGCCGTCATCCAGGATTTGCAGCAGCGTCCCGGCTCAATCGTCTTCATCGACGAGATTCACATGATCATCGGAGCCGGCGCCGCCAGCGGCGGCGTCATGGATGCCTCGAACCTGCTCAAGCCGTTGCTGGCCTCGGGCGGTATCCGCTGCATCGGCTCGACCACCTACCAGGAGTACCGCG
This sequence comes from Sinimarinibacterium thermocellulolyticum, assembly GCF_040327995.1. NCBI lineage: Bacteria > Pseudomonadati > Pseudomonadota > Gammaproteobacteria > Nevskiales > Nevskiaceae > Sinimarinibacterium > Sinimarinibacterium thermocellulolyticum. The sequence continues at coordinate 123,070 of NZ_JBEPIJ010000010.1, read as the reverse complement.
GCATCTTCGAGAAGGATCGCGCCCTGGCGCGGCGCTTCCAGAAGATCGACGTCGGCGAGCCCAGCGTGGAGGATACGGTGAAGATTCTCGAAGGCCTGCGCGCGCGCTTCGAGGAGCATCACCAGGTGCAGTTCACCCGCGGCGCGCTGCGCTCGGCAGTCGAGCTGTCGTCTCGCCACATCACCGACCGTCATCTACCGGACAAGGCGATTGACGTCATCGACGAGGCGGCTGCACGCCTGCGCCTGTTGCCGGAATCCAGGCGCCGCAAGACTGTGCAGGTGCGCGACATCGAGGAGACCGTGGCACGCATCGCGCGCATCCCGCCCAAGAGCGTCTCCGCGAACGATCGCGATCGTCTGGCGACCTTGGAGCGCGATCTCAAGCTGGTGATCTTCGGTCAGGATACTGCGATCGAACAGCTCACCGCCTGCATCAAGCTCGCCCGTTCCGGTCTGGGCAATCCGGACAAGCCGATCGGCAACTTTCTGCTCGCCGGACCGACGGGCGTGGGCAAGACCGAGGTCACGCGCCAGCTCGCGCAGTTGCTCGGCATCGAGCTGATCCGTTTCGACATGTCCGAGTACATGGAACGGCACACGGTGTCGAGGCTGATCGGCGCACCGCCCGGCTACGTCGGCTTCGACCAGGGCGGCTTGCTGACCGAGGCGGTGATCAAGCATCCGCACAGCGTCGTGCTGCTCGACGAGATCGAGAAGGCGCATCCCGATGTGTTCAACCTGCTGCTGCAGGTGATGGATCACGGCAAGCTCACCGACAACAACGGACGTCAAGCCGATTTCCGCAACGTCATCCTGGTGATGACGACCAACGCCGGCGCCGAGCAGGCCTCGCGTCGCTCGATGGGCTTCGCCGAGCAGAATCACCAGACCGACGCGATGGAAGTGATCCGCAAGATGTTCACTCCGGAGTTTCGCAACCGCCTCGATGCCATCGTGCAGTTCAATCCATTGGGCCAGCGCGAGGTGCTGCGGGTCGTCGACAAGTTCCTGCTGCAACTCGAAGAGCAGCTCAATGCCAAAGGCGTGCAGATCGAAATCGACGAGCCGGCGCGGCTGTGGATCGCCGAGCGCGGCTACGACCCGAAGATGGGTGCTCGACCGATGGCGCGCGTGATTCAGGAGAGCCTGAAGCGGCCACTCGCCGAGGAACTGCTGTTCGGCAAGCTCGCCAACGGTGGCCGCGTGCACGTCGCGCTCGGCGAGGACGGTCGGCTCAGCTTCGAGCTCGAAGGGCGCGAGAGGTCGGCGCAGCTCGAACCGGTGTGAAGGCAGTTTCCGGTCCGTAGTTTCACGTTTCCAGTAAGGGTAGCAGCAGGGCAGTCAGTTCTGGAAACTGGAAACATCACCGAGCGGCGCAGCCGCTCGGTTCTGTCGCTTATTTGTCTCTGTTATTTGTCTCTGAAGGTAATCCGACCCTTGGTCAGGTCGTAAGGCGTGAGCTGAACGGTGACTTTGTCGCCGGTGAGGATACGGATGTAATGCTTGCGCATGCGGCCGGAGATGTGGGCGATGACCACGTGCCCGTTTTCGAGCTTCACGCGGAACGTCGTGTTGGGCAGTGTCTCCACCACGACACCGTTCATTTCGATGTGATCTTCCTTGGCCATACGCCTCGCCGACGATAATGAGGCGTGCATTATTGGAGCCGGCCCCGAATGTTTCAACCGGGATCGCCGCCCGGCGCAGGCTGCGGGTGTTGTGGCAACCAGCCTTGTGCGGTGAGCGTCTCCAGCGGACGGAAGCGCGATTTGTAGGCCATTTTGCGGCTCTCGCTGACCCAGTAGCCGAGATAGACGTGCGACAGGCCGCGTTCGCGCGCGTACTCGATTTGCTTGAGGATCGCTAGCGTGCCCAGTCCGCGGGCAGCGGCCTGCGGGTCGAAGAAGGTATAGACCGCCGACAGCGCCAAGGGCAGATGATCGACGACGGCGACGCAGAGCAGGCGGTTGTGCTCCCGAAAGCTCCAGAAACGTACCGGCATCCACGGACATTCCAGAAAGTTATGGAAGGCGAGGCGGTCGTGCGGGTCCATGCCGCCGTCGGCATGGCGGCCGAGCAGGTAACGGCGATACAGCGCGAAGTGTTCGTCGCGCAGTTCCGTGTCCAGGCTCAGGCGTAGGTCACCGTTGTCCTGCAGGCAGCGGCGCTGGGAGCGCGATGGCCGGAAGTCGGCCACCGGTATCCGTACCGGCACGCAGCGCAAGCAGTCACGGCAGTGTGGCCGGTAGACGTGGCCACCGCTGCGACGGAAACCCATTTCCAGCAGACGCTGGTAGCGGGGGGCGTTGAGCGTCCATTCCGGATCGACGAAGGCGCTGCGGGCAGCCAAGCCCGACAGATAGCCACAGGCGTGTTCGGCGCTGAGGTACAGGCGTATCGGCTGCGAGTCGTTCATGGCGGCAGGTGCTGGACCGCGCAAGGCACCTCGATCGAAAAGCGCCAGGGGCCGGGGGGATGGGGCCGAGCGTGCGAGAGTGCGAGTGTGTGCAGGAAGCGCTCACGCGAGATCTCGCAGGCGCCGAGGCTGTCGAGATGCGCCGAACGCACTTGGCAGTCGATCAGGGGAAAATCCCACTGCTGCAACTGCCGGCAAAGCCACGCCAGTGCGATCTTGGAGCCGTCGGGGGCTGCCGAGAACATCGATTCGCCGAAGAACACACGGCCGCTGACGACGCCATAGAGTCCGCCGATGAGGGTTCCGTCGCGCCAGACCTCGACGCTGTGGGCGTGGCCGTGCGCGTGCAGTTGCCGGTAGGCGCGGCGCATGTCGGCGCCGAGCCAGGTGCCGGGGTGACCCCGGCGCACGCCCGCACAACCCTCGAGCACCGCATCGAAGGCGCGGTCGAGGGTGACCGCATAGGCTGCTTTGCGCAGCACGCGGTGCAGCGAGCGCGAGACGTGGAACCGTGCCGGTTCCAGCACGGCGCGTGGATCAGGGCACCACCAGAGTATCGGCTCGTCCGGGTTGTACCAGGGGAAGATGCCTTGCGCGTAGGCGCGCAGCAGCCGCGTCAGCGACAGATCCCCGCCGATCGCGAGCAAGCCGTTGGGCTCGCGCATCGCCAGATGCACGGGGGGGAACGGCTGGTCCGGGTGGCGCGGGTCCAGCCAGTGCAGGCGGACGGGACTCTCCATGGCCAGCCTGGTCGACGCGGGTTACGAAAGAATACGCCAGAGGGCAGGGCCTTCGTCGTCCCGCGCCCGCGGGCCGATTTCTCAGTGGAAGGTCGGCGCCACCGAGGGCAGGTCACGCAGGGCCCATTGCACCACGGCGTCGTGCTCGAAACGGGTGATCGGCTGGGCGTCGGTGGGCGGTCCGGCCTGCGTCAGGCGGCCATCACTGTCGAAATGGATGCGCGCACCGGCGGTCTGCACCCGCAGCTCGCTGGTGTCGGGCGCGTCTTCGAGCGTCAGTTGCAGGTAACGCAGGTCGTGACCGGCGAATTCCGGCACGCGGCCCGCGCCAACGGCGATGGCGGCGGCCTGCTCGGCACTGAATTCGCGGATCGTGCCTTCCGGTGTAAGGACGAAGTGGCGGGTCAGCGTCGTCATGGCTCAGCTCGTGCGGACACTGTTTCAGTGAGTTTGACCGCGAATCAATATGAAGATTCTCCTGCGGTATTCAAGCCCCGGCGAGCGGTCGCTTGGGCCGTGGTCGCCGCTGCGGCTCCGTTATACTGCCGGCCACTCGATCGCACCATACGGCATGCTGAGAAGCAAATCCCACGCCACGGATGCGGCCGTCGGCCCGAGCTGGCTGGAAAGACTCCCCCGTGAAGCGGCGATGCTGGCCTGTCTTGGGCTGTCACTGTTTCTGCTCGTGACGCTGGCCAGCTTCCACCCCAACGATCCGGGCTGGTCGTCCTCCGGCACCGGCGAGCCGGTGCGCAACCTCGCCGGCGCCGTGGGCGCGTGGATCGCCGACGTGCTGCTGTCGCTGTGCGGTTATGTGGCCTTCCTGCTGCCGCTCGCGGTGCTGTTGATCGGCCTGCGCATCTTCCACAACCCGCCGCCGGAGGAAGAAGCCGTGCCGCGCGGCGTACGCGTTGCCGCGTGGCTGGTGCTGTTGGTGAGTCTGGCGGCGCTTGCGGCGCTGCATGTGGATGCATCGCCGGAGTGGGCGCCGCAGGGCAGCGGCGGCATCGCAGGGCTGGCGCTCGCGCGCACCTTGGTCGATGTGCTCAGCGGCTTCGGCGCCAGCCTGGTGTTGTTGACCCTGTCGATCGCCTCGGCGCCGCTGGCGCTGACGTTCTCATGGGTACGGATCGCCGAGCTCATCGGCGAGGGGCTGTTCGCGCTGATCGAGCACCGGCACGGCGCAGCGGCGGATGCCGATGCCCCGGCAGCGCCGGCGCCAACCCAAGAGATGGGCGGCGGCGCGCTCGTCCGGCCGCAGGCGGCACCGGAGTTTTCGCCCGCGCCGCCCAAGGACAAGCGCAGGCCGCGCAAGGCGCCGGTGCTCACCGGCAGCGAGGAAGAGCAGCTCGACCTTTTGCCGGCCGTGGCCGCCAAGGTGGAGAAAAAACCGCCTGCGGCCAAGAGCAAGGACGCCGGTGCGCCGGTGCCGCCCTTCGACGGCGATCCGATTCCGCCGCTGGCAATCCTCGATCCGCCGCGTCCATCCGGACGCAAGTACAGCGCCGAGGAACTCGAACACCTGTCGCGCGAGGTCGAGCGTCACCTCGCCTCCTTCGGCGTCAAGGCCGAGGTGGTCGATGCGCGGCCCGGCCCGGTGATCACGCGCTTCGAGTTGCAGCCGGCGCCGGGGGTGAAGGGCTCGCAGATCACCAATCTGTCGCGTGATCTGGCACGGTCGCTGTCGGTGTCGAGCGTGCGCGTGATCGAGGTCATCGAAGGCAAGTCGGTGATTGGCCTGGAGATCCCCAACGCCAAGCGCGAGATGGTGATGCTCAGCGAGATCCTGGATTCGCCGGCTTATCGCAACATCGCCTCGCCGCTGGCGATAGCGCTGGGCAAGGACATTGCCGGCCATCCGCTGGTCGTCGACCTGGCGAAAATGCCGCACCTGTTGGTGGCCGGCACCACCGGCGCTGGCAAGTCGGTGGCGATCAACGCGATGATCCTGTCGATGCTGTTCAAGGCGACCAAGGATCAGGTGCGCTTCATCTTCATCGACCCGAAGATGCTGGAGCTGTCGGTCTACGAGGGCATCCCGCATCTGCTCACGCCGGTGGTCACCGATATGAAGGACGCGGCCAACGCGCTGCGCTGGTGCGTCGCCGAAATGGAACGCCGTTACCGGCTGATGTCGGCGCTGGGCGTGCGCAATCTCACTGGTCTCAACCGCAAGATCGAGGACGCGCAAAGGGCGGGCGAGCCGATCCGCGATCCGCTGGCCCAGCCCTCGCAGGATCTGTTCGATCCCGAACAGGCGCCGCCGGAGCCAGGGCCGCTCCAACCGCTGCCGAACATCGTCATCATCATCGACGAGCTCGCTGACATGATGATGGTGGTGGGCAAGAAGGTCGAGGAGCTGATCGCGCGGCTCGCGCAAAAGGCGCGTGCCGCCGGGGTGCATCTGATCGTCGCGACGCAGCGCCCGAGCGTCGATGTGATCACCGGCCTGATCAAGGCCAATATCCCGTCGCGACTCGCATTCCAGGTCGCCTCGCGCATCGATTCACGCACGATTCTCGACGAAATCGGCGCCGAGACCCTACTCGGTCACGGCGACGGCTTGTTCCGGCCGATCGGTGCCAACCGCCTCGAGCGCGTGCACGGCGCTTTCGTCGACGATCACGAGGTGCACAAGGTCGTCGCCTACCTCAAGCAGGTCGGGCCGCCGGAGTACATCGAGGATCTGTGCGCCGATGAAGTGCCGAGCAACGCCGGCGGCGACGGCGGCGCCGATGCCGAAGCCGACCCGCTCTACGATCAGGCGGTCGCGCTGGTGCTGGAAACGCGCAAGGCCTCGGTGTCTTGGGTACAACGGCGCCTGAAGATCGGCTACAACCGCGCCGCGCGCATGGTCGAGCAGATGGAGTCCGCCGGTATCGTCGGTCCGAGCGGGCCGGGCGGCAATCGTGAGATTCTCGTGCCCGGTGGCCGTGACTGAAGTGCGCGGTTCATGGGCCGGCAAGCCGCTGTCGGCAGAATTCGATGCGTCTACCACTCTTCGCCGCCATGCCCCGCATTCTCGCTCTTGCCTTGACGCTGTTCGTCGCTGCCGTGCAGCCGGCCGCTGCGTCGGATGCTTTGCAGCGCTTCATCGGCGAAGTGCGCACGTTCACCGCGCAGTTCGAGCAGGTCCAGTATGGCGAAGACGGCGTGGAGATTGCGCGCCGCAGCGGGCGCTTCGCGCTCGCGCGCCCCGGACGCTTCGACTGGCGCTACGAGCGGCCCTATGCACAGCGCGTGGTCTGTGACGGGCAGCGGATCTGGAACTACGAGCCTGACCTCGCACAGGTCACGGTGCGTGCGGCCGGCGACATCCTGCGCGATACGCCGGTGGCGCTGCTCGCCGAAGGCGCGAACCTGACCGAGCGCTTCGAGGTCGAGCCGATCGGTGACGGTGGTCTGCGTCTGCGGCCCAAGGCCGAGGACGCCGATTTCCGTGAGATCGAACTGTGGCTGGAGCCTTCGGGCGCGCCGCGGCGCATGCGCCTGCACGATCCGCTCGGCGGCGTCAGCGAGATCCGCTTCCGCGATGCCCGGCGCAATCCGAAGATCGATGATGCCGAGTTCCGCTTCGAGCCGCCGGCCGGCGTCGAGGTCGTGAATCTCGATCCAGCCAGCTGATCGGAGCGCCTGCTAGGATCGGCGCTCAAGGCCGCCAACGCCGCGAGCGTGATGTCCCCACAAGCCCAAGCCCGTCCCGCCGCACGAACCTCGTCGTCAGCCCAACCGCTGGCCGAGCGCATGCGCCCGCGCACGCTCGACGAGGTGGTCGGCCAGACACATCTGCTCGGCGCCGGCGCGCCGCTGCGCACCCTGCTCGAAGCCGGCAACGTGCCGTCGATGGTGTTCTGGGGTCCGCCGGGGGTCGGCAAGACCACGCTGGCGCGGCTGATCGCCGGTCACACCGAGGCGCAGTTTCTGACGCTGTCGGCGGTGCTCGCCGGAGTCAAGGACATCCGCGAGGCGGTGGCGCGGGCGCAGGCGGCCGCGACGGGCGTCATGCCGCAGCGCACGGTACTGTTCATCGACGAGATCCACCGCTTCAACAAGGCGCAGCAGGATGCCCTGCTGCCCTTCGTCGAGGACGGCACGCTGACTCTGATCGGCGCGACCACCGAGAACCCGTCGTTCGAACTCAACGGCGCGTTGCTGTCGCGGCTGCGCGTGTTCGTGCTGCGGGCACTGCAGCAGCAGGACGTGATCGCGCTACTGCAACGCGCCTGCGCCGATGCCGAGCGCGGTGTCGCCGTCGCCTTGCCGGCGGGCTGGATCGAACGCATCGCCGAGGCGGCGGATGGTGACGCGCGACGCGGCCTTGTTCTGCTCGAAACCGCCGCGGAACTGGTGCGCGCGCAACCCGATGCGCACGACGCGCAGGCGCTGGAGCGGCTGATTGGCAAGGGTCTGCGTCGCTTCGACAAGCAGGGCGAGCACTTCTACGACCAGATCTCGGCACTGCACAAGTCAGTGCGCGGCAGCGATCCGGATGCCGCGCTGTACTGGTATGCACGCATGATCGACGGCGGCTGCGATCCGCACTACCTCGCGCGCCGCCTGCTGCGCATGGCCGTCGAGGACATTGGCCTCGCCGATCCGCGCGCGCAGGAGCTGTGCCTTGCCGCGTGGCAGAGCTACGAGCGCTTGGGCAGTCCCGAAGGTGAGCTCGCGATCGCGCAGGCCGTGGTCTATCTCGCCTGCGCGCCGAAGAGCAATGCGGTCTATGCTGGCTACAACGCGGCGCGAACGCTGGTCGAGCAGACCGGCACGCTGGAGGTGCCGATGCATTTGCGCAACGCGCCGACCAAGCTGATGAAAGATCTCGGCTACGGCGCCGGCTATCGCTACGATCACGACGAGCCGGACGCCCAGGCCGTGGGCCAGCGCTACCTGCCCGAGCGGCTGGGCGAGGTCCGCCTTTACGAACCGAGCGCACGCGGCGTCGAGGCACGGATTGCCGAGCGCCTTGCCGCGCTGCGCCAGCGCAAGAACGGTGCCGCGTGATGCCGTGGTTCGCGGTTGCCGTCGGTGGCGCACTCGGCGCGCTAGCCCGTTACGGCAGCGTGCGTCTGCTGACGGTCTGGCTGGGGCCGGCCTTCCCCTACGGCACGCTGGTGGTCAACGTGCTCGGCAGCGGTATCGCCGGCTGGTTGTTCGCGCGCATGGTCGAGTCCGGTGGCGGCAGCGACAGCATGCGCGCCCTCTTGATCGTCGGCTTTCTCGGCGCGTTCACGACCTTTTCGGCCTTCTCGGTGGAAACGCTGCGTTTGGCCCAGGCCGGCCACACCGGCATCGCGGTGCTCAACGTGCTGCTCAATATTGTGCTGTGCCTGGGTGCCGCGGCGTTGGGCATGGGGCTCGGGCGCGCCGTCGCCGGCTGAGGCCCGGCCTACAATAACGCGCTCACACACCACGCCCCTTGCGACGACGATGCTCGATGCCAAACTGCTGCGCAGTGATGCGCAGGCCGTTGCCGACCGCCTGGCCCGCCGCGGCTATGTCTTCGATCTGGACGCCTATCGCGCGTTCGAGCAGCGCCGCAAGGCGCTGCAAGTGCGCACCGAGCAGCTTCAGGCCGAACGCAACGCCGGTTCCAAGCGCATCGGTCAGGCCAAGGCCAGGGGCGAGGATGCGTCGCCGATTCTCGCCGACATGGACCGGATCAAATCGGCGCTCGCGGACAACGAGACGCAGCTCGCCGCGCTGCAGGCCGAGTTCGAGGACTTTCTGGCGCGCATACCGAACCCGCCGCATGAGAGCGTGCCGGACGGACGTGACGAGAACGACAACGTCGAACTGCGGCGCTGGGGCGAACCCAGGGCACTCGAAAATCCGCGCGACCATGCCGATCTGGGCGAGGCGCTGGGGCTGATGGACTTCGCCGCCGCGGCCAAGCTCACCGGCGCGCGCTTCACCCTGCTGCGCGCAGGTCTGGCGCGCCTGCACCGCGCGCTCGCGCAGTTCATGCTCGACGTTCACACACAGGAGCACGGCTACGAGGAGCTCTACGTTCCCTTCATCGTCAATGCGGCCAGCCTGCGCGGCACCGGCCAGTTACCGAAATTCGGCGAGGATCTATTCGCCTTGCAGGGCGAGCAGGACTGGCGCCTGATTCCGACGGCCGAGGTGCCGGTCACCAATCTGGTGCGCGACCAGATCCTCGCGGCCGACGAGTTGCCGAAGAAGTGGGTCGCCCATACGCCGTGCTTCCGCGCCGAGGCCGGCGCCGCCGGGCGCGACACGCGCGGCATGATCCGCCAGCACCAGTTCGACAAGGTCGAGATGGTGCAGGTCGTCGAGCCGTCGAAGTCCTACGATGCGCTCGAGGAAATGACGGCCCATGCCGAGGTGATTCTGCGCAGGCTCGAACTGCCCTACCGGGTGATGGCGCTGTGCGCCGGCGACATGGGCTTTTCCGCCGCCAAGACCTACGACCTCGAGGTCTGGCTGCCGAGCCAGCAGCGCTATCGCGAAATCTCCTCGTGCTCGAACTGCGAGGACTTCCAGGCGCGGCGCATGCTGGCGCGCTACCGCCATGGCCAGACCGGCAAGACCGAGCTGGTGCACACGCTCAACGGATCGGGTCTCGCCGTCGGCCGCACCCTGGTCGCGATCATGGAGAACTACCAGCAAGCCGACGGGTCGATCGCGGTGCCGAGCGCGCTGCGCCCTTACCTGGGTGGCGTCGAAAGCATCGGCTAACGAACCAGCTCATCGATGACGGCGCGCAGCGGCTCGCGCCAGTGCGGCGCCATGCCGGTGATAGCCCAGGTCGTGGTCTTGTCGAGCACGCTGTAGGCCGGGCGTCGCGCCGGTGTGGGATAGTCGGCGGTCGCGATCGGCCGCACCGGTGCGAGCTGCTCGCCGCTGCTGGCCTGTGCGAGCTCGCGGATCGCGTAGGCGAAGTCATACCAGCTCGCGACCCCGGCATCGCTGCAGTGATAGGTGCCGGACGGCGCATCGCGGTCGAGCAGGGTCCACAGCGTGTCGGCCAGCGTCGCGGTCGAGGTTGGCGTGCCGATCTGGTCGGCGACGACGCGCACCTCGGGACGTTCGCGCATCAGACGCAGCATGGTCTTGACGAAGTTCTGACCGTGCGCCGAGTAGACCCAGCCGGTGCGTACGATCAGCGCATCGACCCCGGCGGTATCGCGCACCGCCTGCTCGCCGGCGAGCTTGCTGGCGCCGTAGACTCCGAGCGGGGCGGTGTCGTCTTCCGGCAGATAGGGCGAGGATTTGCCGCCGTCGAAGACGAAATCGGTGGAGACGTGCAGCAGGCGCGCGCCGGTTGCCGCTGCCGCCGCAGCGAGATGACGCGGGCCTTCGGCGTTGGCGCGGTGGGCGGCATCCGGTTCGCTTTCGGCGCGATCGACCGCGGTGTAGGCGCCGGCGTTGATGATCGCGCTCGGTCGGGTGTCGCGCATCGCTCGATGCACGGCGACGCCGTCGCCGATGTCGAGCGCAGTGCGGTCAAGACCGATGACCTCGACGCCGACCGGTGCGCGCCGCACGAGCTCCACGCCGAGCTGACCGCCGGCACCGGTGACGACGACGCGGCGCACGCTCAGAATACCTCGGCGTCACGCAGCAGCGGCGCCTTCTCGTCTTTGCCGGAAAGCTGCGGTGGCGCATCGAGCGGCCACTCGATGCCGATGGCCGGATCGTCCCAGCGGATGGCGCGATCGTGCTCCGGCGAGTAGTAGGCAGTGACCTTGTAGATCACGTCGGCGCTGTCCGAGGTCACGCAGAAGCCATGGGCGAAACCCGGCGGCACCCAGAGCTGGCGCTTGTTGTCGGCCGACAGCGTGACGCCGACCCAGTGGCCGAAGGTCGGCGATCCACGGCGGATGTCCACGGCGACGTCGAAGATCTCGCCGGCGACGACACGCACCAGCTTGCCCTGGGCCTTTGGCGGCAATTGGTAGTGCAGGCCGCGCAAGACGCCACGTGTCGAGCGCGAATGATTGTCCTGCACCATCGCCTCATCGCAGCCGGTCAGCTCGGCGAAGCGGCGAGCGTGGAAGCTCTCCATGAAGAAACCGCGGGCATCGCCGATGAGCTTGGGCTCTAAGATCAGCACCTCGGGCAGGGCGGTAGCGATCACCTGCATGGGCACACCTCTTCAGTACACCCGTTCTTCGAGCACGCGCAGCAGATACTCGCCGTAACCGCTCTTGAGTAGCGGAAGGGCGAGGCTGCGCAACTGATCGGCGTCGATGAAGCCGCTGCGGTAGGCGACCTCCTCGGGGCAGGCGATCTTCAGGCCCTGACGCTTTTCCAGCGTCTGGATGAAGGTTCCGGCGTCGAGCAGCGAGTCGTGGGTGCCGGTGTCGAGCCAGGCCATGCCGCGACCCATGACCTCGACGTGGAGCGCACCCGCTTCGAGGTAGAGGCGGTTTAGATCGGTGATCTCCAGCTCGCCGCGCGCCGAGGGCTTGATGCGGCGGGCGAGCTCGACGACCTGCGCATCGTAGTAGTACAGGCCGGTGACGGCGTAGCGGGATTTCGGCGCCTTGGGCTTTTCTTCGATCGACAGTACGCGCCCGTCGGCGTCGAACTCGACGACGCCGTAGCGCTCGGGGTCGGTCACCGCATAGGCGAACACGGTGGCGCCCTCTCGCCGCGCCGCCGCACGTTGCAACAGCGGCACCAGATCGTGACCGTGGAACAGGTTGTCGCCGAGCACCAGCGCGCAGGCGTCGCCGCCGATGAAATCCGCGCCGATGAGAAAGGCCTGCGCGAGTCCGTCCGGGCTCGGCTGCACCGCATAAGACAGCGAGATGCCCCACTGGCTGCCGTCGCCGAGCAGGGCCGCGAAGCGCGGCGTGTCCTGTGGCGTCGAGATCACCAGGATCTCGCGGATGCCGGACAGCATCAGCGTCGTCAGCGGGTAGTAGATCATCGGCTTGTCGTAGACCGGCAGCAGTTGCTTGGACACGGCCTGCGTGACCGGGTAAAGGCGCGTGCCGCTGCCGCCGGCGAGGATGATCCCCTTCATGACGCCTTCCTGGCCAGCCCAAGACGCTGGCGCTGGTAGCCGCGCGCCTGCACGGTCTCGCACCACGCGCGGTTGGCCAGGTACCACTCGACGGTCTTGCGCAGGCCGGTGTCGAAGGTTTCCCGCGGGCGCCAGCCCAGCTCACGCCGGATCTTGCCGGCGTCGATCGCATAGCGCAGGTCGTGGCCCTTGCGATCCTCGACGAAGGTGATCAGCTCGCGGCGCTTGCGGCCGACAGCATCGGGCTGCAAGGTGTCGATGAGATCGCAGAGCCGTTCGACCAGATCCAGGTTGCGCTGCTCGTTGTGGCCGCCGATGTTGTACTGCTCGCCGATGCGGCCATGCTCGAACACCAGGCGCAGCGCGCGGGCATGGTCCTCGACATAGAGCCAGTCGCGCACGTTGGCGCCGGTGCCGTAGACCGGCAGCGGCTTGAACTCCAGTGCATTGAGGATCATCAGCGGGATCAGCTTCTCGGGGAATTGATAAGGCCCGTAGTTGTTCGAGCAGTTGGTCACCACCACCGGCAAGCCGTAGGTGTGGTGCCAGGCGCGGACCAGATGATCGGAACTGGCCTTGCTCGCCGAATACGGCGAGTTCGGCGCGTACGGTGTGGTTTCCGTGAACAGGCCGTCTTCGCCGAGTGAGCCGTAGACTTCGTCGGTGGAAACGTGGTGGAAGCGGAAGCGTGCGCGTGCGGGTCCGTCGAGCGACTGGAAGTAGCCGAGCGCGACCTCGAGCAGCCGGAACGTGCCGACGATGTTGGTCTGGATGAAGTCGGCCGGTCCGTCGATGGAGCGGTCCACGTGTGATTCGGCGGCCAGGTGCAGCACGCCGTCGGGGCGATGCTCGGCGAACACGCGCGTCAACGCCGCCGCATCGCAGATGTCGACCCGCTCGAAACGGTAGCGCGGATGCTGCGGTGCATCCTCCAGCGCTTCGGGGCTCGCCGCGTAGCTCAACTTGTCGACGTTGACGATGCGATAGTCGGACTCGCGCAGCAACAGGCGGATCAGCGCCGAGCCGATGAATCCGGCGCCACCTGTGATCAGCAGGGTCTCGCTCATGGGTCGTGGCTCAAGCGGCCGCCGCACGACGCGGCGGCAAGAGCGCGGCCAGCTGGTCGATCAGCGGCACCGTGCCGGCGAGGATATGACCGCTCGTCAGCACGTCGGCGCCACCCTCGAGCTCGCGCACGGCGCCGCCGGCCTCCTGCACCAGGACGATGCCGGCCGCCATGTCCCAGGGTTTCAGGTTGTATTCCCAGAAACCTTCGAGGCGCCCGGCGGCGACGTAGGCCAGATCGAGTGCGGCCGACCCGGCGCGGCGGATGCCGGCGGTCTCGCGCGCGACATTGCACAGCATCGTCGCGTAGTGGGCGAGGTACTCCTCGCGCAGCGGCACGCCGGTGCCGATCAGCGCCTGTCCCAGATCGCGACAACTACTGACGCGAATGCGCCGGCTGTTGAGCACCGCGCCGGCGCCGCGGCTCGCCGTGTACAGGTCCTGCGTACAGGGCGCGTAGATCACGCCGTGTTCGAGACGATCGCGCACCTGGATCCCGATCGACACCGCGAAATGCGGAATGCGGTGCAGGAAATTGGTCGTGCCGTCCAGAGGATCGATGATCCAGGTGACCTCGCTCGCGCCACGGCGGCCTTCCAGCGCGCCGGATTCTTCGGCGAGGATCGCATGGTCGGGATAGGCCTTGCGGATGTGGCGGATGATTTCGGCCTCGGCGCCGCGGTCGATCTGAGTGACGAAGTCGTTGCGCGCCTTGCGCTCGACGCTGAGCGCGTCCGCCCGGTCGAAGTTGCGCATGATGAAATTGCCGGCTGCGCGCGCAGCCATCACGGCGATGTTGACCAGCGGGTGCATGTTCTCGAAGGAACAAAATAAGGCAGCCTAGAATATCACCATGGCCCCGCGCTCCGACGTCGATCCTCTCGCGAACATCCGCATCGTTCTGGTGTCCACGCAGCATCCGGGCAACATCGGCGCGAGCGCGCGGGCGATGTTGACGATGGGCTTGCACCATCTGGTTCTGGTGAACCCGGACCGCTATCCGCATCCGCAGGCACGGGCCACCGCGGCGCACGCGACCAGTGTGCTCGACAGTGTGCGCGTCGTCGGCACGCTCGACGAGGCCGTGGCCGACTGCGGTTGGGTCGTGGCGCTGTCGGCGCGTCCGCGCCATCTGGGCGACGAGCCGCTGCGACCGTGGCAGGCCGCGACGCGAGCCGTCGCGCTTGCCGCCGAGGCGCCGGTGGCCTTCGTCTTTGGTTGCGAACGCACCGGGCTGACCAACGATGAAGTCGACCGTTGCCACGCCACCGTGCTGATTCCCGCCAATCCTGCGTACCGCTCGCTGAACCTCGCGCAGGCGGTGCAGGTGATCGCTTATGAACTGCGCCGTACGGCACTGCCCGAGCCGGGCGAGGTCGCGAGCAAGAAACAGCACCCGTGGTATGCGCCGCCAACGGCAGACGAGATGGAGCGCTTCTACGCGCACCTCGAGCGCGTCCTGTTGGCCACCGGCTTCCTCGACCCGGCCAATCCGCGCATGCTCATGCGCCGGCTGCGCACCTTCTTCAACCGCGCCGGCCCCGACCGCAACGAGCTCAACATCCTGCGCGGCATCCTGACCTCCGTCGAGCGGCCCAAGCGGCGTCGTCTCGTGCAGCCGCGCGACGGGGCGGGGGATAATGCGGACCAATTTGGTCTAGAATAGACTCGGTCCGACCACGCTCGCCCATCCACGCGCCCCTCTCATCCGCCCATGTTCGATCGGCTCCGCGAAGACATTCGCTCCATCCGCGAGCGGGATCCCGCCGCGCAGTCGTGGTGGGAGGTCGTGACCTGTTATCCGGGTCTGCACGCGATCTGGGCTCACCGGGTGTCGCACTGGCTGTGGACGCACGGGTTCAAGTGGCTGGCGCGCTTGAACTCGCACTTCGCGCGCTGGCTGACCGGCATCGAGATCCATCCGGGCGCACGGATCGGCCGGCGCGTGTTCATCGATCATGGTCTGGGCGTGGTCATCGGCGAGACTGCCGAGGTCGGCGACGACTGCACGATCTACCAGGGCGTGACCCTGGGCGGCACTTCGCTCACGCGCGGGGTCAAGCGCCATCCGACGCTGGGCCGCAACGTCGTCGTCGGCGCCGGCGCCAAGGTGCTCGGGCCGTTCACGGTCGGCGACGGCGCGAACATCGGCAGCAATGCGGTGGTCGTGCGTGCGGTGCCGGAAGGCGCGACCGCGGTCGGCATACCGGCGCGCATCGTCGGCATCGATGCACAGCGTAAGACCGAGTTCCACGCCTACGGCATCACCGACGAGGGCATGTCCGATCCGGTGGCCAAGGCCATCGCCAAGATCCTGGAGCACGTGCAGGCCCAGGACGAGCAGATCACGCGCATGTGCAAGATCGTGCGCGAGCTGGACAGCCGTATGCCCGAGCTCGAACTCGGCCGTCTGGAGCTGCCGGACTTCTGCAAGGGCGAAGCCGAAGCAGACCGGCGTGCGCCGAACGCCGGTTCGGCCGATCGCCGGCACACCGACGGGCGCACCGCACTGGACTAGGTGTACGGCCCCGCCGCAGAAGTCCCGTAGACCCGCGATGCCCACCTACCTCGATCACAACGCGACCACGCCGCTCGATGCGCGCGTACTCGAGGCGATGCTGCCGTACCTGTCCGGCCCTTACGGCAATGCTTCGTCGCTGCATCGCTTCGGTCGCGCCGCGCGCGATGCCGTCGAGCGCGCGCGCGAACAGGTGGCGGCGCTGGTCGGCTGCCAGCCGGGCGAGATCGTCTGGACCTCCGGTGGTACCGAGGCGAACAACCTCGCGGTCAAGGGCGTGGCCGCGGTGCGCCGTGGACGGCTGCTGTACGGCGCGACCGAACACCCCGCGGTCATGGAGGCTGCATTGGCGCTGGCCGGTGAGCGCGACGTCGCGGCGGTGGCGGTCGATGCGCAGGGCATCGTCGACTGGTCTGCGCTCGCGGCGCAGCTGGCGCAGGGGCCGGTGGCGCTGGTCGCGCTGATGCGCGCCAACAACGAAACCGGTGTGGTCCAGGATCTCGCACGCGCCGCGGCGCTGGTGCACGAGGCCGGCGCCTGGCTACACGTCGACGCGGTGCAGGCCGCCGGACGCATCGCGGTCGATTTTCGTGCGCTCGGCGCCGATCTGATGAGTCTGTCCAGCCACAAGCTCTACGGCCCCAAGGGCATCGGCGCACTCGTGCGCCGTGCCGAGGTCGACCTCGTGCCCCTGCATCACGGCGGGCCACAGGAAAAGGGCTTGCGCGGCGGCACCGAGAACGTCGCTGCCATCGTCGGTTTCGGCGTCGCCGCCGAGCTGGCGCGGCAGGAGCTCGAGCGCCGCACGCGGCACACGCTGGCGCTGCGCGAGCGCCTCGAGGCCGGCCTCGCGACGCTGCCGGGTGTGCGTGTCTTTGCCGCCGGCGTCGAGCGCCTGCCCAACACCGTGCAGTTCGCGCTGCCGGGTTTCGATGGCGAGGCCTTGCTGATGCAGCTCGATCGCAAGGGATTCGCGGTGTCCAGCGGTTCGGCCTGCGCCAGTGGCAAGCACGAGCCGAGCCACGTGCTGCTGGCGATGGGCGTCGAGCCCGAAATCGCGCGCGGCGCGATCCGCGTCAGCCTCGGTGTGGACAATACCGCGGAACAGATCGACGCCTTCGTCGAGACCCTGCGCGCATTGCATGCGTCGCTGTCGCGCACGGTGGTGCCGGTATGAGCGGATTCATCGATCTCGACCACGCCGCGACCACGCCGCTGGATCCCGCGGTGCGCGCGGCCATGTTGGAGTGGCTCGACGACACCGGTTACGGCAATCCCGCCTCCGATCACGCGCTCGGCCGCCGCGCACGTGCGGCGGTCGAGGCGGCGCGCGCCGAGGTCGCCGCGCTGATCGGCGCGAGCAGCGAGGAAATCATCTGGACCTCGGGGGCGACCGAGGCGAACAATCTCGCAATCAAGGGCGCGCTCGAATTCCGTGGCGCCGAGCGCGCGCATCTGATCACCAGCCGCATCGAGCACAAGTCCGTCGTCGATACCTGCCGCTACCTGGAAACCCGCGGCGTGCGCGTGAGCTGGCTCGACCCTGACCCGGGCGGCCGTATCGACACGGCGCGGGTCATCGCTGCGCTGCGGCCGGAGACGGTGTTGGTGTCGCTGATGTGGGTCAACAACGAGACCGGCACGATCAATCCGGTGGCCGAGCTCGCGCCGCTTCTACGCGAGCGCGGCGTGCTGTTGCACGTCGATGCGGTGCAGGCAGCGGGCAAGCTGGCGATCGACCTTGCCGCGCTGCCGATCGACCTGTTGTCCTTGAGTGCGCACAAGTTCTACGGTCCCAAGGGGATCGGCGCGCTATTCGTGCGCAAGCGTCCGCGTGCGCGTCTTGCGCCGCAGTTGCACGGTGGCGGCCACGAGCAGGGCATGCGTTCCGGCACCCTGGCGACGCACCAGATCGTCGGCATGGGCGTCGCGGCGCGACTCGCCGCGGCGCGCCGCGCGGGCGATGCCGAGCGGCTCGCCGCGCTGTGCGCACGACTGGAGCGCCAGCTGACGAGTCTGCCCGGCGTGTTGCGCAACGGCGATGCGGCGCACGCCGCGCCGCACATCCTCAACTTGAGCTTCGCCGGCATCGACGGCGAGAGTCTGCGCGCGCGCTTGCCGATGCTTGCGGTGTCGAGCGGTTCGGCCTGCTCGTCGGCGACGCGCGAGCCCTCGTACGTGCTGCGCGCGCTCGGCCGCGACGACCGACTCGCCGGCGCTTCGCTACGCTTCTCGCCGGGGCGCGCGACGCGCGAGACCGACATCGACGCGGCCGCGCAGCAGGTACGCGCGGCCGTGGGCCTGCTGCGCGAACTGGCGCCGGGGGACGCGTAGTGGACAACGTGTTCGCCTACCCCGATCCGGTGTGGCGGCGCTTCGTGGCGCCGGCGCGCAGCGGACGGCTTAACACCGCGGATGCCTTGTGCGTCCAGGCGCGCACGCCGGCGGCCGCGGCCGTGCTCGAACTGAGTCTGCGCGCGGGTCCGCCGGCGCAGGCGCGGTTTCGCGCGTTCGGTTGCCCGGTGACGATCGCGGTGGGGGCCTGGCTCGCCGAGGTACTGGAGACTGAGGGCGTGGCCGCGCTGCAGCGCATCGATGCCGCCCACATCCTTTCGACGCTTGAAATTCCGCAGGACCGGGCCCATTGTGCCCTTCTCGGCGAGGACGTGGTCCTTGCGCTGCGCAAGGCCTTGAACCCCGCAGTTTGAGATGCACCAAGAATCGATGAGCACCGAGTCACAGCCCATCATCCATTTGACCGAAAGCGCCGCGCAGCGCATTCAGGCGCAGTTGCGCCAGCGCGGTCATGGCCTGGGCTTGCGCGTGGGCGTCAAGAAGTCCGGCTGTTCCGGGCACGCGTACACCCTGGATTACGCCGACCGTATCGAAGCGGACGACGTGGTGTTCGAGCAATACGGGGCAACCGTGGTCGTGTGCCGCGCGCATCTGCCGCTGCTCGACGGCATGACCCTGGACTTTCAGAAGCAGGGGCTCAATCAGGCCTACAAGTTCCTCAACCCCAACGCCAAGGCGCACTGCGGCTGCGGCGAGAGCTTCGCCGTCTGAGCTGACCGCATCGACAGCCGGTCGTGGCGCCGGCGTCGTCGAAGTCTGACATCGTTTGATGATAGCGTCGGTCCGCGCGATGTCATCGTGGGGGAGACCGACATGCGAGCGTGTGCGTGTTTGCGATTCGCGGCACATTGTCTATGGGTGGGGCTCGGGGCCGCGCCGGGTCTGGCCCTTGCCGCGGTATCCGCGAGTCAGGCCGCGCGCCTCGAAGCGGACTTGAGTCCAGTCGGCGCGGAGCGTGCGCCCGGGCGCACCGAGGTCGGCGACATGCCCCAGCGTTCCAGTGGCGGGCTCAGCGACTTCGAAGACGAGTTCGAGGAAATCGTCGATCCGCCAACCCGCGTCGGGGCGTGGCCGGATCCGGCGGATCACGCCGAGCTGCGCGCCGAGGCGCCGCTGTTCGCGATCACTGCGGCGACGCTGAATCGCTACCGCGAGCATCTGACGGCAAGCCATTTCGCGCTGCTGCAGACCAATCCGAACACTTATTTCATGAACATCTACCCGTCGCGGCGCACGGTGCGCTGGCCGCAGGCCATCGAGCGCGCGACCATCGCCAATGCGACGCGCTGCACGCTCGAAGGAGCCGACACGCCGATCGACTGCCGCCTCGGCTTTCCGTTTCCGATCCCGCGCTCGGGTGCCGAGGTGATCTGGAACCACAAGCTGCGCTGGCGCGGCGATGCGGTGTCGCGCATCAGCAACCAGCTCGTCGTGCGCCCCGACGGCGGCCACACGATCACCCGTCTGGCCGAGGACATCGTTTTCGACTACGCCAATCTCGCGCATCCGGGCGTGCTCGACCGCGAGCGGCGCGCCATCTACCGCTATCTGCGCGAAGTACTGGCGCCCCCGCGCATCGCCGGCCACACCGTGCTGATCCACGAGCGCAGCGGCGTCGGCAGTCAGGGACGCATCGCCTGGCGTTACCGGCCTGGCGATCCGCGGCAGCGGCGCGCGCCCGAGGCCGCCTTCGATCAGCTCGACGAGGGCTCCGACGGATTGCAGTTCTTCGATCAGATCGACGTATTCAACGGCTCGTTGGAGCGCTACGACTGGACCCTGGTCGGCAAGCGTGAGATCTTCGTGCCGTATAACGCGGTGCTGCTGGACGAGGCCAGTTCGCGCCCCGACGAGATCGTTCTGGCCACCCACTTGAATCCCAGGTTCCTGCGCTACGAACTGCATCGGGTCTGGGTCGTGGAGGCGACATTGCGGCCGGGGCAGCGCCACGCGATCCTGCGGCGGCGCTTCTACGTGGACGAGGACAGTTGGACGATCCTGAGCGTGGACATGCTCGACAACTACGGTGACGCCTATCAATTCCAGGAGGCGCATCTGGTCTACGACCCGCGGCTCGAGCGCCCGCGCTTGGTCGCCAATGTGATCTACAACCGCGAATCGACGCGTTATCTGGTCAGCGGGCTGCGCCTGGACGCCCCGGCCGAGGATGAGCAGCCGGTTTTCGACGCCAACCATTTCGAGCCGGCGGCGCTCGCGCGCCGGGCGCTGGCGAAAAACCGCTGACGCGCCGCCCGCACGCATTGCCGCGTTGCAGCAGCGGCCGCTACAATCACCTGATTTTCCTGAGCCTACCCGGTTGGCGCCGGCAGGCTCCGTTTCCCTTTGCTCGCTCAAGGAGTCAGCGCAGTGGCGGTCGAACGTACCCTTTCCATCCTCAAGCCGGACGTGGTGTCCAAGAACCGCATCGGCGGTGTGATTTCCTATATCGAGAAGGCCGGTCTTAAGATCGTCGCCGCGCGCATGCAGCATCTGACCAAGGCCGAGGCCGAGGGGTTTTACGCGGTACACAAGGAGCGTCCGTTCTTCGCCGATCTGGTCAAGTTCATGACCAGTGGGCCGGTTTTGCTGATGGTGCTCGAGGGTGAGAACGCCGTTGCCAAGTACCGCGAGATCATGGGCGCGACCGACCCGAAGAAGGCCGCGCCCGGGACCATCCGCGCCGACTTCGCCTCGTCGATCGACGAGAACGCCTGCCACGGTTCGGACAGCCTGGAGAACGCCGCGATCGAGATCGCGTACTTCTTCCGGGCGACCGAGCTGTGCGCGCGCACGCGCTGAAGCACACGGGAGGCGTCAGACGTGAGGCCCGGGGCGAGCGAGCGTGATCGCACATCGGCCGGTTTTCCGGCGCCGTCGACCGACCCGGGCCTCATCAACCTGTTCGGCCTGGACCGGGCGCAGCTTCGTGCCGCTTTCGAGGCCATGGGCGAGAAACCCTTCCGCGCCGATCAGGTCATGCAGTGGATCTACCGGCGCGGGCAGGACCGCTTCGATGCGATGTCCAACCTCTCCAAGGATTTGCGCACGCGGCTCGCCCGGCAGTTCGAGATCCGCACGCCGGAGCTCGTGACCGAGCAGGTGTCGGTTGACGGTACGCGCAAGTGGGTACTGCGCCTCGACGGCGGCAATGCCATCGAAACGGTTTATATCCCCGAGGCCGGCCGGGCGACGCTGTGCATCAGCTCGCAGGTCGGCTGTGCGATGGATTGTTCCTTTTGTTCGACCGCGCAGCAGGGCTTCAATCGCAATCTGACCACGGCCGAGATCATCGCCCAGGTGTGGTTCGCGGCGCGCACACTCGGCGGGGATTTCCAGAACGAGCGCGTCATCAGCAACATCGTCTTCATGGGCATGGGCGAGCCGCTCGCCAACTACAACGCCGTGCTGCCGGCGATTCGCATCCTGCTCGACGATTTCGGTTTTGGCCTGTCCAAGCGGCGGGTGACGGTGTCGACCTCCGGCTTGGTGCCGTTCATGGACCGCCTGCGACAGGACGTGGACACCGCCCTTGCGGTCTCGCTGCACGCGCCGGACGATGCGCTGCGCAACGAGCTGGTGCCGATCAATCGCAAGTATCCGCTCGCCGAGCTCATCGACGCCTGCCGCCGCTACACCGCGGGCAAGGACCGCAAGACGCACATCGTCTACGAATACGTGATGCTCGATGGCATCAACGACCGGCCGGAACAGGCGCGCAAGCTGGCCAAGCTGCTGGCCGGCATGCCGGCCAAGGTCAACCTGATTCCGTTCAATCCGTTCCCGGCAACGCGCTACCGGCGCTCCACCCCCGAGGCGATCCAGGCCTTCGCCCAGATCCTGCGCGACCGGCACATCCTCACGACCACGCGCAAGACGCGCGGCGACGACATCGATGCGGCCTGCGGTCAACTCGTCGGCAGGGTGCAGTCCCGGCAGCGGAACCGGCTCGGCGGTGTGCCGGTCGTTTCCCTATAATGCGGACGACGGCGATCCTGCTTTTCACGACGTTGCTCGGTGCCTGCGGCGGGCTGCCGTCGCGCGAGGCGCAGGATGCCGCGCGCATCAACACCCAGCTGGGACTGAGCTACATCCAGCGTGGTCAGTTCGAGGTCGCGCTCGACAAGCTCAAGCGCGCGATCAAGCAAGATCCGCAGTTCGCCGACGCGCATGCCGGCATCGCCTATGTCTATCAGCGCCTCGGCGACCCGCAGCGAGCCGAGCACCACTACCGCAAGGCGCTGGGCTTGAGCCCGGACGATCCGGCGCTGAAGAACAACTTCGGCGTATTCCTGTGCAGTCGCGACCGCAGCCTGGAAGCCGAGCGGTACTTCCTGGAAGCGGCGCGCGACAGCCGCTATCCGACGCCGGCGGCGGCGCTGACCAACGCTGGCCGCTGCCTGCTGGCGCTGCAACCGGAGCAGGCGGAGAAACATCTGCGCAAGGCGCTGCAGATCGACCCGGGCTATCGCGAGGCACTCGGCTTGATGGCGCAGCTCAGCTTCCAGCAGGGCGACTACTTGCGCACGCGCGCGTTTCTGCAGCGCTTTGATCTTTCCAGCGGCGCCACCCCGTATCTGCTGTACATCGCCGCGCGCGCCGAAGCGGCCCTCGGCGACCGGGCCGCTGCCGCGGCCTACGAGCAGCGCCTGCGGCGTGAATTCCCCGACTCCGAGTTCGCTGTCCAGTCTACGTCCGATCCGTCATGATCAACGAAACACCGGACCCACCGACCCCGCCGGCATCCGCTGCCGCCGTGCCGCCGGCCAGCCCTGGCGCGATGATCCGCGAGGCCCGTGAGCGCGCGGGGTTGTCACTGGATGACATGGCGGCGCATACCAAACTCGCGCGCGCGACGCTCGAGGCGCTCGAACGTGACGACCACCAGGCGCTGCTCGAGCCCGTCTACGTGCGCGGTTACTACCGCAAGTGCGCCAAGGTATTGGAGATCGACGAGGCGCGCCTGATCGCAGCGTACAACGCCCGCGTGGTGCCGCGTGCGCCCGAAGCGCCGGCCAAGCTGCGCCTGGCTTCCGGCACCGAACTCGGGTCGTCGAGTCGCCTGCCGGTATCGATGGCGGTGCTTGCCGCGGTGGTCGCCGTCGTCGCCTGCGCCTTCATCTGGTTCGCACGCGAGGATCGGCAAGCCTATCCGGTGGTGGCCGAGGTGATCGAGGAAGTGCCGCTCGGCGCGGTCGTACGGCCGACGCCGGAGTCGACCGTCGAGGTGCAGGCCGAGCCTGCGGCCGATGCGACGGCTGTCGGCGTCGACGGGCCGCAAACCGCGCCGCCGCCGACCGCCGAACCCGCTGCCCAGCCCACTGCCGCGGCGGCGGCCACGGGCAGCTTGCGTCTGCGCTTCGTCGCCGAATCCTGGGTGCGCATCGACGATGCCGGCGGCCGCGTACTCTTGAGCGGACTACGCCGCGCCGGTACCGTCGAGACGATCCAGGGCCAGGCGCCGCTCGCCGTGTTCCTCGGCAACGCCCCTGGCGTCGAGATCGAGTTCGAGGGCCGCGCCGTCGACGTGCGCGCCTACGTGCGCGACAACAACACCGCGCGTTTCACCCTGCCGCTGCCGTGAAGCGGAGTGCCTCGCCGTGGCCATGACCCATCATCATCGGATTCGCCGCCGTGTCTCGCGCGCGCTGCGCGTCGGTCGCGTCACCATCGGCGGCGATGCGCCGATCGCGGTGCAGACGATGACCAACACCGATACCGAGGACGTGGCGGCCACGGTGGCGCAGATCCGCGCCTGCGTGAAGGCCGGCGCCGACATCGTGCGCGTTTCGGTGCCGACGCTCAGGGCGGCCGAGGCCTTCGGCCAGATCAAAAAGCAGGTCGGTTATGTGCCGCTGGTGGCCGACATCCACTTCAACTACAAGTGCGCGCTCAAGGCGGCCGAGGCCGGCGCCGATTGCCTGCGCATCAATCCCGGCAACATCGGCGGCGACCGCAAGGTCGCCGAGGTCGTCGCCTGCGCCAAGCACCATGGCATTCCGATCCGCATCGGTGTCAACGCCGGTTCGCTCGAAGCTGATCTGCAGGAGAAGTACGGCGAACCCAACGCCGATGCGCTGGTCGAGTCGGCGTTGCGCCACATCGAGATCCTCAAGCGCCACGGCTTCGAGGACTTCAAGGTCTCGCTCAAGGCCAGCGAGGTGTTCATGACCGTATTCGCCTACCGCAAGCTCGCCGGTCTGATCGACCAGCCGTTGCACCTTGGCATCACCGAGGCGGGCGGCGCACGCGCCGGTGCGGTGAAGTCGGCGATCGGCCTTGGCATGCTGCTCGCCGAGGGCATTGGCGACACGATCCGCGTCTCGCTGGCCGCCGACCCCGTCGAGGAGGTCAAGGTCGGTTGGGACATCCTCAAGTCCCTGCACCTGCGGAGCCGCGGCATCAACTTGGTCGCCTGTCCTTCGTGTTCGCGGCAGAACTTCGACGTGATCAAGGCGGTACAGGAGCTGGAGTCGCGCTTCGACGACATCAGCGAGCCGCTCGACGTGGCCGTGATCGGTTGCGTCGTCAACGGCCCCGGCGAGGCGCGCGAGGCGGCGATCGGCGTCGCCGGCGGCTATCCCAACTCGATCTACGTCGACGGCAAGATCCAGCACAAGGCGCACAACCATGAACTCGTCGACGTGCTCGAACGGCTGGTGCGCGAAAAGATCGCGGCGAGGAAAGCATCCGACACAGTGGAATCCGCAGATGAACGCGGGTGAGCGCCTACGCCTTGCGCCGACCCGCGTGGATCGGCGTTCGTCCGCAGACTAGATCGCCCATGGCCCATCGCTTCCAGTCCGTCCGCGGATTCAACGACGTGCTGCCCCCGGACAGCGCGCTGTGGCAGCACCTGCACGCGGTGGCCGCGCGCTGCTTTTCCGCGTACGGCTATGGCGAGATCCGCTTGCCCTTGGTCGAGCACACGGCCCTGTTTGCGCGCTCGATCGGCGAGGTCACGGACATCGTCGAAAAAGAGATGTTCACCTTCCAGGACCGCGAGGGCGACAGCCTGACGCTGCGGCCCGAGGGCACGGCGAGCTGCGTGCGCGCAGGACTGGAACATGGCCTGCTGCACAACCAGCAGCAGCGCTTCTGGTACGCCGGGCCGATGTTCCGCCACGAGCGCCCGCAGGCCGGGCGTTATCGTCAGTTCCACCAGCTCGGCGTCGAAGCCTATGGCATGGCCGGGCCGGACATCGACGTGGAGGTCATCGCCATGTCGGCGCGTCTTTTGCGCGCGCTCGGCATCGCCGGCGTACGGCTCGAAATCAATTCTCTCGGCAGCAGCGAAACGCGCGCGCGCTATCGAACGGCGCTGATCGCGTACCTCGAACGCCACGTCGACGCCCTCGATCCCGACTCCCAGCGCCGCCTGCAGCGCAACCCGCTGCGCGTGCTCGACGCCAAGGCGCCGCAAACCCAGGACGTGCTGCGCGCGGCGCCGACGCTGCTCGATGCGCTCGATGCCGAGTCGCGTGCGCATTTCGATGCGCTGCGGCAGGGCCTGGAGGATATGGGCATCCCGTATACGGTCAATCCGCACCTCGTGCGCGGGCTCGATTACTACGGCCGCACCGTGTTCGAGTGGATCACCGACCAGCTCGGGGCCCAGGGCACGGTCTGCGCCGGTGGCCGCTACGACGGTCTGGTCGAGCAGCTCGGTGGCGCGCCGACGCCGGCGGTGGGCTGGGCGAGCGGTGTCGAACGGCTGATCCTGTTGATGAAGGCGCAGGGCGTCACGGCGCCCGAGGCGGCGCCGCACGCCTATCTGTGCGCGCTGGGTGAGGCCGCGCAGCGCCAGGCTCACAGGCTCGCCGAGCATTTGCGCGATGTACTGCCGACGCTGCGCCTGGTCGTCAACGCCGGCGGCGGCAAGCTCGCCGCCCAGCTCAAGCGCGCCGACAGAAGCGGTGCCCGGCTCGCGCTGATCCTTGGCGAGGCCGAGCTTGCGGCCGCGAACATTCAAGTAAAATCCCTGCGCGCCACACCTGCCGGCGCCACATCCTCGCAGCAACAGACCCTGACGTGGACGGAACTGCCCGCGCGCCTCGGCGGTCTGCTCGATTCACCGTAAACCTTTCAGGACATCCCGCGTGGCCACACATTACGACGACGAAGACCAGGCAGAACGCCTCAAGCAGTGGTGGAGGGAGAACTGGACGGCGCTGGCCGGCGGCCTGATCATCGGTCTTGGCGCGATCTTCGGCTGGGAAGGTTTCAAGTCTCATCAGGACCGGCGCGCCCAGGCCGCTTCGCGCATGTATGGAGATCTCAAGCTCGCGATCGCCGATGCGCGTCTTGCCGACGCCCGCGACATCGGCGACGCACTGGTCGCCGAACACGGCCGCAGCCCCTATGCCAGTGCGGCGGCGCTGTTCCTCGCGGCCGAGGCGGTGAAGGCCGGCGACTTCGCCGCTGCGCGCGAACGTCTGGCCTGGGTGCGCCAGCACGGCTACGACGATGGCGTGCGCCAGATCGCGACGCTGCGCGAGGCACGGGTCGTCTGGCAGCAGGGCGAGACCGACACGGCACTGGCGCTGCTCGATGCCAAGGCGGGCCCGTTCCAGGCGCAGTTCGACGAGCTGCGGGGCGACATCGTCCTTGCGCGCGGGGATCGCGCGGCGGCGCGCAGCGCCTACGAGAAGGCGCTGGACGCGCTAGGGGACGAAGTCCCCGGTCTGCGCGACAGCCTGCAACGCAAGCTCGACGATCTCGCGGTGGCGCAGTCGTGATGCTCCGCATCTCGGCTGCGCAGGCCGTTGCGCTGGTGTTGGCGGCGGTGCTGGCCGGCTGTTCGAGCGACGGCAAGGTGCGCGAGCCGGCCAAGCTGCAGGACATCGTCCATCCGCAACTCAAGCCGCAGACGGTGTGGTCGGCGCGCGCCGGTGTCGGCAGCGACGATTACCGCAGCGCGCTCGGCGCGGTGGTCGCGCCCGACGCCGTGTTCACCGCCGACGTTCGTGGCCGCGTCTATGCCTACGAGCCAGCGACCGGCAAACGCATCTGGCGTGCGGACACCGGCGCGCGGCTGATCTCCGGGCCCACGGTGTCCGGCAATGCGGTGTTCCTCGGCACCATGGACGGCGAGGTCATCGCGCTCAAGCGTGCCGACGGCGCGCCGTACTGGCGCGCGCAGATTTCCAGCGAGGCGCTGGCACCGCCGGTCTCCGATGGCACGCTGGTGATCGCGCGCGGCGGCGACGGGCTGGTGCAGGCCCTGTCCGCGGTTAGCGGCAGCCGCAACTGGGTGTTCGACCGCAGCGTGCCGAACCTGACGCTGCGCGGCCTTTGCATGCCGGTGATCGATGGCGCGCTGGTCTACGTCGGTATGGACAACGGCCGCGTCGCCGCGTTGCGCATGATGGATGGCCAGCCGCTGTGGGAGCAACTCGTGACGGCGCCGGCCGGACGCAACGAACTCGAACGACTCAACGACGTCGACGGCCACCTGCTGCTCGAAGACGGCGATTTGTTCGTCGCCAGTTTCGGCGGCGAGCTGGTGCGTCTCGATGGCCAGACCGGGCAAGTCTTGTGGCGCCGCGGGCTCAAGAGCTACACCGGGCCGGTGCGGATCGGCGATCTGATCGTCGTCGCCGACGAGGCCGGCGTGGTCTGGGGGTTGGACGTCAACAGCGGCGCTGCGGCTTGGCGCAACGAGGATCTGAAATACCGGCGACTGTCACCGGCGCAGGCCTTCGCGGGGCACGCCGTCGTCGGCGACTTCGAGGGCTATCTGCACTGGATCGATCCGCGCGACGGTCGCCTGGTGGCGCGGCATCGTGCCGGTGGCGGTCCGATCCGCAGCCAGCCCGCGGTCGGCGACGAGTTGCTGTACGTCCACGACCAGCACGGACGCCTGAGCGCGATCCGCATCGACTGAGGGCCGCGCAGCGGTCGATCGAGGCGGAACCGCGCGTTCCGCCTTTTTCGTTTGCTGCGGCTTGGCGGAGAATGACCGACATGCAAAGCGCCAAGCTGCCCACCGTGGTTCTCGTCGGCCGTCCCAACGTCGGCAAGTCGACGCTGTTCAATCGCCTGACCGAGACGCGCGACGCGCTGGTCGCCGATTTGCCGGGTTTGACGCGCGATCGCCAGTACGGCGTGGCGCGCTTCGAGAACCGCCGCTTCATGGTGGTCGACACCGGCGGGCTGATGCCGGAGTCGCGCGACCCGCTCGCGGTGTTGGCCGAGGAACAGGCGCGCATGGCGCTGGATGAGGCCGACCGCGTGCTGTTCCTCGTCGATGCCAAGGTGGGGCTGACGCCGTCGGATGTGGCGATCGCGCGCGAACTGCGCAAGCGTGGCCAGGTGCTCACCCTGGTGGTCAACAAGGCCGAGGGCCGCGATGTGCTCGCGGCGGCGGCCGAGTTCCACGCGCTCGGACTCGGTGTTCCGCACGTGATCTCGGCCGAGAAGGGGCAGGGCGTGCCCGCGCTGCTGCGAGGTGTGCTCGACGGCCTGCCGGTGGTGCCCGACGATGCGACGCAGGACCAGGATGACCGGGTGTGCGTGGCCATCGTTGGCCGTCCCAATGTCGGTAAGTCGACGCTGGTCAACCGGCTGCTGGGCGAGGAGCGGCTGCTGGCCGCGGACGTGCCCGGCACGACGCGCGACGCCATCAGTGTGGACTTCGAGTATGAGGGCCGAGCATTCCGTCTGATCGACACCGCCGGCGTGCGGCGCCGAGCGCGCATCTGGGAGGGCGTCGAAAAAATCTCCATCGTCAAGACGCTGCAGGCGATCGAGCGTGCGCACGTGGTCATCGCCGTCGTCGACGCGCAAGCCGATATCGGCGAGCAGGATGCGCGGCTGATGGGCCTGATCGCGCAGCGCGGTCGCGCGATGGTGCTCGCGGTCAACAAGTGGGACGGGCTTGCCGGCGATGTGCGCGAGCAGGTGCGTTATCAGATCGGGCTCAAGCTGCCGTTTCTCGATTACGCGCCGACCGTCTTCATCTCCGCTCGCCACGGCTCCGGTCTGGGGGAATTGATGGCCTTCGTGCAGCAGGCCTACGCATCGACGATGCGCGAGCTGCCCACCGCCGAGGTCACGCGTGTGCTCGAGCAAGCGGTCGAGGCGCATCCGCCGCCGGCGGTGCTGGGCCGTCGCATCAAGCTGCGTTACGCGCACCAAGGCGGGCGCAATCCGCCGCGCATCGTGGTCCACGGCAACCAGACCGAGAAGCTGCCGGTGGCGTACAAGCGCTATCTGGCCAACCGCTTCCGCGACGCCTTCGAACTCGTCGGCGTGCCGCTTTTGCTGACCTTCAAGACCGGCGACAACCCGTACAAGGACAAGAAGAACGTGCTGTCCGCGCGCCAGATCAGAAAGCGGCGGCGCCTGATGGCACACGTCAAGCGCTGATCATCAGGGGTTGAACGGCCACACCAGCGGTATCACCGCGACGCTGACCGCGCACATGACGAGCTGCAGCGGGATACCGACCTTGAGAAAGTCGGTGAAGCGGTAGCCGCCGGGGCCGAACACCATCAAATTGGTCTGGTAGCCGAGCGGCGTCGAGAAGCTCGCCGACGCCGCCATCATCACCGCGAACACGAACGGCAAGGGGCTGACCTCCAGTGTTTTCGCCGCCGCCATGCAGATCGGATACATCAGCACGGCCGCCGCGTTGTTGGTGATCATCTCGGTGAGCAGCATCGTCATCAGGTAGGCGAGCGCGAGTACGACCCAGGGATTGCTGCCGGGGATATCGAGCAGCAGATCGGCGATCGACGCCGCGGCGCCGGTGACTTCGAGCGCTTTACCGAGCGCGAACGAGCATGCAATGACCAGCAGGACCTGCGTGTCGATGCTGCGCCTCGCCGCGCTCAGGCTGACGCAACCCAGCGCGAGCGTCGCGCCGGCGCCGAGCAGCGCCGCGGTGATCATTTCGACCCAGCCGGCGGTCGCCGAGACGACGACGGCGGCGAGGATGGCCCAGGCCCGCAGCGCCTTGTCGAAGCGCGGCACCTCGGAATCGGCGATGTCGCTGACGACGAGGAAATCCGGTGAATGGCGGTGACGCTCGACCCAGACCGGCCGCGCTTCGAGCAGCAGGGTGTCGGCGGCGCGCAGTACGACCTTGCCCAGGCCGCCACGCAGGCGCTGGCCGTCGCGCGCGATGGCGATGACCGCGGCACCGTAGTAGGTGTGGAAGCGGCTTTCCTTGAGCGTCTGGTTGATCAGCGGGCAGCGCGACGAGATCACGACCTCCACCAGCTTGCGCTCCGGGTACTGACGCGCGATCGCGGCGTCTTCGGCGTCCAGCGGGGCGCGCAGGCCGCGGATGCGCTGCAGTTCGACGATGGCCTCGATGTCGCCGGCGAACACCAGGCGGTCGTCGGCGCGCAGACGCTCGCTCGAATTTACCGCGGGGACGATGCGGCCTTCGCGCACGATCTCGACGAGATACAGGCGACCGAGCTGGCGCAGGCCGGCCTCGATGATGGTTTTGTTCACCAGCGGGCCGTCGGGTTCGACCAGCATCTCCACCGTGTACTCGCGGGGGTTGGCGAACGCGCTGGTGCCGGATTGGCGCTCGGGCAGCAGGCGGCGGCCGACGAGCATCAGATAGGCCATGCCGGCCAGCGCGCTCGGAATGCCGACGGCGGCGATGTCGAACATGCCGATGCCGGGGTGACCGTCGGCGGTCCACAGTCCGTTGACCACCAGATTGGTCGAGGTGCCGATCAGCGTGCAGGTTCCGCCGAAGATCGCGGCGTAGCTCAGCGGGATCAAGAGCTTCGAGGCGGCGAGGCCGTTGCGCTTGGCCCAGGAGAGGATCGCCGGCAGGAAGGTCGCGACCACCGGCGTGTTGTTGATGAACGCGGACAGCGCCACCGTGGGCGCCATGACCCGGAACTGCGCCCATGCGAGCTTGCGCGGGCGGCCGAGCAGGTGCTGCACGACCAGATCGATCGCCCCGGTATCGCGCAGGCCGGCGGCGACGACGTACATCGCCGCGACCGTGATCATGCCTTCGTTGGAAAAGCCGCCGAGCGCTTGCGGTGGCGTCAGCACGCCGAGCGTCAGCAACGTTAGCATCGCGAGCAACAGCACCAATTCGGGCGCGAGCTGGTCGCGAATCAGCAGCCACAGCGTGCCGGCCAGAACGGCCAGGGTGATCCAGGCGTCGAGGGTCATGAGGGTCGTCGGCGGGGGCGGATGTCGCCGTCCGCGGGGGCTAGGATCCACGACGGCGAGGGGTGTAACGATAACAAGCAAAGGCGCACTCGCGGCGCTGCCAGCGGCGGCGGCGCGTGAAGTTCTGTGGTTAGACGACTCGGTGATGCGGCCTCAAAGCGTGGGGCCAGGGTCTGTGGCCTTGTGCGCCTGCACGTCGAGGCCGGCGCGGTCAACGTCGGGCAGGCTGTAGAAATCCGCCGCGAAATCGCTAAAATACCCGTCTTTTTCGGCGGCCCCTCGGGCCGTCACGTCCTGGATAACGCAAAGATGGTAACGATTCGATTGGCCCGTGCCGGCGCGAAGAAGCGCCCGTTCTACCACGTGGTCGCCACGGAAAAGAGCAGCCCGCGCGACGGCCGCTTCATCGAGCGCCTCGGCCACTACAACCCGAACGCGCGCGGTGCCGAGCAGAAGCTGGTGCTGGACTTGGCCAAGATCGAGCAGTGGCAGAAGCGGGGTGCGAAGCTGTCGGAGCGCGTGGCCTATCTGGTGAAGACCGCGCCCAAGGCCGCCTGAGACCATGTCGTCGCGCCGGGTGACGCTGGGCCGCGTCGCCGGTGTCTACGGCGTCAAGGGCTGGCTGCGGATCGATTCGCAGACACGCCCGGCGGCAAGGATTCTGAAGTACGCGGGCTGGTGGCTGCGGCAAGGCGAACGCAGTTTCCGGGCCCAAGTGGTCGAGGGGCGGTCCCACGGCAACGGCGTCGTCGCCCGCATCACCGACGAGAACGGCGTGGCCTTCGACGATCGCGATCGGGCCGCGCGGTGGATCGGGGCAGTGATCGAGGTCGAGCGCGAGGCGCTGCCGGTGCTGCCCAAGGGGCAGTACTACTGGGTCGACCTGATCGGCCTACAAGTGGTCAGCGTGTCGGGCACGGTGCTGGGCACGGTGCGCGAGTTGACAAGCAACACGAGCCAGGACGTCCTGGTCGTGGTCGACGAGGCGGGTACGCAGCGGTTGATCCCGTTCGTGCTCAAGCACATCGTCAAGCGCGTGGAGATGGACGAGGGTCGCATCGTCTGCGCGTGGGAAGCGGATTACTGACGATGTCGATGCAGATCGAGGTCGTCACCCTGTTCCCGGAGCTGGTGGAGCAGGTGGTGCGGCACGGCATGCCGCGGATTGCGGTCGAGGGCGGGCAGCTCAGGCTGACCACGCGCGATCTGCGCGACTACAGCGAGAATCGCTGGCGTCGCGTCGACGATCGGCCCTACGGCGGCGGTCCGGGCATGGTGATCGAGCCGCAGCCGTTGGCGGCGGCGGTGCAGGCGTCGAAGGCCGCACTGGGGGCTGCGCGGGTGATCCTGCTCTCGCCCCAGGGTGAGCGCTTCGACCAGCACTGGGCGCAGCGGCTGTCGCGGGAGCAGGGTCTGATCCTGCTGTGCGGACGCTACGAAGGGCTGGACGAGCGCTTCGTGCGCTCGGAAGTGGATTTGGAGCTGTCGCTGGGCGATTTCGTGTTGTCTGGCGGCGAGCTGGCGGCGATGGCGGTGATCGATGCGATCGCGCGGCTGTTGCCCGGAGTGCTCGGTCATGCCGAGTCGGCGCAGAACGATTCGTTCTGTGCCGGTCTGCTCGACCACCCGCATTACACGCGGCCGGAGAACTGGCGCGGTGAGGCGGTGCCGGAGGTGCTGCTGTCCGGTGACCATGCGCGCATCGCGCGCTGGCGCTTGAAGCAGGCGCTCGGCAACACATGGCTGAAGCGGCCCGACCTGCTGGACGGGATCGCGATGAGTGACGAGGTACGGACGCTGCTGCGCGAGTTCATCTCCGAAGCGGCACTTTGAAGACGAGGTAAGGACGATGCGCGCGAACAAGATCATTGCCCAGATCGAGGCGGAACAGATGACCAAGACGGTCCCGGACTTCAAGGCCGGCGACACCGTCGAGGTCAAGGTGAAGGTGAAGGAAGGTGAGCGTGAGCGCCTGCAGGCTTTCGAGGGTGTGGTCATCGCCAAGCGCAATCGCGGCCTGCACTCCGCGTTCACCGTGCGCAAGGTTTCGCACGGCGAGGGTGTCGAGCGCGTGTTCCAGACCTACAGCCCGCAGGTCGCCGAGATCACCGTGAAGCGTCGCGGCGACGTGCGTCGCGCCAAGCTCTACTACCTGCGCAACCTCTCGGGCAAAAAGGCGCGCATCGCCGAAAAGCTCGACTGACCGCTCGGCTGCGGGCCTGAGACGCCCGAAGCCGTCGGATCCCCAGGACGAGGCCCCGTGCCAGCACGCCCGGGGCTTTTTCCTGCGCGCCGCTTGCCCTCACGAGAACTGGAGGGCCTTGAATCCCGCCGGTGCGTCCCCAATTCGAAGCGCTGTCCCTTCGCGGTTGCGCGCTGCGGGCGCGTCGGCGGCGCACCGGCCCCGGCCCCGTGGCCGCAACCTGCACCCGCAACATCCGCTATCGATCCGCAGGAGTCCGACGCATGCCCGAGACCGCGCAGGTCAGCGCCCAGCAGGCCGAAAAACGAGAGTTCCAGGCCGAGGTGCGGCAACTGCTGCACCTGATGATCCACTCGCTGTATTCGAACCGCGAGATCTTTCTGCGCGAACTGATTTCCAACGCCTCGGACGCCTGCGACAAGCTGCGCTTCTTGGCGATCGACAAGCCCGATCTGCTCGGTGGCGACGAGCTGGCGATCGAGCTCATTCCCGATGCCGCCGCCGGCACGCTGACGATCAAGGACAACGGCGTCGGCATGTCGCGCGAGGAGGTGATCGACAACCTCGGCACGATCGCGCGCTCCGGCACCAAGCGTTTCGTCGAGGCGATGTCCGGTGATCAGAAGAAGGACGCCCAGCTCATCGGCCAGTTCGGCGTTGGCTTCTATTCGGCCTTCATCGTCGCCGACAAGGTCAGCGTGCTGACGCTGCGGGCCGGTGAGTCCGAGGCGGTGCGCTGGGAGTCCGACGGGCAGGGCGAGTTCACGGTCGAGCCCTCGTTCAAGACCGATCGCGGCACCGAGGTGATCCTGCACCTGCGCGACGATGCGCGCGAGTTCCTGGAGGACTACCGCCTGCGTGCCATCGTGCGTCGCTACTCCGACCACATCGGCCTGCCGATCCGTCTGCGCAAGGACAAGGGCGAGCCGGAGACGCTCAACCAGGCGCGAGCGTTCTGGACGCGGCCGAAATCCGAGCTCAAGGACGAGGACTACAAGCAGTTCTACCAGCACCTCGCGCACGACTTCGAGGCGCCGCTGGCCTGGGCGCATCACAAGGTCGAGGGCACGCTCGAATACACCTCGCTGCTCTACATTCCGGCGCGCGCGCCGTTCGATCTGTGGGACCGCGAGCAGGCGCGCGGCGTGCAGCTCTACGTCAAGCGCGTCTTCATCATGGACAAGGCCGCCGAGCTGCTGCCGCCGTACTTGCGCTTCGTGCGCGGTCTGGTCGACACGGCCGACCTGCCGCTCAACGTCTCGCGCGAGATCCTGCAGGGCAACCGCACCGTCGAGAAGATTCGCAACGCACTGGTCAAGCGCGTGCTCGACCTGCTTGACGAGATGGCTTCGACGCGCCCTGAGGATTACGCGAAGTTCTGGGCGACCTTCGGACCGGTATTCAAGGAGGGCATCGTCGAGGACGCGAACAATCGCGAACGCATCGCCAAGCTGTGCCGCTTCGCATCCACGGTGCAAGCGCAGGCCCAGGAGGTCACGCTCGACGCCTACATCGGCCGCATGCCCGAAGGCCAGACCAAGATCTACTACCTGACCGCCGAGACGCTCGCGGCCGCGCGCAGCAGTCCGCACCTCGAAGGCTTCCGCGCCAAAGGCTGGGAAGTGCTACTGCTGACCGATCGCATCGACGAGTGGGTGGTCGCGCATTTGCACGAGTACCAGGGCAAGGCTCTGGAATCGGTGGCGCGTGCGTCCAAGGACGTCGAGAGTCAGATCGAGACGCCGGAGAAGGCCCAGCTCGAAGGCGAGTTCGCCGAGGTGCTCAAGCGCGTGCAGTCTGTGCTCGGCGAGCGCGTCGAGTCGGTGCGTCTGTCCTCGCGGCTGACCGAGTCGCCGTCGTGCCTGGTCGCGCCCGAGCAGGGCCTCTCGCGTCGGCTCGAAGAGATCCTCAAACGCGCGGGCGAGAAGGTGCCGGTGTCCCGGCCCATCCTCGAACTCAACGGCCGTCATCCGCTGGTCGAGCGCCTCAAGTCCGCGGACGACGCCAGCTTCGGTGATCTTTCCGAGCTGCTGTTCGGTCAGGCCGTGCTCGCCGAAGGTGGCCAGCTCGAAGACCCGGCCGGCTTCGTCAAGCGGCTCAATGCATTGGTGCTGGGCAATCTGGGCGACAAGCCACGCATCATCGTGTAGTGCGCATCCTGCGCAAGCCGGGGCCATCCATGGCCCCGACTCTCAAAACAAGACGACGACCTCACCGCAGCACGCGTACCGCGTCGACGTAGCGCTTCTTCCAGTGCGGCAGGTCGACTCTGGCGACGATCACGGCGCGGCCGTTGGCCGGTGCGTGTACGGCCTGGCCGTCGCCGAGATAGATCGCGACGTGGTCGACCGGCCGGCGCTCGAAGCGGTAGAACAGCAGGTCCCCCGGCTCCAGCTCGTCTGACCGGATTCGCGTGCCGGCGCGGTACTGCTCGACGGTGGTGCGCGGCAGCGTGACGCCGGCCTCACGATAGACATACTGCACCAGCCCGCTGCAGTCGAAACCCTCTGGCGTAGCGCCCCCATAGCGGTAGGGGCGACCGACCTGGCCCAGTGCTTCGAGCACGACCCGATGCTGGATCGCCGGATCGGGGCGTACATCGAAGCCGCCGGTGCAGCCCGTGAGCAGAACGGCGCACAGCCATAGGCTCAGCACGCGGCGTGGGCCGCGGCGCGCCCTCTCACGGCGTGTGTCCGCCGACCTCGTCCCTGCGCTCGGACACTCCATCGGTTCTCCTTCTGCGCTGCCGTGCACATCGTGCCGGGGCGGCTCCCCGCATCGTGCAGATGCCGCAAAGCCGTCGTATTCCCGTCATCAAAACGTCATTCGCGCGCTCTAGTGTGCCGCCGCGTGAATGAACGGGCGATTGGAATCCCTCGACCGCGGCCGCCGGGTGCGCCGGCACCACGCGCGACGAGCCGGGCAGGCAAGGTGGCTTCGGCAGCGCTGGAGGCCAGTCGGTGCTTCGGACCGAGGCCCGAATGAACGTTCTCGCTTCCCGCCGCACGGCGTCTGTACCGCGTCGCGCGCGATCGCGCTCGCGCTCTCGGATCGACCGAATGTCCGCATTGAACCCGTTGCCTTAAACGCAACACCCGAACCGAACCTCATGACCCCGCATCCTGGCTTTCCCCGGCTTCGCGCTGCGCTTGCGCTGGTGGCGCTGCTGCTCTGCCCCGCGGCGTGGGCCGCGGAGCTCTATTTGAGCGTGTTCCTGCAGTCGAGCCCGCTCAAGGGTGTCGACGTCGAGCTCAACGATCGTTTCGTCGGCGTCACCGGCAGCCGCGGCGATGTCCGCACGGAGCTGTATGCTGGCCGTCACGTCATCCGTCTGGTCAAGAACGGCGCATCGCTGGCCGAGTACGCCTTTGCGGTCGAGGAAGGCGAGAACGCCGAGATCAGCATGACCTTCACCGACTTCGCGCACAAGCCCGAGGTCGCGATCGACACCTATCTGCCCGGTGCCGAGTCCACGGCGACCGGCGAGCTGAGCGGCGTCGTCCGCGACGAGGCTGGCGCGCCGATCGCCAACGCCATCGTCGAGCTCGAGCCGGGCGGCACGACGGCCACGACCGACAGCCAGGGTGTCTACTCACTGACCGTGCCGCGCGGCGAATACCGCCTTTCGGTCACGCATCCGGAGTACGAGGCGGTGACCGGCGCGGCGATCCGCGTGATCGCGAATGTCGGTGTCGCGGCGAACATCAGTCTCAAGCCCAAGCAGGCGGCCGCCGAGGCGCCGCAAGCGGGTGCGATGGCGCCGACGACCGCGGTCGCCGCGCCGCCGACCGGCGTCGAGGAAGTCGTCGCACTGGGCTCTTACAAGCCTCTGGAAAGCACCGTCGAAACCGAGCGCTTCTCGCTTGCGGTCACCGATGCGATCAGCATCGACGAGCTGCTGCGCATCGGCGACAGCGACGTGGCCGCCTCGCTGCGGCGCATCGTCGGCGTGGCGGTCACGGGCGGCAAGTACGCCAACGTGCGCGGGCTCAACGCCCGATACATCGGCAGTACCTTGAACGGCGGCTTGATGCCCAGCACGGACCCGTTCCGGCGCGACGTGCAGCTCGATTTGTTTCCGGCCGAGATCCTCGGGGCCATCGAGATCCAGAAGACCTTCAGTCCGTCGCTGCCCGGCGATAGCACCGGCGGCAGCATCCAGATGACGACACGCGGCCTGCCGGACGCGGATGAAGCAGGCCTGTCCGTATCGCTGGGGCACGTGACCGGCACCACCGGGGAGTCGCTACTGACGTATCGCGGTGGTGGGTCGGACTGGACCGGCTTCGATGACGGCAGCCGAGATCTGCCTGCGTCGATGGCTGCCCTGCTCACGGCATCGGGAACGCTGCGGCCTTGCGGCGGACCGATCACCACCAATTGTGTCCCCGAGGACGCCGTGCGCGAAGCGGCGGCGACCCTGCCGGTGATCTACAACCCTTATGCGGCGTCGGCTGGGCCGGACATCGGCGTCTCCGGCCACATCGGGCGACGTTACGGCCGTGCCGACGGCGACTTTGCGGTCTATGGCGCACTGGCCTACGACCAGAAGCACGTGTCGCGGCAAGACGCCGCAATCGGCTTCGATTCGGTCAGGAACGCCCGAGACGGCAGCTACCGCTGGGACAGCTTCAATGTCGGTCTGAATGCCTACCTGGTCGCCGGTTGGGAGGCAGCCGCGGGTTGGAGCCTCGTGAGCAAGACCATCTGGCTACGCGACACCGAGGACCGAACCTCGATCGAGCATTACATCGGCACCACCGAGGAGCGTGATCTGGTCGATACCACGCTGGAGTGGGTCGAGCGCGAGTTCGTCGGACAGCAGTTCGAGGGCAAGCTGCCCCTGTTCGCGGATCACGAGCTGAGCGCGCGCGTGGCGCTCAGCCGCACCGTCCGCGATGCCCCCGATCGCCGCGACTACCGTTATGACTCGGGCTCGTTCTCGCCGACCTTTTTCGAGCGCAGCTATGCCGAGCTCAGCGAAGACGGCCTCGATCTGGGGCTCGATTACCGCTGGCCGCTGTTCCGCGTGGGCCGCATCGATACGACATTGTTGGCCGGGGTGGCGAGCAACCGGCGCGATCGCGACAACCGCATCGTGCGGCTGTCGGTGCGTCGCACCGGACCTGCCGACCTGACACAAGATCTGGAAAGCCTGCTCACGCCCGAGAACTTTCGCAACGACGTGTTCCGACTGCGGACCAATACGCAATCGGTCGACACATACCAGGCGGAGCGCACGACCGATGCGCTTTATCTGGATACGCAGACGCACATCGGTAACGACTGGACGCTGTCGCTCGGCATGCGTGTCGAGGACTACGAGCTGGACGTGAACTATCCATTCGGCGTCCCGGCCGCGGGCGTCGATCCGTCTGCGACCGCCGATCGCCAGGGCACCGATGTGCTGCCAGCCATCAATCTGAGCTGGCGGCCGCAGGCCGACTGGCAGCTACGCGCGGGCTACAGCCGCACGGTGTCCAGGCCGGACATCACCGAGCTCGTCGACACGGTCTTTTTCGACAACGAGGGACGTCGTTTCGAGGGTTGCCCCAGCTGTGAGGACTCGACCATCGACAACTTCGACCTGCGGGCGGAGTGGTACGGCGACGACCAGACCAGTGTGAGTTTTGCCGTGTTCTACAAGCAGATCGAGGCGCCGATGGAAATCACCGTCACCGCGGCGACCAATCCGATTCGCACCTACAAGAACGCGCAGGCAGCGGATGTCTACGGTGCGGAGATCGACGGCAGTGTCCGCCTGCTCGACACGACGGCGCACTCGCTCTTGTTGTCCGGCAACCTGGCGTGGATCGAGTCCGAGGTTGAACTCGCTTTGGAGCCCTGCATCGTCGAGGGGCTGGTCGCTCGCGACTGCAAGCGTGATCTGCAGGGACAGTCTCCATGGCTCGCCAATCTGCGGTTGGCCTGGGATTACTTTCCCTGGGCCAGTCAGGCGAGTCTGGCCGTCAACTACTTCGACGATCGTCTCGACACCATCGCGCGCGGCACCATCGAGTCGATCGTCGAGCGTGCGCGCACCGAGGTCAACCTCACGGCAGACAAGCGCTTCGGCGAGCGCTCCAAGCTCAGTCTGAAGATCAAGAACCTGCTGGATGCGCCCATCGAGCGTGCCCAAGGCGGGCAGGTGAGCGAGACCTACAAGCTCGGTACGTCGCTGTCTTTGGGGTACTCCCTCAGTTTTTGATCCTTTCGATGTGAAACCCAATAGGAGCATGACATGATGCGCAAAACGTCTCTGGCGGCCGTGCTGGGCGCGGCCACTCTCGGCATCGCCGCCTGCGGTGGCGGCGGCAACGGTGGTCCGAGCCCCACGCCGACACCGACGGCTTCGCCGACACCCACTCCGACGCCGGGCACGAACGTCTGCGACGAGACCTTCGTCACCTGTGACGGTGACAACGCGATCATCGGCGAATCGGGTCAGCAGACCGTCATCGACAAGAACTTCACCCTGACCGGCGACAAGAACTGGTTTCTGAGCGGCTTCGTGCTCGTCGGCAACGGCAATTCTGAGATCACCAGCGATGCGCAGGCGAGCGCCCTCAAGGCCAACCGCGTCACCTTGACGATTCCCGCTGGAACCCACGTCCGCGGTTTGGACGATGGTGCGCTCATCGTCACTCGAGCAGGGCGTATCGATGCGCGTGGCACGGCGACCAATCCGATCACCTTCAGCAGCGCCCGCGACGAGAATTTCGATGGCGTCGGCGAGTGGGGCGGAGTGGTCATCCAGGGTTGGGCGCGCGGTTTCGGACTCGGCGGCACGGGTGACTGCACCGGCGGCACGCGCAGCTACTGCAACGTCCGCGGCGAAGGTGGCGTCGGTCGCTGGGGCGGCAACGACGATGCCGACGACAGCGGCGTGTTCACCTACGTGCGCATCGCCGAGGGCGGCCTGATCGAGAGTGCCGACAGCGAGGTCAACGGCCTGACCCTGCAAGGCGTGGGGCACGGCACCGAGATCCACCACATCCAGATCCACAACAACCAGGACGACGGTGTCGAGTGGTTCGGGGGTACGGTCAACGTCACCCATCTGCTGCTCACTGGCAACGACGACGACGCCATCGATTACGACGAAGGCTGGCGCGGTAATGTGCAGTACGCCCTGGTGATTCAGCAGCCGAGCATCCAGGCGGCGGGCAATGACCCGCGTGGCATCGAGGCGGGTAGCGACGATGACAAGTACGTCCCGCAGACCTCCGGCGCGCTGGCTAACCTGACCATCATCGGCATCGCCGGCAACCAGACCAATGAAGCCGGTCTGCGTCTGCGCGGCGCGTCGAAGACGCGGCTGTACAACTCGGCGGTGACCGGCTTCACCGCGCAGTGCGCGCGCATCCAGGATGCCGACATCGACGGCAGTGGCCCGGGTACGACCACGGCCGAGACCTTCGCCGCGTTCACCAATGTGCTCGGCAGTGACTGCGCGACGGTCTACGCCACGGGCAGCAATCGTCATCCGCCGCAGGAGGGCGACATCACCTTCCTCACCAACATCGACTTCGACGCCAACTTTGCGATCACCAATCCCGAGGCCCAGGTGATGCCCATGGCGATGGCGCCGGTCGACAACGGCTCCGGCTTTGCATTCGAGCAGACCGATTACATCGGCGCGGTCAAGCCGGGTCAGACCCCCTGGTGGCAGGGTTGGGCGCTGCCGGGCACGGTGGCGATCCCCAGCGCGAACTGATTGGCATCACCGTCGTGGCCGGGCAGTGACCGGCCGCAAGACTGGGACGGCTGCCCTTGCGGGCAGCCGTCTCGTTTTGATCCGTACACCGATGCTCACCGGTCGATTCAGATTGGTCACGAAAATGACATCGGATTGTCACACTTCGATCTTAGCCTCGCGCTCGCTCTCGATTTGCTGGTGCGCATAGCGATGCGGACCGTGCGAGCGCAATCGCGCGGTCGTTGCGCGACGCACAGGATCGACCCAGCTCCTTCATCCGATTCTCTATCCCACGATCCTTCCATGTTCAGCCTAACTTCGATGCGGGTGCTGATACTGTCGGCCCTCGTACTGGCGATTGGCAGCGCTTCGGCGCAGCTCGACGAAGCCATCGCCAAGCAGTCCAGCCGTGTGGAGCGCGCTGCGCAGGCCCAGGACCAGGTCGACGCGATCCATGACCAGACGCGCGACAAGCTCGCCGAGTTCAAACGCGTGACCAAGCAGGCCGAGGGTCTGCGCGTCTACCTGCAGCAGCTGCAGAAGCAATTGCAGAACCAGGCCACGGAGCTCGCCGAGATCGAGCAGTCGATCCAGGACGTCGCCGTGATCGAGCGTCAGATCGTGCCGTTGATGCTGCGCATGATCGACGGCCTGGAGCAGTTCGTCAGCCTCGATCTGCCGTTCTTGCTGCAGGAGCGCCGCGAGCGGGTCGCCAGCCTGCGCAGCCTGCTCGAACGCGCCGACGTGACCGTCGCCGAAAAGTTTCGCAACGTGATGGCGGCCTACACCACCGAGATCGACTACGGACGCACGATCGAGGCCTATCGCACGACGCTGCCCGGCACCGACCGCGAGGTGGACGTGCTGCGCATCGGTCGCATCGCGATGTTCTATCAAAGTCTCGACGGCAAAGAAGTCGGTCGTTGGAACTCGTTCAGCCAGTCTTTCGAACCGCTCTCCGGGGCGTATCGCGGCCAGATCGGGCAGGGCATCCGTATCGCACGAGAGCAAGCCGCGCCCGATCTCATCCGCCTGCCGATCCCGACCGCCGGAGCCAGCCTGTGAAGCGCCTGAAGTTTCTCATCACCGCCGCGCTGATCGCGCTGGTCGTTCCTTCTTCCCACGCACAGACCGACGGCGCGCGCACGGTCGACGAGCTGCTGCGCCTGATCGAACAGGGTGTCGCCAAGGACGCCGCGGAGCAGCGTCGCCGCATCCAGGCGTTCGAAGCCGACCTCGCGCAGCAGACTGAGCGCCTGAACGCGGCGCGCGCCGAGCTGCGCGAGCTGGAGTCGCGCAGTGCCGCCGCCGAGCAGCAGTACCAGACCAACGAGGCCAGGCTCGCCGAACAGAGCGCGCGTCTGAACGAGCGGCTCGGTGCGCTGCGTGAGTTGTTCGGCGTATTGCAGCAAACCGCGGGTGACTTCCGCGGGGTCGTGCAGTCCTCGCTGGTCAGTGCGCAGTATCCGGCGCGTGAGGCGTTTCTCGGCGAGTTGATCGAGAAGGCCGGCTCGGGTTCGCGCCTGCCGTCGATCGAGGAGTTGGAGAGGCTGTGGTTCGAGATGCAGCGTCAGGCGATCGAGTCCGGCAAGTCGGTGAAGTTCAATGCCGAGATCGTCGATCCCAATGGCGACAAGCGTCAGGCCGAAGTCACGCGCGTCGGCGAGTTCAATGCCGTCGCCGGTGGTGATTTCCTCTACTACGACGGCGAGCGGGGCAACCTGGTCGAGCTTGCGCGTCAGCCCGCGCGCCGCTACACCAGCGTCGCCGCGGACTATGCCCGTGCGCCCGCCGGGCGGGTCGAGGACTTCTGGATCGATCCGTCGCGCGGCTCGATTCTGGCGCTGTTGATACAGACGCCGAACCTGATGGAGCGCGTCCATCAGGGCGGCATCGTCGGCTACGTCATCATCGCGCTTGGCGTTGTCGGCCTGCTGCTGTTCATCGAGCGGCTGATCGCGCTGTCGTCGATCGAGGGCAAGGTGCGCCGACAGATGAAGAGCGCCGAGCCGAGTGATGACAATCCGCTCGGTCGCGTGATGGCGACTTATCAAAAGTACCGCGGCACCGACCAGGAGACG
Source organism: Sinimarinibacterium thermocellulolyticum (assembly GCF_040327995.1). NCBI lineage: Bacteria > Pseudomonadati > Pseudomonadota > Gammaproteobacteria > Nevskiales > Nevskiaceae > Sinimarinibacterium > Sinimarinibacterium thermocellulolyticum. The sequence continues at coordinate 79,847 of NZ_JBEPIJ010000010.1, read as the reverse complement.
CTAGAGCTGCGCCTCACCGAGGCCATTGCCCAGGAGACGCCGACTCTCACGCGCTTTTTACCGCTGCTGAAGATCATCTCGGTGGTCGCGCCGCTGCTCGGTCTGCTCGGCACCGTCACCGGCATGATCAATACCTTCCAGGCGATCACGCTGTTCGGCACCGGCGACCCCAAGCTGATGGCCGGTGGCATCTCGCAGGCGCTGGTGACGACCGTGCAGGGCCTGTGCGTCGCGATCCCGACGGTGCTGCTGCACACCATCGCGCAGGGCCGCGCCAAGCGTATCGCGCAGGTCATCGAGGAGCGCGCCGTCGGCATCATGGCGGAGCACGCGGAGACCGAGGGCCATGTACGCGCTGCTTGAGGCCTACGATCAGGTTTTGATCTTCCTCGAGCGCGGCGGGCCCATCCTGCTGTGGATCGGGCTCTTGGTCTTCGTCATGTGGACGCTGATCATCGAGCGGCTGATGTACTTCCGCCTCGGCTTTCCGCATCTCGCCCGCCAGATCATGGCGCGCTGGGAGGCGCGCCGCGAGCGCCGCTCCTGGGAGGCGCACCAGATCCGCCAGTCCATGGTCGCCGACGCCAAGATCAAGCTGCAGTCGCAACTGCCGCTGATCAAGGCCATGGTCGCGCTGTGTCCGTTGCTCGGCTTGCTCGGCACCGTCACCGGCATGATGGAGGTGTTCGACGCCATGGCCATCGCCGGCACCGGCAGCGCCCGCCATATGGCTTCGGGCATTTCCAAGGCGACGATACCGACCATGGCCGGCATGGTCGGCGCGCTCACCGGCGTGTTCTTCACCGCGATCCTCGACCGCGAGGCCAAGATGAAGAAGACGCATCTCGAAGACGAACTCACGTTCGACCACTAACGCAATCGCCCAGTCACCACGCCATGCGCCAGATCTTCCCCAAGGCAGAGGAAGAGGAGTCGAACATCGACCTCACACCGATGCTCGACGTGGTCTTCATCATGCTGATCTTCTTCATCGTGACGGCGACCTTCGTCAAGGAGTCCGGCATCGAGGTCAATCGGCCCGAGGCCGACACCGCGACCAAGCAGGAGCGCGCCAACATCCTGATCGCCATCGACCGCAATGGTGAGATCTGGATCAACCGCCGCCGTGTCGAGGTCGATGCGCTGCGCGCGAACATCGAACGCCTGCATGCCGAGAACCCGCAGGGCACGGTGGTGATCCAGGCCGACCAGGAAGCGCAGACCAAGCGGCTGGTCGCGGTGATGGACGCTGCGCGCGCGGCCGGCGTCTACGAGATCTCGATCGCCGCGGAGTCGCAGTGAGCCGGATCGACGGCCCGCTTCGGAGTGGATCATGACGGCGCTGATCAGGCGTTATCCGGTCGCGGCGCCGGTTGCGGCGCTGGTCACGTTCGCGATCTTCTTCGTGATGACGGTGCTGATCGCCACCGGCAAGTCGGCGTTCACCGAGCAAGTCCAGGGGCGGGTCATCGACTTCGTGCGCGTCAAAAAGGACGAGGATGTGGAGCGCAAGGAGCGCAGGCCCGACCGCCCGCCGCCGCCGGACCGCCCGCCGCCGCAGCCCGAAGTGCCGCAGCAGCAGCTCAGCGCACAGGCGATCAAACAGGATTTCGCGATCGGCGCGGTCAGCGCCGATGTCGAGGTCGAGGTCTCCGCCGGCATGGGCAGTGCCGGCGCCGCGGACGGCGACTACCTGCCGATCGTCAAGGTCGCGCCGGTGTATCCGCAGCGGGCGCTCGCGCGAAGGATCGAGGGTTGGGTGCTGGTCGAGTTCACCGTCACCGAGACCGGCGCGGTCGTGGACGCGCGCGCGGTCGAGGCCGATCCACCCGGCATCTTCGAGGAAGCGGCGGTCGAGGCTGCGCTCAAGTTCCGCTACAAACCGCGCGTCATCGACGGCAGGCCGGTCGCGGTCAGCGGCGTACGGAACCTGATCCGTTTCGAGATGGAGAAGTAGTCATGCGCAAGACGATCCTGATGCTGGGTGTCCTGCTTGGCCTGTTCTCGCCGGCGCTACTGGCGGAAGAATCAGCGGCACGCGGGGAACGCACGGTCGCGATGCGCGAGGCGACGTTCAAGCAGCTCAGCAAGGCGCGCGAGCTCGCCGAGCGGGACGAGCACGCCGAGGCGATCGCGATCCTCACGCGCATTGCCGACGATCGCCATGCGAACGGTTACGAAAAGGCCCAGGCCTACTACCTGCTCGCGTTCTGCCACTATGAGCGGGGCGACAACGCCAAGGCGATCGCGGCCTACGAGCAGGTGCTGCAGCAACAGGGCGTGCCTGACAGCCTGCGCGCCGGCACGCAGTATGCGATCGCGCAGATGTACATGGCGACCGAGCAGTGGGCAAAGGCGGCCGCGGTGCTCGAACAATGGTTCCAGAACACCGAGGCGCCGAGTGCGAACGCCTACGTGCTGCTCGGTCAGGCCTACTTCCAGCTCAAGCAGTACGACAAGGCCAAGCGGCCGATCGAGCGCGCGATCGTCAACGCCAAGAACAGCGGTGAGCGGGTCAAGGAGAACTGGCTGCTCTTGCTGCGCTCGATCTATTACGAATCCGGTGACTACCGCAACATGATGGTGGTGCTCAAGGATCTCGCCGCGCTCTATCCGAAGCGCGAGTACTGGCTGCAGCTCGCCGCCGTGTACGGCGAGCTCGACGATCCGAAGCGCCAGCTCGCGGCGATGCTCGCCGCCTACGACCAGGGCTATTTCGAGCGCGGCCAGGACTACGTTGGTCTCGCGCAGTTGCTGCTCGGCAACGACGTGCCGTATCGCGCCGCCAAGGTGTTGCAGGAGGGCATCGACAAGAAGCTGGTCGAGGCCGATGCGCAGCATCTGAACCTGCTGGCCGATGCCTATGTGCGCGCCAAGGATTACGAGGCGGCGATCGAGGTACTACGCCGTGCCGCGCACGTCGCCGGCGACGGCGAGTCGGAACTGCGCCTGGCGCAGGCGTTGATGGAGCAGGGCCAGTGGCGCGAGGCCGCCGAGGCCGCGCGCCGCGCGATCGACAAGGGCGGTCTGCGTCGCCCGGACATCGCCAACGTCGTGCTCGGTCTGGCGCTGTACGAGCTGAATCAGTTACCGGCGGCGCAGGCGGCCTTCGCCAAAGCCGCCGAGGACGAACGCTCGCGCACCGTGGCCGAGCAGTGGGCGCAGTTCATCGCCCGCGAACAGGAGCGCATGCGCGCCATCGCCGCGTTCGGCTCGTCGGTCTGATCAGGTCGGTGGCGCGGTCTGGACCATCGACGGCCGCTGCGCGAACTGCGCGTGCCAGGCGGCCAGCGATGCCGCCGACTGGCGCCATTCGAGGTAGGGCAGCCGAAAGTCCAGGTAGCTGAGCGCGACGCCGGCAGTGATTTCGAGGACGCCGACGCCGGTGAGCGACAAGGCGCCGCATTCCGCCTCCAGCACGGCGATGGCGCGCTGGATGGCCAGCGCCTGGCGGTCCAGGAATGGAATGTAGACGATGCCTTCCGGGCGCCGACGCTCGTAGACGGTGGCCACCGCGGCATCGATGATGCCCTCGGCGATGCGCTGCAGGCGCAGCGTTGCCCAGCGGCGGCTGCCGCGCGGCAGCGGCGCGAAGCCGCCGTGACGTGCCTGCAGGTATTCGAGAATCAGGTTCGAATCCGGCAGCGCCTCCCCGCGATCGGTCACCAGGGTCGGGATCTTGGACATCGGATTCGCCGCGAGCAGCTCGGGCGGCGGTGCGAACGGATCGGTCATGATCATCTCGACCGAGGCCGCGATGCCCTGCTCGATCAAGGCCACGCGCACCTTGCGCGAGTACGGCGAGGTCAGGCTGCAGTAGAGGCGCATGGCGGCTGCGGCGGTCAGTTGCCGGCGAGTTGGTCGAGATAGCGCTCGGCGTCGAGCGCCGCTTGGCAGCCGCTACCGGCCGAGGTGATCGCCTGGCGGTAGACGTGATCCATGACGTCGCCGGCTGCAAACACGCCGGGCACGCTGGTTGCGGTGGCGTCGCCGTCGCTGCCGGACTTGACCTTGATGTAGCCGCCGTTCATGTCGAGCTGACCCTCGAAGATGCCGGTGTTCGGCGTGTGGCCGATGGCGATGAACACGCCCTTGACGGCGATCTCGCGCGTTATGCCGGTCTTGACGTGGCGGATGCGCATGCCGGTGACGCCGCTCTCGTCGCCGAGTACCTCATCGAGCGTCGAATCCCAGACGATCTCGACCTTGCCCTCGGCCTGTCGCTTGAACAGCTTGTCGTGCAGGATCTTCTCGCCCTTGAAGCGGTCGCGGCGGTGCACCACGGTGACCTTGCGCGCGATGTTCGACAGGTACAAGGCTTCCTCGACTGCGGTATTGCCGCCACCGATCACGGCGACGTCCTGGTTCTTGTAGAAAAAGCCGTCGCAGGTCGCGCAGGCGGACACGCCCTTGCCGCGGAACGCCTGCTCGCTGTCGAGGCCCAGGTATTTGGCGCTGGCGCCGGTGGCGATGATCAGCGCATCGCAGGTATAGCGCCCCTGATCCCCGGTCAGCGTGAACGGGCGGTTCTTCAGATCGACCGTGTGGATGTGGTCGTAGATGAGCCGTGTGTCGAAACGCTCGGCGTGCTTTTGCATGCGCGCCATCAGATCCGGGCCGAGCAGACCCTCGACGTCGCCGGGCCAGTTGTCGACCTCGGTCGTGGTCATCAACTGACCGCCCACTTCCAGCCCAGTGATCAGCGCCGGACGCAGATTGGCGCGCGCGGCGTAGATCGCGGCGGTGTAACCGGCGGGGCCGGAGCCGAGAATGATCAGGCGGTGGTGCTGGCTGTTCATGCGTGTTGTTCCCGGTGGCAGCGCGATGCGCGGGGCGCCGCATGCTACGGGCGGGGGGATGATAGGTCAAAGCATTTCGATTGATGACGGCGATAGCGCAGTGCCATGCAGGCAGCGGCGCAGCGCCTGTCACGAATTGGTCATCTATTGTTCATATCCTTGGTCCGTTTTTTAATGGGATCATGCCGATGCAGGGCAAGTTGATACTGGTGGTGGATGACGAGGCGCCGATCCGCGAGCTGCTGCGCTTCGCGCTGTCGCGCGCGGAGTTCCGTGTCGTCGAGGCCGAGTCGGCACAGGATGCGCGGTTGCGCATCGCCGACCAGCGACCGGACCTGATCTTGATGGACTGGATGATGCCCGGGGTGTCCGGCATCGAGCTGACGCGCGAGCTCAAGTCGCAGATCACGACCCGGGACATCCCCATCATCATGGTGACCGCACGCGCCGAGGAGGAGGACGCGATCCGCGGGCTCAACGTGGGCTGCGACGACTACGTTTCCAAGCCGTTTTCGTATCCTGAACTGATTGCACGCATCCACGCCGTCCTGCGCCGCGCGGTGCCGGGTGGTGAGGAGGAGCGCGTGGCGATCAACGGCTTGGTGGTCGATGCGGCGAGCCAGCGGGTCACCGCCAGGGGCCAGCCGGTCAAGCTCGGACCGACCGAGTACCGCCTGCTGCACTTTTTCGTCAGCCACCCCGAGCGCGTCTACTCGCGCGAGCAAGTGCTCGACCGCGTCTGGGGGCAGAACGTCTACGTCGAGGAGCGCACCGTCGACGTGCACATCCGCCGTCTGCGCAAGGCGCTGGAGCCTTTCGGTTACGATGCGATGATTCAGACCGTGCGTGGGTCCGGCTATCGCTTCTCCGAGAAAATCTGAAGATGGGATGAGTGCCGCCGCGGGCGATCGGCCGAGGTCCGAGACCGCCCCCGCGGCGCCCGTCGTCGTGCCTGCGGCGACGCGGCTGCGCCTGTGGCGCCGCGAGCTGCTGCGGCTCGCGCTGGCCTTGCTGCTCGGCGCATTGGTCGGCGGCTGGCTGGAGCATGCGGCCGTTGGCGTCGCCGTCGTGCTGCTGGTGCTGCTGTTGCAGCAGACCCGCCACGTGATCCGCCTGCGTCTGTGGCTGCAGGCGCCCAAGCGCGTCGAGCTGCCCGAGCCCGGTGGCCTGTGGGGCGAGGTGTTCGACGGTCTCGTCGATCTGCAGCGCAAGAACCGCAAGAAAAAGAAGAAGCTCGCGGCGATCCTCGCCGAGTTCCAGGCGTCGACGGCGGCTCTGCCCGATGGCGCGGTGGTGCTCGGCGAGCGTGGCGAGATCGCCTGGTTCAATGGCGCTGCACAGCGCCTGCTCGGTCTGCGCTCGCCGCAAGACATCGGCATCCGCGTGCCGAATCTGATCCGGCATCCCGACTTCGCCCGGTACTTCGACGGCGGCGATTACGCGCGCGAGGTCGAGGTGCCGTCGCCGATCAACCCCGCCAAGACCCTGTCGCTGCGCATCGTGCCTTACGGCAACCATCAGCGCCTGCTGATCGCGCGTGATGTCTCCGAACGGCTGCTGCTGGACGCCGCCCGGCGCGATTTCGTCGCCAATGCCTCGCACGAACTGCGCACGCCGCTGACGGTGCTCCGCGGCTATCTCGATCTGATGGAGGCCGAGGCCAAGGGGGATGGCACGCTCGCGCCATGGCGGTCGCCGATCGACGAGATGCGCCAGCAGGCGGTGCGCATGGAGAACCTGATCAACGACATGCTCAAGCTCGCGCGCCTGGAATCCGCCCGTGCGCAGATGCGGCAGGACCCGCTCGATGCGCCGGCGCTGATCCAGCGTGCGGTCGAGGACGCGCGCCAGCTCTCGCGCGGCCAACACCGTTTCGAGCTGGACATCGACCCGCGCCTGGGGCTGACCGGCGGCGAAACGCAATTGCAGAGCATTTTCGTCAACCTGATCGGCAACGCCGTGCGCTACACCCCGCCGGGCGGGGCGATCCGCGTGCGCTGGCACGAAAGCGCCGAGGGGGTGCGCTTCTCGGTGGCCGATACCGGCATCGGCATCCCGCAGAAGGACATTCCGCGCCTGACCGAGCGCTTCTATCGCGTCGATGTGGGCCGCTCGCAGGCCAGCGGCGGCACCGGCCTGGGACTGTCGATCGTCAAGCACGCGCTCGAGGCCTTCGACGCACGTCTGGAGATCGAAAGCGAGGTCGGCGTCGGCAGCACCTTCTGTTGCGTTTTCCCGCCGCAGCGGACCCTGCGCCTGCCGGCGGTCGCCGCAGCGGCATCGAATCGCGACTGAGCACGGCGCGGCCACCCCGGCCGACCGCTGTCATCAAACTGTCACGAAAGTTTCATACTGTGCGCGCGTCTTGCGGCCAGACTGCGCCGCCCACCAACACCGGATCGAGGACGCCCATGAAACGTTGGATCGCTGCTCCCGCTGTTCTGGCCCTGATGCTCGCGCTCGGCGCCTGCGGCAAGAAGGAAGAACCCACCCTCCCGGCGGCGCCGAGCCCGGCAGCCGCGCCCGCGACCGCGGTGCCGCAGGCGACGCCGACGGCCGAGCCGGCTGCGGCCGAAAGGGCGGTCGAGGCGGGTTCGACGACCGTGGACCCGGCGCTGCCGGTGTACCAGCCGGTCGCCGGCGTCTCGGGCAACTTCTCCAGCATCGGCTCGGACACGCTGAACAATCTGATGACGCTGTGGGCCGAGGCGTACCAGAAGTTCTATCCCAACGTGAACATCCAGATCCAGGGCGCGGGCTCGTCCACGGCGCCGCCGGCGCTGACCGAGGGCACCGCCAACTTCGGGCCGATGTCGCGGCCGATGAAGGACCAGGAAATCCAGGCCTTCGAGCAAAAATACGGCTACAAGCCGACTGCGGTCGGCGTCGCCATCGACGCGCTCGCGATTTACGTGAACAAGGACAATCCGATCGAGGGCCTGTCGATCCCGCAGGTGGACGCGATCTTCTCGGCCACGCGCAAGTGCGGCGGCGCCAAGGATCTGACCCGCTGGGGCGATCTCGGGCTGACCGGCGAGTGGACCAGCCGTCCGTTCCAGTTGTACGGCCGCAACTCGGTGTCCGGCACCTACGGGTACTTCAAGGAGCACGCGCTGTGCAAGGGTGATTTCAAGTCCACCGTCAACGAACAGCCGGGCTCGGCCTCGGTGGTGCAGTCGGTTTCCACCAGCCTCGCGGCGATCGGCTATTCCGGTCTGGGCTACAAGACCTCGGGAGTGCGCGCGCTGCCGTTGTCGGCCAAGGACGGTGATCCCTTCGTCGAAGCCACCGACGAGAACGCGGTGTCGGGCGACTATCCGCTGTCGCGCCTGCTCTACGTCTATGTGAACAAGGCGCCGAACAAGCCGCTGCCGCCGCTGGAAGCCGAGTTCTTCCGCATGGTGCTCTCGCGCCAGGGTCAGGAAGTGGTGCAGAAGGACGGCTATACCCCGCTGCCTGAAAAGCTCGCCGCCCGCATCCGCCGCGATCTCGGCCTCGAGTAATCCCGCATCCGGCCCGGGGCGGCGGTGGTCGTCGCCCTGGCGTATCCAGAGTCTGCCATCGTTCAGGCCCGCGCCCGCTGGCGCGGGCGTCACCTGGGAGTGCACATGAATAAACTCCTGTTGGGAACCGGCGTCCTGCTCGCCGGCATCGTCGCGGCGCCCGCTTGGGCCGAAACCGTGGAAACGCGCGGCGGCATCAAGGTCACGTCCGACGACGGCCGTTTTTCCGCGCGGCTGGGCGGTCGCATCCATCTCGACAGCAACGTCTGGATCGACGACGACGAGTTCGGCGATCTGCCCACCGGCGTGTTCTTCCGCCGCGCGCGTCTGACGCTCGAAGGCGAGGCCTACGGCTGGACATACAAGTTCGAGAACGACTTTGCCGGCCAGAACGGCGACAACGGCTCGGGCTTCCGCGAGATGTGGATCGGCACCGAGCTGGCTGGTGTCAAGCTGCGCCTCGGCCAGGCCAAGCCTTATCGCGGCATGGAGGAGCTGACCAGCTCGAACGACCTGCTGTTCATGGAGCGCCCCTTCGCGAGCGGCTCGGGCATCTACCGCCAGTACCAGACCGGCGTCTTCGCGGACGCCGCCGGCACGAACTACGGCTGGGGGGTTGCCGCCTACAACCTGCGCAATGGCGCCGACAGCGACGACGACACCGACGGTATGGGCGTGACCGCCCGCGGCTACGTCTTGCCGGTGCTCGGCGACGAGGTGCTGTTCCACGTCGGCGGCATCGCCAGCCTCGACAAGCCGGCCAATGGCAAGACCGTGGGCGCGTCGGTGCGCTATGCCGGCCGCCGCGGCCCGTCGCAGGGCCTGGGCAGCACCACCGACGAGCAGCAGAGCCTGGGGCTGGAGCTGGCCGGCCGCGTCGGCGCGCTGGCGCTGCAGAGCGAATACCACTTTGTCACACTCGCGCAACCCGCAGGGGAAGATACTGAGCTCTCGGCCGCGTACGTCCAGCTTTCGTGGCTGCTGGGGGGCGAGGTCAAGCCGTATGATGTGAAAAAGGGCGTGTTCAAATCGCCGAAGCCGGCCAGCGCTCTGGGGGCGTGGGAGTTGAAGCTGCGTTACGACCGTATCGACCGCAAGGGCAATGATCCGGACGTCGATGTCGGTCAGCTTTCTGCGGGCGCCAACTGGTTCGTCAACCCGAACGTGCGCTTCATGTTCGAGTACATTCAGGGCGAAGTCGATTCGAACGTCGAGGGCAGCCTGGTGGCGGCGCGGGCGCAGCTCAGCTTCTGACCCAAGGCCCCGCCATTGCCATACCCATCCGATCCCGGGCGCACACCACAGCCATGAGCGAACCCCAGTCCAGCCTCGCCAGCCCCGGCATGCAGAGCATCATTGCCGGCAAGGCGCCGGGCATGCGGTCACGCTATCTCAAGGACGGCGTGGCGCGTTGGGTGGTGTGGCTGGGCGGGCTGGGCGTGATCGGCGCGCTGCTGCTGATCTTCGTCTACCTGCTGTCCGAGGTCGTGCCGTTGTTCCGTGGCGCTCACATCGAGGCCCGGCAGAGTTTTGCGATGCCGGGCCCGCAGGCGTCCACGCTGTATGTCGCCGCCGAGGAGCAGGGCGAGATCGGCCTGCGCGTCACCGGCAGCGGCGAGCTGGTGTTCTTCGACTTATACAGCGGCGAGCTGCGCGATCGCCAGCCGATCGCGCAGGCCGACGGTCAGGTCGTCGGCCTCGCCGAAATCTCGGCCGAACGCGGCGAACTCGCGGTGCAGCTCGCCGACGGGCGCGTCAGCGTGCTGCGCCATCGCTATCGCGTCAGCTATCCGGATGGCCGACGCCTGATCACGCCGTATGTCGAGTATCCGATGGGTGAGGCGCCGCTGCCGTTCATGGACGCACCGGGCCACGGCCTGGTCGCGCGCGCCGAACGCAATGCGCTGGTGCTCGCCGCCATCGACGCGAGCGGCGACGTCGAGATCAAGCGCTTCGACCGACGCGAGAATCTGCTGGGCGAGGTCGAGGTCGAGGAGGGTGCGCTGCAACGGTTCACACCGGCGGTCAAGGCGGACATGCTGCTGCTCGAGCCGTTGCTGAGCTGGCTGTACGTGATCGACCGCGAGGCCGGGCGCATCGCCATGTACCGTCTCGGCGGCGCTACCGCGCAGCTCGTCGGCGTTTACGAAGTGGGCTCGGCCGTGCGCGCGGCGCGTTATCTGTCCGGCGGCATCTCGATCGTCGTCGCCCAGGCCGATGGTGTGATCTCGCAATGGTTCCCGGCGCGCGACGATCAAGGCGCCTACTACCTCGCGCGTGTGCGCGACTTGCGCCCGCCCAAGGGCAGCGCCGAGCCGACGGCGATTGGCGTCGAGTTGCGCCGCCGCACGTTCGCGGTCGGCCACGCCGACGGCCAGGTCACGCTGTACCACGCCACCGCTCACCGGCGCATCGTCAGCGAAAAGCTGCTCGACGGCGCGGTCGCGCTGCTGGCCTTCAATCCCCGTGCGCAATACCTGATGGCGGTCGGCGCCGACGGCCAGATCCGCGGCTTCGACGTCGACAACGAGCACCCTGAGGTTTCGCTCAAGGCGCTGTGGGGCAGGGTCTGGTACGAAAGCTATGACGAGCCGCGCCTGTTGTGGCAATCGGCGGCCGCGACGTCGGACTTCGAGCCCAAGTTCAGCTTGACGCCGTTGTCGCTCGGCACGCTCAAGGGCGCGTTCTACGCGATGATCTTCGCCGTCCCGCTGGCGGTTCTCGGCGCGATCTTCACCGCGTACTTCATGTCGGCACAGATGCGCCAGCTGGTCAAGCCGACGGTCGAGATCATGGCGGCGCTGCCGTCGGTGATCCTCGGTTTTCTCGCCGGCCTGTGGCTCGCACCCTTCGTCGAGACCAATCTACCCGGCGTGTTCTTGACGCTGATCCTGCTGCCCTTGTCGGTGCCGATCTTCGGCTACGCGTGGCTGCGCATGCCGCGCGCGCTGCGCTACCGCGTGCCGGCCGGCTGGGAAGCCGCGCTGCTGGTGCCGGTGATCGCGCTGGTGGTGTGGTTTTGCTTTGCCGTCGCCAAGCCGATCGAGGCGGTGGCCTTCGGCGGCAACATGCAGGCGTGGATGGATCAGACGCTGGGCATCGGCTACGACCAGCGCAACGCGATGGTGGTCGGCATCGCCATGGGCGTGGCCGTGATTCCGGTGACCTTCTCGATCGCCGAGGACGCGATCTTCACCGTGCCGCGGCACCTGACGCTGGGTTCGCTGGCACTCGGCGCGACCACCTGGCAGACCCTGGTGCGCGTGGTGCTGCCGACCGCGAGCCCCGGCATTTTTTCGGCGGTGATGATCGGTCTGGGTCGCGCCGTCGGCGAGACCATGATCGTGCTGATGGCCACCGGCAACACGCCGGTCACCGATTTCAGCATGTTCTCGGGCATGCGCACGCTGGCGGCCAACGTCGCCGTCGAAATGCCGGAGTCGGAGGTCGGCAGCACGCACTTCCGGCTGCTGTTCCTCGCTGGCCTCGTGCTGTTCGTGTTCACCTTCCTGCTCAACACCCTGGCCGAGGTCGTGCGCCAGCGGCTGCGCGCGCGTTACAGCAACCTCTGATCCCTGCTCATGGAACCGACCTCACCGTCCTACGCGCAGCAGCTCGCCGCTGGCGACACCTCGACGGTCGCCGCCTACGTCAAGTCCGGCCAGCCGTGGATCTGGCTGACCGCCGCGGCAATCTCGGTCGCCTTCATCATCACCCTGTCGCTGCTGGTGTTGACCGCATCGCGCGGCCTGCCGCACTTCTGGCCGGCGGATCTGGTGCAGGCGCGTTACGTGCAGCCGGGCGCGCCGGTCGTGCCGCTTTTGGCCGAGATCCGCTCGCAGGAGGAGGTGACCGCGGCGCGTCTGCTCGATGCCGGCTTGCCGGTCGACCCCGAGCGCGACCTGTACGAGCGCATCCTGCTCAAGATCGGCAATCGCGACGTCGGCGGCGTGGATTTCCGCTACGTGATCGCCGACTGGCTGATCGACCGTAGCACCCCGGCCGACGCCGTGGTCTTCGAGCGCCTCGAATGGGGCAATTTCCACGGCTTTCTCGACGCGGTGGAGGTCGACGGCAACCTCATCGGCGGCGACGAGGCCTGGGCCGCATACCAGAAGGCACAGCGCCGTGTCGATGCGCTGCGCGCGCAGATCCGCGAGATCGAGAAGCGGCGCATCGGCGCGATCAACTACGAGATCGAACGCATCCGCCTGCAGCGCCGCCGGCTGGAGCTCGACGGCAAGTCACCCGAGACGCATGCGAGCGAGTTCGCCGCGCTTGATGCACGCCGCCGCGAGCAGGATCAAAAGTACGAGGCGCTGCGCGCCGAGCTCAATGCGCTCAACCGCGAGATCCGCCGTGACGCGGTGCGCGTGCGCACCGTCGACGGTCAAGTACGATCGATCCCGCTGGCGCTGCTGGTGCACGGCTACCGGCCCAACCAGATGAACGTGCTGGCCAAGACCGGTCACTTCCTCGGCAAGATCTGGGAGTTCGTCTCCGCAGAGCCGCGCGAGGCGAATACCGAAGGCGGCATCTTCCCGGCGATCTTCGGCACGGTGCTGATGGTGATCATCATGTCGATCGTGGTGACGCCGTTTGGCATCCTCGCGGCGCTGTACCTGCGCGAGTACGCGCGCCAGGGCGCGATGACACGCGCGATCCGCATCGCCGTGAACAATCTCGCCGGCGTGCCGTCGATCGTGTTCGGCATGTTCGGCCTGGGCTTCTTCGTCTACTTCATCGGCGGTGGCATCGACCGCATGTTCTACCCGGAGGCCGCACCGGCGCCGGTGTTCGGCACGCCGGGCATCCTCTGGGCCTCGCTGACGCTGGCGCTGCTGACGCTGCCGGTGGTAATCGTCGCCACCGAGGAAGGGCTGACGCGCATCCCGCGCTCGCTGCGCGAGGCCTCCTTGGCGCTGGGCGCGACCAAGGCCGAAACCCTCTGGCGTGTGGTGTTGCCGATGGCCTCGCCCGCGATGATGACCGGGTTGATCCTGGCGATCGCGCGCGCCGCCGGCGAGGTCGCACCGCTGATGCTGGTCGGCGTGGTCAAGCTGGCGCCGACACTGCCGATCGACGGCAACTTTCCGTTCATCCATTTCGAGCGCAAGTTCATGCATCTGGGCTTCCACATCTACGATGTGGGCTTCCAGTCGCCCAACGTCGAGGCCGCGCGGCCGCTGGTCTACGCGACCTCGTTCCTGCTCGTGCTGGTGGTCGTGCTGCTCAACGTCAGCGCGGTCATGATCCGCAACCGCTTGCGCGAGCGCTACAAGGCACTGGATCATTGATCCCGGCCGGCGCGAGAGTATCCCCCATGGAATCCACCCCTATGTCCGGCGTTCAACCCAAGACGGCACTGGCCGAAGGTCTCGACATCGACGCGATGCGGCGCGAACAGGCCCGCACGGGGCTGGCCGACGAGCGGATCGCCCTCGAAGTCGATCGACTGAACCTCTATTACGGCGCGGCGCAGGCGCTCAAGAACATCAGCCTGAAGATCGCCCAGCATCGGGTCACCGCGTTCATCGGGCCGTCGGGCTGCGGCAAGTCCACGTTGCTGCGCTGCTTCAACCGCATGAACGACCTGATCGACGGTTGCCGCATCGACGGCCAGATCCGTCTGCACGGCAAGAACATCTTCGATCGCGACGTCGACGTGGCGATGCTACGCCGGCGCGTCGGCATGGTGTTCCAGAAGCCCAACCCGTTTCCGAAGTCGATCTACGAGAACGTCGCCTATGGCATGCGTCTGGCCGGCGTCACCCGCAAGCGCGATCTCGACGACACCGTTGAGTGGGCGCTCAAGGGCGCGGCGCTGTGGGACGAGGTCAAGGACCGGCTCGACGATTCCGCGCTGAGCCTGTCCGGCGGTCAGCAGCAGCGCTTGGTGATCGCGCGTGCCATTGCGATTCAGCCCGACGTGATCTTGCTCGACGAGCCGTGCTCGGCGCTGGATCCGATCTCGACGCTCAAAGTCGAGGAGCTGATCAACGATCTAAAGAACCGCTACACCATCGTCATCGTCACCCATAACATGCAGCAGGCCGCGCGCGTGTCCGACTACACCGCGTTCATGTACCTGGGTGATCTGATCGAATACGGCAGCACCGACCAGCTCTTCACCAAGCCCAAGCAGAAGCAGACCGAGGATTACATCACCGGCCGATACGGCTAACGGACGGCGGTCGACTGGAAACTGGCAATTCGAAACTCATCTATGAGCACCCCCGGCTACAAGCAACACATCTCCAGTCAGTTCAACGCCGAGCTGGAGGACGTGCGTCAGCGCGTACTGGCGATGGGCGGACTGGTCGAGCAGCAGATCGTCGATGCGACCCGTGCGCTGATGGACGCCGACAGCGAACTCGGCCAGCAGGTCGCGAAGAACGACTACAAGGTCAACGAGCTGGAAGTCTTCATCGACGAGGAATGCGCGCGCATCCTCGCGCGGCGCCAGCCCACCGCCAGCGACCTGCGCCTGGTCTATGCCGTGATCAAGACCATCACCGATCTCGAACGCATCGGCGACGAGGCCGAGAAGATCGCGCGCATGGCCGTCGACCTGTCCTCGCAGGACCGGCTCAGCGTCGGCATGCTGGAGGTCCAGCACCTGTCGCGCCACGTGGTGCAGATGGTGCACGACGCGCTCGACGCCTTCGCGCGCATGGACGCCGAGGCGGCGCTGGCCGCGGCGCGCGAGGATCAGGCGATCGACCGCGAGTACGAGTCGCTGATGCGCCAGTGCATCACCTTTATGATGGAAGACCCGCGCACGATCCGCCGGGTCATGGACATCATCTGGAGCGTGCGCGCGCTCGAACGCATCGGCGATCACGCCAAGAACATCGCCGAGTACGTGATCTACTACGTCAAGGGCAAGGACGTGCGCCACGTCTCGATCGAGGCCATGGAACGCGAGGTCAAGGGCGGCTGAGCCCTTCGCGCCGGCCGCGCCCGTCATCGCGGCGTCACGCCGCCGTCATCGCGGCTGCCTACAGTCGCCCCTTCGTCAGATCCGACCAAGGGGTGTACAGGCATGCGTTTCAAGCAGGGGTTGGCCGCCGCGTTCGCGGCACTGGCACTTTGTCTTTCGGCCTGTGACGGCGACGACGGCGCCACCGGACCGGCCGGTCCGCAGGGGCCCGCCGGTCCGCAGGGGCCGGGTGGCAGCGCTGAGGTCTTGCTCGACCTGTCGCTGATCGGCCGCTACGCCGCGAACGTGTTCGATGAAGGCGCGGCCGAGATCATCGACCATGATCCCAAGACCCAGCGATTGTTCGTGATCAATGCTGCGGCGGCGACGGTCGACGTGCTCGACGTCGCCGATCCGAGCGCGCCGGTGCTGCTCGAAACCATCGATGCCAGCGCCGAGGGTGCGGGGGCCAACAGCGTCGCGATCTTCGACGGCGTCGCCGCGGTGGCGATCGAGGCCGATCCGAAGACCGATCCGGGCAAGGTCGTGTTCTACGACACCACCAGCCTGCAGAAGCTCGGCGAAGCGAGGGTCGGCGCGCTGCCGGACATGCTCACGTTCACCCCCGATGGTAAGGCGGTGCTGGTCGCCAACGAAGGTGAACCGAGCGAGGGTTACACCGTCGATCCGCCCGGCTCGGTCAGCGTCATCGACGTGAGCGGCGGGTTTGCGAACCCGAGCGTCGCCACCGCGGATTTCTCGGCGTTCAATGCACAGGCGGCGGCGCTGCGCGAATCCGGCGTGCGCATCTACGGTCCCGGCGCCACGGTCGCGCAGGATCTGGAGCCGGAGTACATCGCCGTCGCCCCCAATGGTGCATCAGCCTGGGTGGCGCTGCAGGAGGCCAATGCGATCGGTGTGCTCGACCTATCGGACCTGTCGGCGCCGGTGTTCACCGAGGTACTGCCGCTGGGCTACAAGGACCATCGCGTGCTCGGCAACGAGCTCGACGCCAGCGACCGCGATGGCGCGATCAACATCCGCAACTGGCCCGTGTTCGGCATGTACCAGCCGGATGCGATCGCGAGTTACGCCTTCAACGGCAAGACCTACTACATCACCGCGAACGAGGGTGACGACCGCAACGATTTCATCCCAGGCGGGGAGACGACGCGCATCAAATCCCTGACGCTCGATGCCGAGGCCTTCCCAGATGCGGCGACGCTGCAGGCCGACGAGGCGATCGGCCGGCTCGCGGCGACGCGCTTCAACGGCGACACCGATGGCGACGGCGACTTCGACGCGCTGTACGTGCTCGGCGGCCGTTCGTTCTCGATCTGGAGCGAGGGCGCGATGCAGCTCTACGACAGTGGAGCCGATTTCGAGCGCATCACGGCGCGGCGCTATCCGCAGAACTTCAACGCGAGCCATGACGGCAACGAGGCCGAGGACCGCAGCGATGCCAAGGGGCCGGAGCCGGAAGGCCTGGTTCTCGGCCAGATCGCCGGGCGCACGTTCGCGTTCATCGGTCTGGAACGCATCGGCGGCATCATGGTTTACGACGTGACCAATCCGCAGAGCGCGCGCTTCGTCCAGTACCTCAACTCGCGCGATTTCAGCCGTACGCCGGGGGATGATCCCCAGGCCGGCGACCTCGGCCCCGAGGGGCTGGTGTTCATCGCCGCCGAGGACAGCCCGATCGACGTGCCGATGCTGGTGGTCGGGCACGAGGTCAGCGGCACCACGGCGTTCTACCGTATCGACGTGATCGAACTCGACTGACCGGCCCGCAGGCACCGCGAGCCGCCGGCGGATGCCGGCGGCTCATACTTTCGACGCCGCGAGTCCGGCGCGGCGCCGATCGTCTACACTGCGCGCCTTCATGGCCCGCCGCAAACCCCGAACGCTCAGGATCGCGCTCGCGTCCACGCTGCTCGTCGCCGCGAGCGTCGGGCTCGTGTTCCTGAGCGCCTACCTGTTGCGGCTCGACCGCGAGATTCGCGAGCGCTTCGCCGGTGCGCGCTGGGCCCTGCCGGCGCAGGTCTATGCGGCGCCGATGGAGATCTATACCGGGCTCGAGCTCAGTCCCACCGAGCTGGTGCATGAGCTCAACCGCCTGGGCTACCGCGAAGACCCGCACCTCGCCGGTCCGGGCAGCTTTGTGCCCTCGCGCAGCCAAATCGACATCCACGTGCGCGAGTTCGCTTTTTGGGATGGACCGCAGCCGGCGCAGACGCTCGCCGTGCGCTTCGGTGGCGAGCGCATCGCCTCGATCGCGCGTATCGGCGACGGCGCGCCGGTGGATATTTTCCGTCTCGATCCGATGCTGATCGGCAGCATCTCGCCCAGCCACGGCGAGGACCGCGTGCTGGTGCGCATCGACGAGGTGCCGCAGTTGCTGATCGACGGCCTCGTCGCGGTCGAGGACCGCCAGTTTTACAGTCACTTTGGCGTCAGTCCGCGCGCGATCCTGCGCGCGATGCTCGCCAATCTGCGCGCCGGCCGCGTGGTGCAGGGGGGCAGCACGATCACCCAGCAGCTGGTGAAGAACTTCTTTTTGAACAATCGCCAGACCTGGGCGCGCAAGATCAACGAGGCCTTCATGGCCCTGCTGATCGAGCGCCACTACGACAAGGACGAGATTCTCGAGGCCTATCTCAACGAGGTGCATCTGGGCCAGGACGGCAGCCGTGCGGTGCACGGTTTCGGCCTGGGGGCGCGTTTTTATTTCAACAAG
The DNA here is from genome assembly GCF_040327995.1 of Sinimarinibacterium thermocellulolyticum. Lineage (NCBI taxonomy): Bacteria > Pseudomonadati > Pseudomonadota > Gammaproteobacteria > Nevskiales > Nevskiaceae > Sinimarinibacterium > Sinimarinibacterium thermocellulolyticum. The sequence continues at coordinate 61,886 of NZ_JBEPIJ010000010.1, read as the reverse complement.
CCGTTGGCCGAGCTGGAGCCGCAGGAGATCGCGCTCTTGGTCGGCCTGATCAAGGGGCCCTCGTTCTACAACCCGCGGCGCCACGCCGAGCGCGCGCTGGCGCGGCGCAATCTGGTGCTCGAGGTCTTTCTCGCCGACGGGCTGATCGATGAGGCCGCGTACCGGCGCGCGCTGGCGCAGCCGCTGGGCGTCGACGGCGGCCGCAGCGGTGGCGCCGAGCGTTATCCGGCCTTCGTCGATCTGGTCAAGCGTCAGTTGCGCGGCCAGTACGACGAAGCCGATCTGACCAACGAGGGTTTGCGGATCTTCACGACGCTCAACCCGCGCGTACAGGAGGCGCTGGAGCGGCGCATCGTCGAAGGACTGGCCGAGATCGAGCGGACGCGCAAGATCAAGCCGCAGACGTTGCAGGCAGCCGGCGTGATCACCAGCGCCGACGGCGGCGAGGTGCTGGCGCTGGTCGCCGGCCGCGAGGTGCGTTTCGCCGGCTTCAACCGCGCGCTCGACGCGCAGCGGCCGATCGGTTCGCTGGTCAAGCCCTTCGTCTATCTGACCGCGCTCGAGCGGCCGGGCGAGTTCAACCTGTATTCGATCCTGCCGGACGAGCCGATCGAGCTGCGTCTGCCGCACGGCGCGCTGTGGGCGCCGCGCAACTACGACAGGCAGTTGCACGGTCCGCAGCCGCTGTATCGTGCGCTGGCGCAGTCGTACAACCTGCCGACGGTCTACACCGGGCTGCGGGTCGGCGCCGAGCAGGTGCTGCGCACGATCCGTCGCGCCGGCTATGAGGGCGACGCCCAGGCGCTGCCGTCGCTATTCCTCGGCGCCATCGGCATGTCGCCGCTGCAAGTGGCGCAGATCTATGGCACGCTCGCCGCCGGCGGTTTCCAGGCGCCGCTGTCGGCGATCCGCGAGGTGCAGACCAAGGACGGCGAGCCGCTGTCGCGCTATCCGATCGCGGTGCGTCAGACCCTGCCGGACGGGCCGGTGTATCTGATCGGCTGGGGCATGCAGCGCGTGGTCAGTGAGGGCACCGGCCGCGGCGTCTACGCGGCGCTGCCGGGTCACGCCATCGTCGCCGGCAAGACCGGCACCACCGACGACTACCGCGATAGCTGGTTCGCCGGGTTTTCCGCCGACCGCGTCGCCGTGATCTGGGTCGGGCGCGACGACAACCAGCCCACCGGGCTGTCGGGCGCCAGCGGTGCGTTGCCGATCTGGGCGCGGGTGATGCGCGACATCGGCGTACGCAATTTCGATCCGATTCCGCCGGCCAGCGTCGAGCTGCTGCGCGTGGACCGGCTGACCGGGCTGCTCGCCGACGGCGGCTGTTCCGATACCCTCGAGATCCCGTTCATGGCCGGCTGGGGTCCGCAGGAATGGGCGCCCTGCGCCTACGGCGGCGAGCAGTCGGCGCCGCTGCGCTGGCTGCGCGAGATCTTCGGCGACTGAAGCACACTAAACTCACGTACGGGCAGCGCAAGGACAAGGGGTGTCGTGAAGCGGATCGTCGTGCTCGGGATGGTGCTGGGTCTGTCGGCGTGTGCGAGCAGCGAGGGCCAACGTCGAGTGTGGACCCCGGAGGAACCCACCATCGTCGGCCAGCCGGTGGCGACGCCAGCGCCGTCGGTACCGGCACGGCCGTTGCCGCCGCCGGGCATCAGCGACGCGCCGGGCCAGCCGCAGCGCGCGGAGGACCTGAGCGGCGCCGCGGTCACCGCGCTGATGCGCCAGGCCCGTACGGCCCTCGATGCCGGCGCACCGCAGCAGGCGGCGTCCGCGCTAGAGCGCGCGCTGCGCATCGAGCCGCGCAATCCCTTCGTTTGGTCGCTGCTCGGCGAGGCCTATCTGGCGCAGGCCAACTACGCCCAGGCCGACAGCGTCGCGGCCAAGTCCAATGCGCTGGCGCACGGCAACCCCTGGGTCGAACTGCAAAACTGGCGCACCATCGCCAACGCGCGCGCGGCGCTTGGCGACCCAAGCGGCGAGAGCGCCGCGCGGCAGCGCGTGCGTGAGCTGGAGCAGTGGCTGCAGGACGGCGGTGGCCGTTAACCGTCACGCCGGTTGCGAGCCGCTTGGCGCGGACGGTCCGCTGGCGCGGCACCTCCCGGATTTTGCGCCGCGGGCCGCACAGCAGCGCATGGCGGAGTTGGTCGAGGCAGCGCTGCGCGAGCGTGCGATGCTCGTCGTCGAGGCCGGTACCGGTACCGGCAAGACCTATGCCTACCTGGTGCCGGCCCTGCTGTCCGGCCTGCGCACGGTGATATCGACCGGCACGCGCACCTTGCAGGATCAGCTCTTCCATCGCGATCTGCCACGGGTGCGCGAGGTGCTCGCGCCCTCGGTGCGCGTCGCGCTGCTCAAGGGCCGCGGCAACTATCTGTGCCTGCACCGCATGAAGCGCGCGCGCAGCCTGCTGGCGCAGTCCGAGCATGCCGAGCGCTTGCGCGAGGTCGAGGACTGGGCGCGGCGGACCGAGCACGGCGAGTTGTCCGAGCTCGGCGAATTTACCGAGGACCAGCCGCTGACGCGGCAGATCACCTCGACCGCCGACAATTGTCTGGGCAGCCGCTGCGAGGACTTCGACGACTGCTTCGTCGCGATCGCGCGGCGGCGCGCGCAAGCGGCCAACCTGGTCGTGGTCAATCACCACCTGCTGCTGTCGGACTTCACGCTCAAGGATCAGGGCTTCGGCCAGATCCTCGCCGGTGCCGACGCGGTGATCCTCGACGAGGCACACCAGTTGCCGGAGCTGGCGGCGCGGTTCTTCGGCCGGCGCGTGTCGACGCGGCAGATCCTAGAGCTGGCGCGCGATGCCGAGATCGAGGCGCAGAACTGCGGCGACCTGCCCGAGTTGGTCGCGGCCGCGCAGCGCCTGACCGCCGACGTGAGCGCGCTCGAGGCCTGTTTTGCGTCCGGCGGCGGCGGCCGTCGACCGCTCGCGCGTTTTCGCGACGATCGGCGCACCGATCGGCCGCTCGAACGGCTCTCGGAGTCACTCGATGCCCTGCATGCGCAGTTGTCGCCGCTGGAGGAGCGCAATGCCGAGATCGCCGCGGTGCTCGAACGCGCGCACGACCTGCGCGAACGCTGGCGGCACATCCTCGCGGCGCCGGCCGAGGTGGATGGCGCGGCCGAGGTGCGCTGGGTCGAATCCGAGCAGCAGGGCGGCAGCTTCCACGCGACGCCGATCGCGCTCGCCGCGGGGTTCCGCCGCATGCGCGAGACCTATCCCGGCGCTTGGGTGCTGACCTCGGCGACGCTCGCCGCCGGCGGTGACTTTTCGCACTTCTTGCGCACACTGGGGATCGAGGATGCCCGCACCGCATGCCTCGACAGCCCTTTCGACTACGCACGGCAGGCGCGGTTGTATCTGCCCCGCGGGATGCCGGATCCCAACCAGCCCGGCTATGCCGAGGCGGTCGCTGACGCCGCGGTGCCGGTGATCGAGGCCGGCGGCGGCGGTGCTTTCGTGCTGTGCACCAGCCACCGCGCGCTGCGCGTGATCGCCCAGCAGTTGCGGGCGAAGCTGGCGCTGCGCGTGCTGGTGCAGGGCGAGGGCACGCGCTCGGCGCTGCTCGACGACTTCACCGCCGACGGCAACGCCGTGCTCGTCGGCACCAGCAGTTTCTGGGAAGGCGTCGACGTGCGCGGCCAGGCGCTGCGCCTGGTGATCATCGACCGTCTGCCCTTTGCAGCACCCGGCGATCCGGTGCTCGACGCCCGGATCGACGCGATCCGTGAAGCCGGCGGAAATCCGTTCTTGGAGCTGCAATTGCCGCAAGCCATCGTCATGCTGCGCCAGGGCGTCGGCCGTCTGATCCGCGACGACGCCGATCGCGGCCTGCTGATGCTGTGCGACCCGCGACTGACGCAGAAGCGCTATGGCCGCGAGGTGCTCGCCGCGCTGCCGAAGATGCCGGTGCTGCGCGAGCTTAAGGATGCAATGGCGTGGATGCGCCAACTCAGGAGGATCCGGTCATGAAGCTGCTGGCCATCGACACCGCGACCGAGGCCTGCTCGGTGGCCCTGCACGTGGACGGGCAGATCCTCGCGGACCACGTCGTCGCCGGCCGCTCGCACACCGAGCGGCTGATGCCCATGGTGTACGCGCTCTTGGCGCAGGCCGGCCTGTCGATCACCCAGCTCGACGGCTATGTCTGCGGCATAGGCCCCGGCAGCTTCGCCGGCGTGCGCATCGGCGTCGGTTACGTCAAAGGGCTGGCGCTGGCGCACGAGCGGCCGGTGGCGCCGGTATCCTCGCTAGCGACGCTGGCCTTGCCGCCGCTGCGCAGTGGCGCCGCGCGCGTGCTCGCGGCCATCGATGCGCGCTTGGACGAGGTCTACCTCGGCGTCTTCGCCGCCGACGCTGACGGCCTGCCGCAGACGCTGCGCGCCGAAACCGTGTGCGCGCCGCAGGCGGCACCGGCGCTCGAGGCGGGCGAGTGGATCGCCGTCGGCAGCGGTTGGGGCCGCTATGCCGACGCGCTGCGCGCAGCGACCGGCGTGCAGCCATCGGCGGTCGATGCCGCGGCGCTGCCGCGCGCCGACGATGCGCTGGCGATCGGCCTGGCGTGTTTGCGCGCGGGGCGGGGGATAGGCGCCGATGCGCTGGCGCCGGCCTATCTGCGCAACAAGGTCGCGCTGACGCTCGAAGAGCAGCGCGCGCGCCGCTCGTAGCGGCGCATCGCTGGAGAAGCGCGGCCGATTCAGGCACACTCGCGCTCCCTCGCGCACGCTGTCCGCGGTGCGCAAGCTTCGACGGTGGCCCGTGCCGGCCCTTCGCGACGGCAAGCCGTGAACCCCGCCAGGCCCGGAAGGGAGCAACGGTAGCGGCGACGCCGGGTGCCGGAGTCCGCTGGTACGGGTCCACCACCCAATGGCGGTTTCCGGTTGGAAGTTTCCAGTTTGCAGTAGAGGCGAGGACGCGCCGTGACTGGAAACCCCCGACCGGAAACTGGAAACTGACGCGATGAGCTACCTCGCCCTCGCCCGCAAGTACCGCCCGCGCCGCTTCGAGGACGTGGTCGGCCAGGATCACGTCGTCAAGGCGCTGGCGCACGCGCTCGCCGGCGACAAGCTGCATCCGGCGATCCTGCTCACCGGCACCCGTGGCGTCGGCAAGACCACGCTGGCGCGCATCGTCGCCAAGTGCCTGAACTGCGAGATCGGGGTCAGCGCCAATCCCTGCGGTCGCTGCTCGGCCTGTGTCGAAGTCGATCAGGGCCGCTTCGTCGATCTGCTCGAAATCGACGCCGCCAGCAACACCAGCGTCGACGACGTGCGCCAGCTCATCGACAACGCGCAGTACGCCCCGGCGCGCGGGCGCTACAAGGTCTATCTGATCGACGAAGTGCACATGCTGTCGAAGAGCGCGTTCAACGCGCTGCTCAAGACCCTCGAAGAACCGCCACCGCACGTCAAGTTCATCCTCGCCACCACCGACCCGCAGAAGCTACCGGTGACGGTGTTGTCGCGCTGCCTGCAGTTCAATCTCAAACGCCTGCCGGTCGCGGTGATCCGCGAGCAGCTCGGCAAGGTGCTCGACGCCGAGAATGTCCCATTCGAGCCGGGCGCCGTCGCCGAGATCGCGCGCGCGGCCGATGGCTCGATGCGCGACGGTCTGTCGCTGCTCGACCAGGCGATCGCCTTCTCCGGCGGCCAGCCGCTTGCGCACAGCGGCGTCGAGGAGATGCTCGGCACCAGCGGTCGGGACCGTCTGTACGAGCTGCTGCGCGCGCTTTCGGCGGGCAATGCCGAGGCGCTGCGCGAGGGTCTGCAGGCGCTCGACGCCCAGGCGCCGGACTACGCCGCGCTGCTCAGTGATCTGGCGACGGCGCTGCAGCGCATCGCCGTGCTGCAGATGCTGCCGGGCGCGCGCAGCGAGGACGACGACGAGGCGCTGCTGGCGCTGGTGCCGCAGTTCACCCCGGAACACGTGCAGTTGCTCTACCAGATCGCCGTCAACGGCCGCCGCGACCTGCCGTGGGCGCCGGCGCCGCGCATCGGCTTCGAGATGAGTGTGCTGCGCATGCTCGCGTTCCAGCCGATCGACGGCGAAGCGGGGGTGCCGACGCCGTCGCTCGGGCGCGGGTCGGCACAGGCTGCCGCGACGGGCGCCGACGCGGCCGGCTCGGCGGCGCACTCCGCCGCGGCCGATCTGCCCTGGGAAGCACGCGTTGCCGCGCTCCCGCTCGATGGCTTCGCGCGCCAACTCGCACGGCATTGCGCCTTCATCGGGCAAGAGGGCAATCTCGTGCGCCTGCGCCTCGATGTCAAACTGCGTCATCTGCTGGTCGAGGAACGCCGCGCGGCGCTCGAGGCGGCGCTGTCGCAGCAGGCCGGCCGCGCGCTGCGCGTCGAGATCGAACAGGCCACGGATGAGACGCTACCGACGCCGGCGCAGCTCGCGCAACAGCGCGAGATCGAGCGTCAGCGCGCCGCCGAGACGACGATGCAGGCAGACCCCGTCGTGCGCGCCTTCCAGGAACAGTTCGGCGCCCGCATCCGGCCCGGATCGGTGCGCGTGCTCGACAGTTGATCGACTTCAAGACCTTCGGAGAACGGCCATGAAAGGTGCACTCGGCCAGATCATGCGGCAGGCCCAGCAGATGCAGGACAACATGCGGCGCGTGCAAGAGGAGATCGCGCGCATGGAGGTCACGGGCGAGGCCGGCGCCGGCATGGTCAAGCTCACGCTCACCGGCAGATACCAGTGCCGCAAGGTCGAGATCAACCCCGACGCGCTCAAGGAAGACAAGGAGTTCGTCGAGGACCTGATCGCCGCGGCGATCAACGATGCGGCGCAAAAGGTCGAGGAAGCGACCAAGGCCAAGCTCGGCGCCGTCACGGCGGGGATGCAGTTGCCTCCCGGGTTCGCGGGCTTGGGCTAGCGAAAGTCCAGTGGACATTCGCCGAGGCCGCGAACGCCTGGCCAAGGAGCGTTTGCATCGGCGCGTCGTGACTGGACGTCACGACGAGTTGGGTAAACGCCGGGCAGGGCGTTCTAGGTGGCGCACCGTTTCGCCGCGGAAGGCCTGGACAACGCTTGTGAATCCATTCAGCGCGCCCGCGGCCCCTTGCGCGCGTACATGCGCGCGTCTGCCTGACGTAACAAGTCGTTCATGCTCGCAGCATCCTGCGGATAGCGCGCCACACCCAGACTGGCGCCGACGTGGACCTCGACCGGCGCCTCGTGGCCGGGGAGGTCGAGCGCGAACGGGCGCTCGAGCTGCCGCGCGATGCGCTGACACAGCGCATCGAACTCCTCGTTCGAGGTGACGCTTTCGACGACGATGCCGAACTCGTCGCCGCCGAGTCGGGCGACGGTGTCGACCGCGCGCATCTCTGCGCGCAGGCGCTCGGCGATCGCCCGCAGCAGCGCGTCGCCGGCGGCATGTCCGTAGCGGTCGTTGACTGGCTTGAAGCGGTCGACGTCGAGATAGATCAGTGCCATCGACTTTCCGGTGCGCTGCGCGCGCTGCAGCGCGCTGTCGAGGCGGTCGGTGAACAGCAGGCGGTTGGGCAGGCCGGTGAGCGTGTCGTGCATCGCCAGATGCCGGGCCTTGGCTTCGGCGATGGCGAGCGCCTGACGCACGCGGAACAGTTCGAGGAACACCTTGACCTTGGACAGCAGGATGAATTCGTCGATCGGCTTGGCGATGTAGTCGACCGCGCCGACGGTATAGCCGTGCATGCGGTGCAGATCGTCCTTGTACGCGGCGGTGACGAAGATCACCGGCGTGGCCTGGGTGCGCTCATCGTCCTGCAGCAGCGTCGCGACCTCGAAGCCGTCCATCTCCGGCATCTGCACGTCGAGCAGGATCAGCGCGAAGTCATGATCCAGACAGGCCGACAGCGCTTCGTTGCCGGAACTGGCCTCGATCAGCTCGCAGTCCATGCGCGCCAGCAGCCGCCGCATCGCGACCCGGTTGGCGGACGTATCGTCGACGACGAGCACCTTGGGAAGGCTGACGGGATCGGTCGGGGTCATGCGTGGAATGCCTGATTGAGTCGAAGGGCGATGTCGTCGAGCGGCAGTGTCGCGTCGGCACCGGCGATGCGCAGCGCCGCCGCGGGCATCTGCGGCGCCTCGGCCTCGTGAGGCGCTTGCACCAGCGCGGTCCCGCCACGCGCGCGGATCGCCGCCAAGCCCTGCGCGCCGTCGTCGTTGCTGCCGGTGAGCACGACGCCGGTGAGACGCGCGCCACAGGCGTCGGCGGCGCTGGCGAACAGCACGTCCACCGAGGGGCGCGCATGATGCACCCGGTCATCGACCGAAAGCGCGAAGCAGCCGTCGCGCTCGATCAGCAGATGATAGTTGCCGGGTGCTAGATGGACGCGGCCGGCCTCGATGCGTTCGCCGGCCAGCGCTTCGACCACCGGTAGCCGGCAGTCGCGCGCGAGCACGCCGACCAGCGCGTCGACCGTCGACTCGCGGATGTGCAGGACGACGACGACCGCGGCCGCAAAAGGCGGCCGCAGCGCGCCGAGCAGCCGGCGCAGCGCGGTGACGCCGCCCGCGGACGCGCCGATGGCGATCACGTGCGGCAGCTCAGCCATGCGCGCTCGGGTTGCGACGATACAGCGCGGCGCGGCGGTCCAGCAGCGTGAAGCGCTCGCGGATCTCGTGGCGTGACATCGACTCCTTCTCGCCCAAGCACAGGAAGCCGCCGCGGACCAGGCTGTCGGCGAACAAGGCCAGTGCCCGTTGTTGCAGCGGCGGCTGGAAGTAGATCAGCACGTTGCGGCACAGGATCAACTGCGTCTCACAGAACACGCCGTCGGCGGCGAGATTGTGCGGTGCGAAGGTGACGTTGCGTTTGAGGGCATCGTCGAGCTTGATGTGGCCGTAACGGGCGTGGAAGTAGTCGGAAAAGCTGTGCCGGCCTCCGGCCAGCCGGTAGCTGTCGGCGTACTGGGGCAGTTCACGCGCCGGATAGATGCCTTCACGCGCAAGCGCCAGCGACTTTTCGCTGATGTCCGTCGCCCAGATGCGCGTGCGCTCGTACAGGCCGGCTTCTTCGAGCAGGATCGCCAGCGAGTACACTTCTTCGCCGCGGGCACAGCCGGCCTGCCAGACGTTGATGTGCGGATAGCTGGCGAGCAGCGGAAACACCAAACGCAACATCGTCGCGAAACTCGGCGGATCGCGGAAGAACTCCGAGACCGGCACCGAGAGCTGGTCGACGACCTCGGTGATCGGCACGCCGCCGTGCAGGACGCGCTCGGTGAGCTGGCTGATGTTGGCGACGCCGGTGTGGATCAAGAGGTTCTGCACGCGCCGCCGCAGCGAGGCGCGGGCGTAGCCGCCGAAGTCGTAGCCGAAGCGCTGGTGCAGCGCTTCGAGCAGCAGGTCGAGCTCGATGTCCTCCAGATCGCGCGGCGCGGCCGGCATGGTCATCGTCTTCAGCGCGGCCGTGCCCAGGCGCGCATCATCGACAGCAGTTTGTCGACGTCGATGGGCTTGGAGAGATAGTCCGAGGCGCCGGCTTCGAGGCATTTCTCGCGGTCGCCCTTCATCGCCTTGGCGGTCAGCGCGATGATCGGCAACTGCGCCCAGCGCTGCTGGCTGCGAATAAGGCGCGTGGCCTCATAGCCGTCCATCTCGGGCATCATGACGTCCATCAGCACCCAGTCGACGTCGGGATGCTGTTCGAGCTGCGCCAGCGCCTTGCGGCCGTCCTGCGCGGCGATCACGGTGATGCCCTGTGCCTTGAGCGTGCGCGACAGCGCGAACACGTTGCGCATGTCGTCGTCGACCAGGAGCACGCGGCGACCCGCGAGATCGGCCGGTTGCGGCGTTGCTGGCGTTGCGATCGCCGCAGGTCTTTGCACCGCATGCAGGAACAGAGAGACCTCGTCGAGCAGCCGCGACGGTGATTGCGCGCCCTTGATGACGATGCTGTCGGTGTACTCGCGCAGGCGCAGGCTTTCCTCGCGCGTGAGCTCGCGTGCCGAATGGACCACGACCGGCGGCAGCGCACGCAGTTCCGCGGCGCGGTCGAGAAAGTCGAAGCCGCTGGCGTCGGGCAGCATCAGGTCGAGTACGACGCAGTCGTGTGGCTGCTCGCGCAGCGCCTGCAGCGCATCAGCCACCGAGCGCGCCTCGGTGACCTCGACGCCGGGTTGGCGCAGCAGCCGGCAGACGGCAAGCCGTGCGCCGTCGTCGTCGTCGATGACGAGAATTCGCTGCGGGCGGCGCGGCGCCGCCGCTTTGAGCACCCGGCCGAGCGCAGCCTCGATCGCCTCGCGCGTCGCCGGCTTGGTCACGAAGCCGACGGCGCCCAAGGCCAGACCGCGATCGGCCTCGTCGGCCGCGGTGATGAAGTGCACGGGGATCTGCGCGGTGAGCGGCTGGGCCTTGAGCCGCTCCATCACCGCCCAGCCGTCCATGCCCGGCAGATTGACGTCGAGCAGGATGCCGTTGGGCCGGTACTGCGCGGCGAGTTCGAGCCCGGACTCGCCGTCGCCGGCGATCAGCGCACGATAGTTCTTGCGCCGGACCATGTCGGCGAGGATGCGTGCGAAGGCCGGATCGTCCTCGATGATGAGGATGCGCACGTCCTCCGGCGCGAGCCGCTCGCGATCGTCCGGCGGCATTGCCGCGCGTGCGCGCGCGGCCACGGGCGCGGCGGGGGGGTGTGGATCCTGCGTGACCGCCTCGGTTTGCGGAGCGGCTGCCGCCGTGGCGGTCGCGGTCGCATGGGCTGCCGGCGCTGCGGCTCGATCTATGGCGATGGTGCTCGCGTCGCGCGGCAGCACCAGAATGAAGCTCGAACCTTGCCCCGGCGTGCTGCGCACGCGGATGTCGCCGCGCAGGATGCGCGCCAGGCCGCGCGAGATCGACAGCCCGAGGCCGGTGCCGCCATAGCGCCGGCTGGTGGTGCCGTCGCCCTGCTCGAAGGCCTGGAACAGGCGCGCGAGCTTGTCGGCTTCGATGCCGATACCGGTGTCGACGACGTGTATGGCGACCCAGTCGGCGGGCTCGGCAGCGGCCGGGAGCAGATCGGCCTCGGCGCGCTCGACGCGCAGGGTCACGCTGCCGGCGTGTGTGAACTTGAGCGCGTTGCCGACCAGGTTGGTGAGGATCTGTTGTAGCTTGGCGCCGTCCGAGTACAGCGTGGGTGGCGCGGCCGGCTCGATCTCGACGCAGAGGTCCAGTCCGCGTTCCCGTGCCAGTGGACGGAACTGGCGCTCGATCGCCGCGGTGACGTTGGCCAGATCGACATCCTCCCACTGCACGTCCATGCGCCCGGCTTCGATCTTCGACAGGTCGAGGATGTCGTTGATCAGGCGCAGCAGGTTGTGGCCGCTTTCGAAGATGATGCGCGCCGACTCGACCTGCTCGGCGCTGAGGTTAGCCTCGCGGTTGTCGGCCAGATCCTTGGCCAGAATCAGCAGGCTGTTGAGCGGCGTACGCAGCTCGTGTGACATGTTGGCGAGGAATTCGGACTTGTAGCGGCTGGCCGCTTCGAGCTCGCGGTTCTTGTTTTCGATCTCGGACTGGAACTGCAGCAGGCGCTCGTTGAACTCATTGAGCGCGCGGCTCTTCTCGCTCAGCGATTCGTTGGTCGTGCGTAGCTCCTCGGCCTGGATGCGCAGCTCCTCTTCGGACGCGCGCAGACGGTTGCCCTGTTCGTCGAGCGCCCGGTTTTTTGCTTCCAAGGCCTCGTTGATGGCGCGCAGCTCCTCTTGTTGCACGCGCAAGGCCTCTTCCGAGGCTTGCAGTTCCTCGGCCTGCGCCTGCGTCTCTTCGAGCAGCTCGCGCGTGCGCGCGGCGTTGGCGAGATTGTCGAGGGCGAGGCCGACGAGCTGCGTGACCTGCGTCATCAGCTCCTGCTCGACCTCGTTCAGGCGGCGGAACGACGCCAGCTCCAGCACGCCGGCAACCCCATCGATGCCCGGCAGCGGCCATAGCAGGGCGGTGGTCGGCGGCGCATCGCCAAGGCCCGAGGCGATGCGGTAGTAGTCCGCGGGCAGTGCGTCGAGCGCGATGGGCTGGCCGCTGCGCGCGCATTGCGCCACCAGCGCCCCGGGCGCTGCAGCCTGGTCCACATGCCGGCCTTCGCACCCGTAGCTGCCGATCACGATGAGCTGGCCGTCCTGCCCGCCGCTGCGGTAGAGCGCGCCGTAGCCGGCGCCGAGCAGCGGGCAGAGGTAGTCCAGCAATTCGCTACCGAAGGTCTCGAACCGGGTGGCCTTGGCAAGCTTCTTGCCGATTGCGGCCGAGTGCGTCTTGATCCATTAGCGCTGCTGGATCTGCAGTGCGGTGCAGCGAAAGCGTTCGAGCGCGCCGGCGATCGCGCCGACCTCGTCCTTGCGTTCGGTGTACGGCACCTCGAGGTCGAGATCGCCGCCGGTGAGCCGGCCAATCAGTGCGGTGAGCCGGTTCATCGGCGTGACCAGCGTGCGCTGGATCGCGACCATGAAAATCGCGGTCGAAAGGGCCGCCGCGAGCAAAAGGCCGATCGCGAGGCGGCGCACGTTGTCGAGCGCATCGGCGAGCCGTGCGCTGCGCATCTGCAGCAGGCTTTCTTCGACGGCGATGAACTCGAGGCCGCGCGCACGCAGCGTGTCCATCAGCTCCCTGCCGCGGCTAAGCTTGATCAGCTCGACGACCCGGTCCAGCTGCCTGCCGCTTTCGGCGTAATCGAGCAGCGGTGTGGCGAACTCGAGCTGCCATGCCGCCATCAGCCGGGTGATGTCGAGCAGCCGCGCCTGCTGCTCGGGATTGTCGGCGGTGAGCTGCTTGAGCGTCCCGGCGTGGTGCTCGAAGTCGGTCCGTGCGCTCTGGTAGGGCGCGAGAAAACGCGCATCGCTGGTCAGGCCATAGCCGCGCAGCGCGCTCTGCTGCGACACCGCGGCGAGGATCAGTCCGTTGGCCGCGTGCAAGACCTCGACGGTATGCTCGCTCAGGCGCCGTGCCTCATGGACTTCGCGCTGGTTGAGCAGGAACAGCGCGGCGGTGATCGCGAACAGTCCGAACAGACTGCCCAGGACCAAGATCGCCTTGACCCGCAGGCCGCGATCGTTGAGCCAGTTCTCGGTCATGCGCGGGCGTGTCATCGGAATCCGCAGGGGCGGGCAGGTGCTCATCTTGCGCAAGCGCCTTGGCGCCGGCAACGCGCCCGCGCCGCGCTGTGGTTTTGCTTCAGGTCACCAGCGTCGGCGCGCGCCGGCCGGTCAGTTCGCCGATGCGGCCGAGACGATCGGCGGCGGCGGCCAGCGGCGCCAGCGCATCGGCCGGATTCCAGGCCAGCGCGCTGCTGTCGTGCTCGTAGCGCTCGAGGTACAGGCGCAAGGTCGCGCCCTGGGTGCCGGTGCCGGACAGGCGCATCACGATGCGCGCGTGCTCGCCGCAGACGATGCGCAGGCCCTGGCCGCTGGCGATGCTGCCGTCGTGCCGGTCCTGGTAGCTGAACTCGTCGGCGAGCGTCACCGGCCAGTCACCGATGCTGCGGCCGGGCAAGTGCGCCAGTTCCCCGGCAAAGGCCTGCATCACCGCCTCGGCGGCGGGGCCGGGGAGGTTCTCGTAGTCGTGACGCTGAAAGTAGTGGCGTCCGTGGCGCTGCCAGTGTGCGCGCGCGATCTCGGCGACCGGCTTGCCGGTGACCGCGAGCACGTTGAGCCAAGCGAGCACTGCCCACAGCCCGTCTTTTTCGCGGACGTGGCTGGAGCTGGTGCCGAAGCTTTCCTCGCCGCAGATCGTCACCTCGCCGGCGTCGAGCAGGTTGCAGAAGAACTTCCAGCCGGTCGGCGTCTCGAAGGCGGGCACCTTGAGCGCACGCGCGACCTGATCGGCGGCGCGCGAGGTCGGCATCGAGCGCGCAATCCCGGCGATCCCCGTGCGATAGCCCGGAAGCTGCGGCAGGTGCGCGGCGAGCATAGCCAGCGAGTCGCCCGGCGAGACGAAGATGCCGCGCCCGAGAATCATGTTGCGATCGCCGTCGCCGTCGCTCGCGGCGACGAGTTCCGGCGCGTTCGCGCCGAAGGCGAGCTCGACGAGGTGCCTGCCGTGGACCAGGTTCGGATCGGGGTGACCGCCACCGAAGTCCTCGAGCGGCGTGGTGTTGAGTACCGCCGCCGCCGGCGCGCCGAGCTGCTCGACGAGGATGCGGCGCGCGTAGGGGCCGGTGACCGCGTGCATCGCATCGAAGCGCAGGCCATGGCCCTGCCGGATCCAGTCGCGCATACGGTCGAAGTCGAACAGCGACTGCATCAACTCGGCGTAGTCGTCGACGCCATCGATCACGTCGATGCGCATGCCGCCGATTTGCGTGGTGCCGCGGCGGTCGAGGTCGAAATCGATCGCATCGTCGATGCGGTAATGGGTGATGCGCTTGCTGTGCGCGTGGATGCGCTCGGTCAACCCTTCGCCGGCCTGGCCGCCGCCGGCGATGTTGAACTTGATGCCGAAGTCGCCGTCGGGCCCGGCCGGGTTGTGGCTGGCGGTCAACAGCAGGCCGCCGGCGGCGCCGAGCTTGCGGATCAGGTGCGAGGCGGCCGGCGTCGACAGCAGGCCGCCTTGGCCGATGACCACGCGCGCGATGCCGTTGGCGCCGGCCATCGCGACCGCGGTTCGGATCGCGTCGCGATTGTGGTAGCGGCCGTCGCCGCCGATGACCAACGTCGCCCCCTTGAGTTCGGGTGCGCAGTCGAAGATCGACTGCAGGAAGTTTTCCAGATAGTGCGGCTGCTGGAACACCTCGACCTTCTTGCGCAGACCGGCGGTGCCGGGTTTTTGGTCCAGATAGGGCTTGGTGGGGATCTCGCGCGTGGCCATCGTCCCTCTCGTCGTTGTCGGGCCCGGTCCTATCTTAACGGCCCGTGCCGCCGACGACCGTCGGGTCGCAGGGACTCAGCTTGATATAGTGCGGCGCATGCAAGCCACCACCGAACTGTGCCCCTGCTGCGGCAAGCCGCGCCGTCTCGCGCACCTGATCGAGCTCTACGAGCGCAACTACCGCTTGATCCAGCAACTGCTGCCGGAGTTCGACGTGGCCTACGGTCACGCCGTCTCACGCAGCAAGAGCGACTGTCCGCTGCACCTTTGGATCGTCGATCGCGACCGCTACACGCTGACGCTGCACCTGACCTACGAGTTCACTGACGAAACCGGCGTGCGCCGGCAGCCCGATCTGTGGGTGCGCCTGTACCGCGACGCCGGCGTCGCCGAGGCCTTGCGGTGCAGTCACCGGCCGCCGTGGCGCGCCGAGGACGAGGCCGATCCGGCGGCACACGCTTATCTGTCCGAGCAGTGGCGGCGCAACCTGTTGCTGAACAAGTGGCTCGAATACCTGCTCGAACACGGCCACGGCTTTGGCATGAGCGCACGGCCGCGGCTGGCGCTGAGCGCCTGAGCGCCTCATAGGCGCAGGCGCCGGCTGCCGTCGTCGAGCTGCAACCATTCCATGCGCTGCGGCGTCCAGTCCGCGAGCACGATGCGCTCGGCATCCAGGCCGTCGATGCGCATGCGGTGCGTCGCCGGGCGATGGGTGTGGCCGTGGATGATGCGGCGGCAGCCGCTGCGACGGAACGCTTCGACGATCGCCGCCGGATCCACATCCATGATCTGCACCGGCTTGCGCCGTTTGCCGTCGCCGCTATGGCGGCGCAGGTCGCCGGCGATGCGCCTGCGCAGCGCCGGCGGCAGCCCAAGGAACAGTGACTGCGCGAGGCGGTTGCGCGAGAAGCGGCGCCAGCGCTGGTAGGCCAGATCGCCGGCGCACCACTGGTCGCCGTGCGAGAGCAGCACGCGCTCGCCGCCCAGCACGACGACGCTCGGGTCGGCCAGCAAGGTCGTTCCGCTGGCCCGGGCGAAGTCCGCGCCGACGAGAAAGTCGCGATTGCCGTGCATGAAGGCGACGTGCACGCCGGTATCGCTGAGTGCGCGCAGCGCGGCGACTTCCTCGGCGTAGACCTGCACGCCGACATCGTCGCCGATCCAGTACTCGAACAGATCGCCGAGGATGTAGATCTGCTGCGCGGCGCGCGCCGGACCGGCGAGGAAACGCAAAAAGCCCTCGCGCAAGGGCGAGGGCTCGGCCGGCAGGTGCAGGTCGGACAGCAGCAGCGCGGTCATGCGCGCGGCCTCGCCAGGACGACTAGTTCCCGCTGGCGGGCGCTGCGGCGTCGATCAGCGTCACCCTCTCGATCACGACCGGTTCGAGCGGCACGTCGCGGCCGAACGGTCGGATGGCGCCGGTCGGCGTCGCGGCGATCTTGTCGACCACGTCCATGCCGTCGACGACCTTGCCGAACACGGCATAGCCCCAGCCGTCCTGCCCCGGATAGTCGAGGAAGGCGTTGTCGCGGTGATTGATGAAGAACTGCGCGCTCGCCGAATGCGGGTCGCTGGTGCGGGCCATCGCGATCGTGCCACGCAGATTCTTCAGGCCGTTGTCGGCCTCGTTCTCGATGGGTGCGCGCGTCTTGCGCTGCGCGTAGTGGGTGTCGTAGCCGCCGCCCTGGATCATGAAGCCCTCGATCACGCGATGGAACACCAGGCCGTCGTAGTGCCGATCCTTGACGTACTGCACGAAGTTGGCGGTGCTCTTCGGCGCTTTCTCGGCGTCGAGTTCGAGCGTGATGTCGCCCATGGAGGTCTCCATGAGCACACGGACGGGTTCAGCGGCGATGGCGGTCATCGTGGTTCCTAGGATCAGTGAGCCCAGCAGGCTTGCGAAAGTGGTCTTCATCGTCTCGGCGTCTCTCATGCAGCGAAGACTTGGGGTAGGGCCGCGTCGACGTCCGCGAGCGCGTCCTCGATCAGTTCCCAGCCTTCCCCGACATGCATGCCTTCGGACAGCGTGCGGCGGAAGGCGCGGCCGCCGGGCTGCCCGCGATACAGGCCGAGGATGTGGCGGGTGATGTGTTTGAGCGCGGTGCCAGCGGCGAGTTCACGCTCCACGTAGGGGCGTAACTGCGCGATCACCTGATGGCGCGTCGGCACCGGATGCGCATCGCCGAACAGGCGCTGATCCACGTCGGCGAGCAGATACGGATGCTCGTAGACCTCGCGGCCGAGCATCACGCCGTCGACCGTTTCGAGGTGCTGCTCGCAGGCATCGAGCGTCTTGATGCCGCCGTTGATGACGACGGTGAGCTGCGGATAGTCCTGCTTGAGGCGCTGCACCAGCTCATAGGTCAGCGGCGGAATCTCGCGGTTTTCCTTCGGCGACAGGCCCTTGAGCCAGGCCTTGCGCGCGTGGACGATGAACACCTCGCAGCCGGCCTCGGCGACGGTCTCGACGAACCGGCGCATGAACGGGTAGTCCTCGGAGTCGTCGACACCAATACGGTGCTTGACCGTCACCGGCAGCGAGGTCGCGCCGCGCATCGCACGCACGCAGTCGGCGACCAGCTCCGGCTCGCGCATCAGGCAGGCGCCGAAGCGGCCCTCCTGCACGCGGTCCGACGGGCAGCCGCAGTTGAGGTTGATCTCGTCGTAGCCCTGACGCTCGCCGAGCTCGCTGCAGAAGGCGAGCTCGTCCGGATCGGAGCCGCCGAGCTGCAAGGCCACCGGATGCTCGGCGTCGTCGAACTGGAGCAGGCGCTTGCGCGGCCCGTGGATCAGTGCCGGCGTGCACACCATCTCGGTGTACAGACGCGCATGGCGTGAGATCTGGCGCAGGAAGAAGCGGCAGTGCCGGTCGGTCCAGTCCATCATCGGCGCCACGCAGAAGCGCCAGGGCGAGAGCTTGCAAGGCAGGGTCATCGCGGGATTCTACACGGCCGCTTCGCGGTGGATGGACAGACCGGGTGAGCTTGGACGCGGCGCCGGCCGTCGAGTTCCTCAGTTGCGCCTTTTTTGCCAAGATGCCGCGCCAATGTTCAGGGAGCCGCGCATGACCGATCGCAAGTTTCACATCGTCGTCTTCGGAGCGACCAGCTTCGTCGGCGAGATTCTCACGCGTTATTTGCTGGCGCGTCATGGCGCGGGCGGGGAGGTCCGTTGGGCCATCGCCGGACGCTCGGCGTCCAAGCTCGAGGCGCTCAAGTCGGCCTTGGGCGCCGATGCCACGACGCTGCCGGTGCTCATCGCGGATGCCGGCGACGAGGCGCAGCTTCGGCAGATGTGCGAGCAGACCGGCGTGGTCGTCTCGACGGTCGGGCCGTATGCCCTGTACGGTTCGCCGCTGGTCGCAGCCTGCGTGGCCAGCGGCACCGACTACTGCGATCTGACCGGCGAGGTGCAGTGGATCCGGCGCATGATCCTCACCCACGAGGCGCAGGCCAAGGCCACGGGGGCGCGCATCGTCCACTGTTGCGGTTTCGATTCGATCCCGTCGGACCTCGGCGTGTACTTCCTGCAGCAGGCGGCACGGCAGCGGTTCGGCGCGCCGTGCGCGCGGGTGAAGATGCGCATCAAGGCGATGCGCGGGGGCGTGTCCGGCGGCACCGTCGCGAGCCTGATGAACGTGCTCGCCGAGGTCAAGCGCGATCCTGCGCTGCGCCAGCAGCTCGGCAATCCGTTTGCGCTGTGCGTCGGCGATGAATCGGGGCGCCCGCGTCAGCCCGAGGTGCGCCTAGCCGCCTACGACGCGGAGTTCGATGCCTGGGCCGGGCCGTTCGTGATGGCGGCGATCAATACGAGAGTCGTGCATCGCTCGAACCAGCTCGCCGGCTACGCCTATGGCCGCGACTTCGTCTATGACGAGGCGATCACGACCGGGCGCGGTCTACGCGGACGGCTCGCGGCCACCGGCATCGCGCTGGGACTCGGCGGTTTCCTCGCCGCCGCCATCGTGCCGCCGACGCGCTGGCTGCTGGAACGCTACGTCGTGCCCAAGCCCGGCGAGGGGCCGAGCGCCGAGGCGCAAGCGCGCGGCTTCTTCGACCTCCGCCTGCATGGTACGACCGCCGATGGCCGCAGCCTGCGCGCCAAGGTCACCGGCGACCGCGATCCGGGCTATGGCTCCACCGCGAAGATGCTCGGCGAGGCAGCCGCCTGCTTGGCGCTGGACGTGCCGCGCGAGCAAAAAGCCGGCGGCTTCTGGACCCCGGCGACGATCTTCGGCGAGCGCCTGATCGATCGTCTGCAGGCGCACGCCGGGCTGCGCTTCGAGATCCTCGGCTGATCCCGCTCGACGTCTTCGGTCCATGGCCGCGAGCAGCCTGCTGACGCTGATCGACGACATCGCGACGATGCTCGGCGACGTCGCGGTGATGACCAAGCTGGCGACGAAGAAGACCGCCGGCGTGCTCGGCGACGATCTGGCGCTCAACGCCCTGGCCGGTCTCGTCGCCGGCGGCATCAGGCGCCTGCGCGGACGCGCGCCGGCTTGAGCGGCCGCGGTTTCAGGCCGCGCCGCCGGGCGTGGCCTGCGCGCGCAGCAGGTTCCACAGCAGCGCCTGGACGGCGCGCGGGTCTTCGGTTTCGAGCAGGCGCTGCTTGCCCGCCAGCGGCAGGTCGAGCAGGTCGGCGAGCCGGTACGACAGCCAGGTGCCGTCGTGCGGCTGCGCCGGCTGCGGGAACACTTGCGCGCCCAAGTGCTCGACGATGCGCTCGTACAACTGCGTCAGACCGGCGTACGCGTCGTCCACCGGCGCCGGAGGCGGCGGTGGTCGCAGCGTCACCCGCGCGCGGATCAGGCCGTCGCGCTGCACCTCGCGCTCATGGATTCGGAACACCCGCTCGCCGCGTGTGCGCAACGTGAACAGACCCGGTGCCGGTACGTCCCAGTCGACGATGCGTGCGGTACAGCCGACCGCGTGCGGCACCGCCGGTTCGCCGGCCTCGCGGCCGTCGAGAATCAGGCAGACGCCGAACACACTGTCGTTGCCGAGGCAGGCCTTGGTCATGTCGACGTAACGCTGCTCGAAGATGCGCAGCGGCAGCAGGCTGCCGGGGAACAGTACCGTGCCCAGCGGAAAGATCGGGATGTCGAGCACCGCTGCAATCACTCACACATCCGCAGGTGGAGCGAGGCTTGCCAGCGCGCCGAGCTGCTCGCTGGCGACGCGCACCCACGGCGCGCCGGCGCCGTCGTGCCGCGCCACCGGCACGCCGTAGACGCGCTGCAGTCGCGCGGCGGTCAGCGCCTCGGCGGGCACACCCTCGGCGACCACCTCGCCACAGCACAGCAGGGTGACGCGGTCGGCGTAGGCGAGCACCAGATTCGGATCGTGCAGCACCGTGATCACGGCGGCGCCTTGGGCGGCAAATGCGCGCGCGACGCGCAGGCAGTGGTGCTGGTGCGCGAGATCGAGATTCGCGGTCGGCTCATCGAGCAGCAGCAGGCGCATGCCCTCCGCCGTTGGTTCCCAGATCTGCGCGAGCACGCGCGCGAGCTGCACACGCGCGCGCTCGCCGCCGGAGAGCGCGGTGTACGGACGGCCACGCAGGTAGTCGGTCGCGGTCGCGCGCAGCACGGCGTCGACGATCGCGCGCTCGTGCGCACCGCCGCCGCGGCGTACCGGCAGGCGTCCGAGGGCGACGACGTCCTCGACCGCAAACGCGAACGACAGCTCATGGCGCTGTGGCAGCACCGCGCGCAGCCGGGCGAGCTGGGTCAGCGGCCAGTCGGCGAGTGCGCGGCCGTTGAACTGCACGCTGCCGGATTGCGGACGCCGATCGCCAGCGAGCAGGCCGAGCAAGGTCGATTTACCGGCGCCGTTTGGGCCGAGAATCGCGTGCACGGTGCCGGGTGCGACGGCGAGCGACACGTCGCGCAGCACGGTCGCGTCACCGATGCGCTGCGTCAGCTCGATGGCGCGCAGCATCAGGACAGCTCCGCGCCACCGCGGTAGCGCAACAGCAGGGCGAGAAAGAACGGCCCGCCGACCAGTGCGGTGAGAATGCCGATCGGCAGCTCGGCGGGCACGAACAGTGTGCGCGCCAGCGTGTCGGCGACCAGCAGCAGCAGCGCGCCGAGCAGCGCACACAAGGGCAGCAGCCGCCGATGGTCGGGGCCGACCCACAGGCGCACGAGGTGCGGAACGATCAAACCGACGAAGCCGATGATGCCGGCGAGCGCCACGGCTGTGCCGGCCGCGAGCACGATCGCCAGCGTGAGCTGGCGCTTGAGCGACTCGACATCGACGCCCAGATGGCGTGCCTCGGCTTCGCCCAGCAGCAGCGCGTTCAAGGCGCGCGCGCGCAGCGTGATCCACGACGTCGCCGCCAGCAGCAGCGGCGCGCCGATCGCCAGCTCGGCGCCGCCGGCGCGCGCCAGCGAGCCGAACATCCACAGCGTGACCGCGCGCAGCGCGAAATCGTCGGCGAGATAGGACAAAAGACCGATGCCGGCGCCGGCGATGGCATTGAGCGCCAGCCCGGCGAGCAGCATCATCGCCACCTGGGTGCGGCCGCCGACAGCCGCGAGGCGCAGCACCGCCCAGGCGGCGAGCGCGGCGCCGGCGAAGCTGGCGAGCGGCAAGCCCAGTGCGATCGGCACCAAGCCGGCGCCGGCGACCATGTAGGCGGCTGCGGCCAGCGCCGCGCCCGAGGACACGCCGACCAGACCGGGTTCGGCCAGAGGATTGCGCAGCAGCCCCTGCATGGCAGCGCCGGACACGGCCAGCCCGGCACCGATGATCAGCGCCAGTGTGATACGCGGCAGGCGGATCTGCCAGAGCACGGTGCGCTCGTACTCGGCGAGCACGGCGCCATCGCCCAGCCCGACCAGACCGAGCAGCTTCATGGGCGCGATCGGTACCGCGCCGAGGCCGAGGGCGACGACGCAGGCCAGTGCCAGGCCGACCAGCAGGCCGGCGGAGCGGCGGGCGAAGCTGCGATTGAGGTGGACGTCGAGGCTCACGGGCGGCGGGCCGGCGCTGGGGACGGACGCGCAGGTTAACAAAGCGTGCGCCTCTCACCGACCTGCCAACGAAAAGCCGGCGGTGGCGCCGAAGGCACCACCGCCGGGATCGCGCACCGAGCGGTCGTCTGGGTGCCGGCGCGCAGCGCCGGCTGCGGCGGCTTACTTGTTGAGGATCAGGCGATCGTTGCGGGTGCGCAGCAGACGGTATTGCTCTCCGCGGTGCTCGATGACGATTTCGCGGCTGCCGCGCAGCAGCTCGTCGCTGTTGATGCGCAGGACGGCAGGGTTGCGCGGCGAGCGCGTGGCAGGGGTCTGGGCGGGCAGGCGGACGACGACGGTCATGGCGAGGACTCCGGGTGTGGATGGGTTTCGTAATAATAATGATTCGCATTTGTGAGTCAAGCCCGAATGCGCCGTGGCGACCTCACCGACGCGACTAGAGGAGGCGCTGCTATACTGCGCGGCTCGCGCGCGAAAGTGGCGGAATTGGTAGACGCACTGGATTTAGGTTCCAGCGCCTTGCGGCGTGAGAGTTCGAGTCTCTCCTTTCGCACCAGCGTCCGCGCGCGATCGCCGCTGCTCCACAGCCTCATCCATCAGCCTCACGAGTCTCTCTAGCAATATGGAAGTCAATGTCGAATCGCCGGGCGGACTGCGCCGGAAGATGCGTGTGCGTGTGCCCGCCGAGCGAGTGGCCAAGGCGGTCGACGATCGACTCAGGCGCTACGCCAGCCGCGCCAAGCTGCCGGGATTCCGCCCGGGCAAGGCGCCGCGCAAGGTCATCGAGCAGCAGTTCGGTGACGCGGCACGCATCGACGCGATCTCCGACATCGTTCAGCAGACCTATCCGGAGGCGCTGAACCAGGCCGGCGTCCATCCGGCCGGCCAGCCGAAGATCGACATCACTGCCGAGAAAGCCGGTGAGCCGCTGGAATACGTCGCCGATTTCGAGGTGTATCCGGAGATCACGCTGCAGGGGCTGGATGCGCTCGCGGTCGAGCGGCCCGTGATCGAGGTGAGCGAGGCCGATGTCGACCGCTTGATCGAGAATCTGCGCAAGGCGCGGCGGACCTTCGAGGTGGTCGAGCGCGCCGCCGCAGCGGGCGATCGCGTCAGCGTTGATTTCCTCGGTAAGTGCGACGGCGAGCCTTTCGCCGGCGGCGAGGGCAAGGACGTGCAGTTCGAGATCGGCGCCAGCCAGTTCCTGCCCGAGCTCGAAAACGGCATCGTCGGCCACCGCGCGGGTGAGACCTTCAGCGTCGACGTGACCTTCCCCGCGGACTACCGCGCGGAGAATCTGCGCGGCAAAACCGCCCAGTTCGAGGTCACGCTCAAGAAGGTCGAGGCGGCGACGCTGCCGGCCATCGATGACGCGTTTCTCAAGGCACACAACGTCGAGGACGGTGCCGGCGAAGCGGGTCTGCGCGCCAAGTGCAAGGCGGCGCTCGAAAAAGAGCGCGACAAGGGCGTGCAGAATCGTCTCAAGGCGCAGGTTTTCGACCAGTTGTTGCAGCGCAACCCCATCGAGGTGCCGGATGCGCTGGTGCAGCAGGAGGTCGCGCGCCTGCGTCAAGAAGCTGCCGCGCGTATGAACCTGCCGCCCAGCGACGACGAGAAACTCAAGCAACTCATGCCGGACGGCATGTTCGAGTCTTCCGCGCGTCGCCGGGTGAGTCTAGCGCTGTTGATCGGTGAGGTGATCAAGGCCAAGCAGATCGAGCTCGATCCCAAGCGGCTCGACGCCGCGCTCGACGCCATCGCCGCAGACTACGAGCAGCCGGAACAGGTCAAGGCCTATTACCGCTCGCGCCAGGATTTGATGCAGGGTCTGAGCGCGATGGTGATCGAAGAGCAGGTGGTGGACGCGCTGCTCGCCGGCGTCCAGCCCCGCGAGCGGCCGATGACGCTGGACGAACTGTTGAACCCCAAGACCGCCACGCAGTCCTAAGTGACGGAAAGCGCACGGGTCTTGCATGAGGCCCCCCACGCCCTGACCGAGCCGACGATGAACGACCAGCCCTATCGTGTCCAGTCACCGCGCGCCCAGCACCTGGTTCCGATGGTGATCGAGCAGACCGCCCGCGGCGAGCGCGCCTTCGACATCTATTCGCGACTGCTCAAGGAGCGCGTGATCTTCGTCGTCGGTCCGATCGACGACTTCATGGCGAACCTGGTCGTCGCGCAGTTGCTGTTCCTGGAATCCGAGAACCCGGACAAGGACATCCACCTGTACATCAACTCGCCCGGCGGGGT
This sequence comes from Sinimarinibacterium thermocellulolyticum, assembly GCF_040327995.1. NCBI lineage: Bacteria > Pseudomonadati > Pseudomonadota > Gammaproteobacteria > Nevskiales > Nevskiaceae > Sinimarinibacterium > Sinimarinibacterium thermocellulolyticum. Next base: position 37,866 of record NZ_JBEPIJ010000010.1, on the reverse strand, counting down.
GATCACGGCGGGCCTTTCGATCTACGACACGATGCGCTTCATCAAGCCCGACGTCAGCACCATGTGCATCGGCCAGGCGGCGAGCATGGGCGCGTTTCTGCTGTGCGCCGGCGCCAAGGGCAAGCGTTTCGCCCTGCCGAACGCGCGCATGATGATCCACCAGCCGTCCGGCGGTGCGCAGGGACAGGCCGCCGACATCGAGATCCAGGCGCGAGAGATCCTCTACCTGCGCGAGCAGCTCAACACGATCATGGCCGAGCACACCGGCCAACCGGTCGAACGCATCGCTCGCGACGTCGAACGCGACTTCTTCATGAGTGCCGAGCAGGCCAAGGCCTACGGCCTGATCGACCAGATCGTGACCCGACGCGGTGGCAAGGTCGGCTAAGCGGTGCGGCCGAGCATTGCCGGGGTGCGGGTTTTGTCGCCAAATGACACTGTGATATACAGCAAATGCCGGTGTCCGGCTGAGGTAAACAAGGTAAAACGATGACCAACGAGACGCGCAGCGGATCACACAACGGCCGGGTGCTGTACTGCTCTTTCTGCGGAAAGAGCGAGCACGAAGTACGCAAGTTGATCGCCGGTCCGTCCGTGTACATCTGCGACGAATGCGTCGATCTTTGCAACGACATCATCCGCGAAGAAGTTCATGCCAAGCCGCAGGCCAAGGGTCTGCCCAAGCCGCAGGAAATCCGCGCGGTCCTCGACGAGTACGTGATCGGCCAGGACCAGGCCAAGAAGATCCTCTCGGTCGCGGTCTACAACCACTACAAGCGCCTGTCGCTGAAGGGCTCGACCGATGGGGTCGAGATCGCGAAGTCCAACATCCTGCTGATCGGCCCGACCGGCTCGGGCAAGACGCTGCTGGCCGAGACGCTCGCGCGCCTGCTCGACGTGCCGTTTGCGATCGCCGATGCGACCACCCTGACCGAGGCCGGCTACGTCGGCGAGGACGTCGAGAACATCATCGCGCGGCTGTTGCAGAAGTGCGACTACGACGTCGAGAAAGCGCAGCGCGGCATCGTCTATATCGACGAGATCGACAAAATCTCGCGCAAGTCCGAGAACCCGAGCATCACCCGCGACGTGTCCGGCGAGGGCGTGCAGCAGGCGCTGCTCAAGCTCATCGAAGGGACCATCGCCAGTGTGCCGCCGCAGGGTGGGCGTAAGCATCCGCAGCAGGAGTTCCTGCAGGTCAACACCAGCAGCATCCTGTTCATCTGCGGCGGCGCCTTTGCGGGTCTGGACAAGGTGATCCAGCAACGTACGGAGCGCACCGGTATCGGGTTTTCCGCCGAGGTCAAGTCGGAACAGGATGGTCGGCGCACGTCGGAACTGCTATCGCGCGTCGAACCGGACGATCTGATCCGCTTTGGCATGATTCCGGAGTTCATCGGCCGCCTGCCGGTGGTCGCGGTGCTCGAGGAGCTCGACGAACCCGCGCTGATGGCGATTCTCAAGGAACCGAAAAACGCGCTGGTCAAGCAGTACGCCAAGCTATTCAACATGGAGGGCGTGCAGCTCGAGTTTCGCGAGGAGGCGCTGCAAGCGATCGCGAGAAAAGCCAAGGAGCGCAAGACCGGCGCGCGCGGCCTGCGCACGATCATGGAGAACATCCTGCTCGACGTGATGTATGAACTGCCGTCGATGCAGAACGTCAGCAAGGTGGTCGTCGATGATGCCGTCGTGCGTGGCGAGGCCAAGCCGTTCATCGTCTACGAGAACGCCGACGCCAAACGCGGCGCCAAGAGCACCGCGGCCTGACGCGGTGTCCGGCGCCGCCAGCAAGCCCCGCACCGCGGGGCTTTTGCTCGTTGGCGCCCTGTGCTGCGTGCTGCCCACGGGCACCTGGGCGCAGGCGTGCCGGCGCGCAGAGGTCGTGCGCGTGCACGATGGCGATACGCTGACGCTACGCTGCGACGGCAAGCCGTTGACGCTGCGCCTGGCGGGGATCGACGCGCCCGAGTACCGCCAGCCGGGCGGACGCGAGGCACGGGCTGCGCTCGCGGCGTTGATCGACGGCCGGCCCTTGGCCGTGGCGGTGACGGCGTCCGACCGTTATGGGCGCCGCATCGGAGATATCTCGATCGATGGCAACGAGGTCTCGTTGTCGTTGGTGGCGCAGGGCTGGGCCTGGTGCGGTGCACGCTCGGCCGCGGCCTGCCGCAGCCGCCAGGAGTCTGCACGGCGGGCGCGACGGGGTCTGTGGAGGGAACCCGATCCACTGCCGCCGTGGCGCTGGCGCGAACTTCACCCGTACCGTCGCTGAACGCTTACGAGTATTTCGAGTGCTGCGGCCGGCTGCGGATGGCCGCACGCGAATCGCGCCGAGGCGATCCCGATTGGCGTTCACGAAGCTCGTGCGCGTCTGACTTGCAATCGTCGGTCATCGGCGCGCCTGGCGCGCGTTGCGGTGCTCGACGGGCGCTTTCAAGTCCGCACGTCGGCCGATAGCAGTACGACTTCCGGTTCCTGCACGTGGTAGCCCTGGATGAAGTTGACACCCATCTGCCACAACCGCGCCATGACGTTGGCGTCCTCCACGTGCGAGACGATCACCTTGATCTGCCTGTGCTTGGCCAGCTCCATCAGATTCAGCATCTTGCGATGCGTTTCCTTGTCGTTGAAGTGGGTGGTGAACGACGGGTGGAACTTCAAGAACTGCATGGGGATGTGCTCGATCATCTGCGCGGAGTTCGAGCCGATGCCGAAATGCTCGATCGCGATCTGAGCGCCGAGATCGATCAGCGACTTGGTGAGCAGGCGCGCCTTGCGAATGTGGTTCTGAACGATCGCCTCCTGCATTTCGAAGACGATCTCGCCCGGCTTGAGCGCTCGGCTCTTGAGTCGCTCGGCGAGCCAGCCGAGGAAGTTCTCTGCGTCCTTGAGCGTGTCCTGCGAGAGTTTCACGAACAGGCTGGATCCATCTTCGGCACCGTCGCGCTTGGCCTGCATCTTCAAGGCGCGGCTGGTGACCCAGCGGTCGATCGCGGCGAGTAGATGGTGTTTTTCGGCGGCGCCGATGAACTCGGAGGCATGCAGTTCACGACCGTTCTCGTCGATCACGCGCACCAAGACGTCGAAGTGCTGGCGGCTGTCGCCCTCGAGGCTGGCGATCGACTGATAGGCCAGCTTCAGACGGTTGTCTTCGAGGGCCTGCTTGACCATGGCCGCTTTACGCGCGTCCTCGCGTTCCTGCTGCGAGCTTCTCGCGTTGGGGCCGAGGTTGACGAACTGGTTGCCGCCCTTGGCCGAGATCTTTCTCGCTTCCTGCACCAGCTCTGAGGTCAGCGTCGCGGCCTGCTCGCTGCTGCCGAACGGGTAGGCGGCGACGGTGAGCGACAGGTGCGCCTCGTGGCCTGCGGTGTTGAAGATCTGCCGCGCCACATCGCGTACGAGGGCCTCGCCCAGCTCGACGATCTCGGCCGAGGAGTGGCGCTGCAGCAGGCAGGCGATCTCGTGCGTGGAGAAGCGGAACAGCTGATCGGTGGGCTGCAGGCGTTCGCGCAACCAGCGCTGACACTGCTCGACGGCCTCGGCGGCATCGTGCAGGCCCAGACGTTGCTCGGTACCGGCGAAATCGTCGATCACGAACAGCAGCACGGCGCGCTGCTCATTGGGCTTGCCGGTGCCGGCCGCGGCGATGGCGGCAGACAGTGCCTCGAAGAACGCCAGTCGGTCGGCCGCGGGTGCGTTTTGCGCCTGTGCGCCCGCGGCCGGGACCTCGCGCTCTGCGCGGATCAGCATCTCGATCAGTTGCTCGCCGTCGACCTTGCCCAGCGTCAGGCGCGCGCTGATCGATACGCGTCGGCCGTCACGGTGTAGCAGTGCACAGTCCAGCGTGCGGCCCTCGTTCTTGCCGCGCAGCAACAGCTTGAGGTGTTCCTTGACCTTGGGCTGATGGTCCTCGGCGACCAGATCCATCAGCGGCAGCGCGGCGAGTTCGTCGGCCGATCCGTAGCCGAGTAGTTTTGCGAACGCCGGATTGACTCCGGCGATGATGCCTTCCTGGATGTGGGCGATCGCGTCGTTGGTTCCTGCAATCAACTGCTGATGGCGCGATTCGAAATCCGCCAGGCGCTGGCGTGTGCTGCGCAGTTCACGTAGCTGGCTGTGTTTGGCGATTTCGCGCAGCACCACCAGTTCGAGGTGGCGCATATGGCGGAGGTCTTCCGTGGAGATCAGGTCGCTGGCGCCGGCGGCGAGCGCCGCAACCGAGTCCTCGGCCGTGATCTGCGGGCTGAGCACGAGCACCGGCAGATCCGGCATCAGCCGGTGCTTGAGGTCGATCACGTCTTTGACCGGTGCGGCGCTGAGTGCGTCGGTGCAGATCAGCACGTCGGGTGCGCCGCTGCGCAGCGCGTCCTCGACGTCCTCCAGATCGGTGACCCAGGCGCAGCGCACCGGATGGCCGGCGTTGCGCAAGTAGCTTTCGATGCGCTTGCCGACGCTCTCCAACTGAGCGACGACCAGCATGACCCGCGGGGTGTTGTTGCTCGCGGCAACGTCCTGTTTGACCGTCTGAGCTGTGGCTATCATGCGATAGGCGTCTTCGATGTCCTTCCTGGCTCCTCGCGCACCAGCCGCGGCACCAGATAGCCGGGCAGTCTGGCGTGCATCGCCCGCATGAGCTCGCGCGCCGCCGTCTCGGCTACCTCGAAATGGGCCGTGCCTCGCACCCGATCCAACAAGTGCAGATAGTACGGGAGGATGCCGTATTCGGACAGCCGTTCGCTCAAGCGCACCAGGGTGTCGGCATCGTCGTTGACGTTGCGCAGCAGCACCGTCTGGTTGAGCAGGGTGATGCCGAGCCGGCGCAGTGCCAGCATGGCGCTCGCCACCGCGGCGTCGAGTTCGTTCGGATGGTTGGCGTGCAGCACCACGATTTTCTGCAGGCGGCCGCGGCCGAGCCAGGCGAGCAGACGCTCGTCGATGCGCTCCGGAAGCACGATCGGCTGGCGCGTGTGGATGCGCAGGCGGCGCAGATGCGGGATCGCATCGAGCGCATCGGCCAGCTCGGCTAGCTTGTCGTCCGTCAGCGACAGCGGGTCGCCGCCGGAGAGGATGACCTCGCGGATGCTGGCGTCGGCGGCGATGGTTCGCAGGGCCGCTCGCCAGTGGTCGCGCGCGGCCAGGTGCTCGCCATACGGGAAGTGACGGCGGAAGCAGAATCGGCAATGCACCGCACAGGCCCCGGTCGCCATCACCAGCACGCGGCCCTCGTACTTGTGGATCACGCCGCCATCGCGCAGGCGCTGCAGGTCGCCGACGGCATCGAGCGCGAAGCCGGGCACCTCGATGCCTTCGTCCGGCCGTGGCCACACCTGCAGCAGTAGCGGGTCGCGCGCATCCGCCTTGCGCATGCGTGCGGCATAGCCGCGCGGCACGCGCAGTGGGAACTCGCGCTCGAGCGCCGGGGCGAGCGCGGGCAGCGAGGGGTCGAGTTCGAGATACGCCAGCAGATCGGCAGGGCGTGTGAAGGCTTCGCGCAGGGCGTGCTGCCAGCGCGGCGCATGCTGGCCTGTGGCCGGTGGCGACGGTATCATCACATGATTTTAGAGTCATCCAGGGCGTTGCGGGGTCGACCCCGCGACGACCGTCCCCTCATCCCTGAAGAGTCGACATGGCAACCGTCAGCACCAATGAAATGAAGGCCGGGACCAAGGTCCTGATCGATGGCGAACCGTATTCGATCATCGAGAACGAATACCGCAAGCCGGGCAAGGGCCAGGCCACCAACACCTTGAAGATCCGCAACCTCAAGACCGGGCGCGTGCTCGAACGCACGCTCAAGTCGGGCGACACCCTGGAAGTCGCCGATGTCGAGGACGTGGAGATGCAGTATCTCTACAACGATGGCGAGTTCTGGACCTTCATGGACCCCAAGACCTTCGAACAGATCCAGGCCGGAGCCGCGCCCATGGCCGATGCGGCACAGTGGATCAAGGGCGAGGAGATCTGTCGTGTCACCTTGTGGAACGGCGTGCCGCTGTACGTGGCGGCGCCGAACTCGGTGGAGCTGACCATCGTCGAAACCGATCCGGGCGTACGTGGCGATACCGCGACGGGCGGCACCAAGCCGGCCAAGCTCGAGACCGGCGCCGTGGTCAAGGTGCCGCTGTTTGTCAACGAGGGCGAAAAGATCAAGATCGACACGCGTACCGGCGAATACCTCAATCGCGTCGGCAAGTAGGGTCCCGTGAGCGGTGAGACGTGACACGCCAAACTGGCGTCCGTCCGCCTCGATCGAAGCACTGCAAGCGCGGGCGGAGCTCTACGGCTGCGTCCGCGCATTTTTTTCGGCGCGCGGCGTACTCGAGGTCGACACGCCGATCCTGTCGCGCCATGCGACCGTCGACCGCCACATCGACAGTATCGCGACCACCGATGGACGCTGGCTGCAGACCTCACCCGAGTTCGCGATGAAGCGTCTGCTCGCGGCCGGCAGCGGTCCGATCTGGCAGATCGCCAAGGTGTTTCGCGCCGGCGAACAAGGGCGGTATCACAATCCCGAGTTTTCGATGCTCGAGTGGTACCGGCCCGGTTTCGATCATCACGCGCTGATGGACGAGCTCGCGGACTTGCTCGCGCATTGCGGTATCGCGGACACGTGCGAGCGCTGCAGTTATCGCGAGGCCTTCGAGCGGCACGCTGGCTTCGATCCGCTGCGTGCCGACGCGGCCATGCTGCGTGCGCGTCTGCGCGAGCGCGGGGTCGACGAGCCATCGGGTTTGAGCGATGCCGAGATCGCCGACGAGGATTTCTGGCTGGATCTGTGGATGTCTTGCGTCGTCGGCCCCGCACTGGGCGCGGATCGGCCGCTGTTCATCTACGAGTTTCCGGCGTCGCAGGCGGCGCTCGCGCGCGTACGCGCGGGCGAGCCGCCGGTCGCCGAGCGTTTCGAGCTGTTCTGGCGCGGCGTCGAGCTGGCCAACGGCTTTCACGAACTGACCGACGCCGACGAGCAGCGGCGGCGCTTCATTGGCGACCAGGCGTGGCGCGCGGCGCGCGGCCGCGTGGTGCCGCCGTTCGATGCGCATCTGATCGATGCGCTGCGCGCGGGGCTGCCCGCCTGCTCCGGGGTGGCGCTGGGCCTCGACCGACTGCTGATGCTCAAGCTCGGTGCGAGCCGCCTCGATCAGGTGCTGACGTTTCCCGTGGATCGCGCATGACGCCGATCGCCGGGCGCATGTCAAGGTCAGGGGTGCCGCGCGGCGAGCTGGATGTGTGGCACGTGCAGATCCGGCGGCAGGTCGATCAGTCTGCGCAAGGCGTCGGCGACCGAACCAAACTGTGACAGCGGCCGCTCGCGCAGGTTGATGCCGGCGGCCATCGCGGCCTGGCCGAAGGCCAGGCGCGCTTGCGCGGGTACATCCCAGGTCTTGCCTTCTTCGTACATCTGGCCCGCGCGCACCGAGGTGACGCGGATGCCGGCGGGTTCGAGTTCGTGGTGCAGGCCTTCGGAGAAGCGTTCCAGCCCGGCCTTGCTGCTCTGGTAGACCACCAGATGCGGGAAGCGCATGCCGACCGACTCGCTACTGACGTTGACGATGTGGCTGCCGCGGCGCATCAGCGGAATCGCCGCACGGGCGCAGAGGATGGCTCCGGTGAGGTTGGTCATGATCGTGTTGACGATCTGCGCGTCGCTGGCCTCGGCGACGAGGAACGGTTCGAACACGGCGGCGTTGTTGATCAGCACGTCAATGTGGGCGTGCCGGCTCTGGATGGCAGCGAAGGCCTGCCTCACCGAGTCCGGCACGGCGACGTCGCAGGCGATGGCGCTGGCACGCTCGCCGAGTTCGGCGGCCACGGCCTCGAGCTTGGCGGCGGTACGGCCGAGCAGGACGACTCGGTCGCCGTCGTTGACGAAGCGGCGTGCGAGTGCGCGACCAAGGCCGATCCCGGCGCCGGTGATGACGAAGATTCTGGACATGCGCGCTCCTGCGTCGGGCGGTGTGGGTCGAGGATCAGACATCGGCGAAGCCGTGTTCGGCCACGGCCACGGACTGGCCACCGCGGCCGCCGAGTTCGGACAGCAGCGCCTTGAGCCGGTAGGTCCAAAGGTGCAGCGGATGTTCGAGGGTCATGCCCATCGCGCCGAGCATCTGGTGCAGGTCGTAGACGATGCGCGTGGCGCTGTCCTGCGCGTGCAGCGCGGCCAAGGCGGCATCGCCATCGTCGGCCGTCGCGGCGGCCTTGAGCGCCAGCCAGCGTACGCCGCCAGCCAGTACCGCGCATTCGGCCATACGGTGGCGCAGTGCCTGGAAGGCGCCGAGTGGGCGACCGAATTGCTTGCGCACCGACAGGTGCTCCACTGCCGAGGCGAGCGCGGCCTGCATCAGGCCGGTGGCTTCGTTCGCAAGCGCGATGCGGATCCATTTGCGCGCGTTCGCCGCGTCTTGCGACGATAGCATCGTCGCCGGCGGCCGCCGTTTGAGGCGCCCCATCGGATAGGCGAACAGCGAGTCCACGGGTTCGACCTCGTCCGCGGTCACACGGGCGAGACGGATGTCGTCGCCGTCGATCAGGACCAGCGTGCGCGCAGAGGCGACGAAGCGCCCCGGCCGGCCGTTCTCGACGATCCCCAGCGGTCGCGGCCAGTCGCCGGGTAGATGCGGGCGCAGTAGCATCGACAGCGCGATCTCGGCGGTGTACGGCAGCCAGGCCAGGCGCTCGACCACCATGGCCGCGGTCAGCGCGCCCAGCTCCGGGATACGCGCAAGGTCGAAGTACTCGCCCTCGATCAGCGCGCGTTCGAAATCGCTGCCGACGAGGGCGAAGCCGTGAAAGTCGATCGGCTTGGATTCGAAAGGCGCAACCAGGCGGTCGAGTGCACCGAGCAGGGCGGACTGGTCGGAGGTGAGGGTGAAGTCCATCAGCGCGGCTCCCGCGGCAACCGCAGTAGCTCGGTGGCGATCAGGTTGAGCTGGATCTCGGCGGCGCCGGAGGCGATGCCGGCGACGATGGCGCGCTGATGGTGGGCGAGCAGCAGCGGATCGCCGCCGGCCAGCGCCTCGGGACAGTGCTCGACGACGAATTCGCCGACCAGGCGCTCGGCCATCACCGTCGCATAGCGCGCCGCGCTGGCCTCGGGACCGGTGGGGGTGCCGTGCCGGCGCTGATCGACGATCTGGTAGCTGTAGAGGCGCGCCGCCTCGCAGGCGGCGAGTGCGCGTGCGGATTGTTCGATGGCGCCGTGAGCGTAGCGGCCGGCGCTCTTGAGCGCGGCGACCGCGCGGCGCAGTATGCGCGCGGCCAGCGCGAAGCGTGGGATGCCGACCCGCTCCAGCGACAATGCGTGGCGGGCGATCTCCCAGGCCTGTCCTTCGGCGCCGAGCAGGGCATCGGCGGGGACGAATACGTCGTCGAAGAACACCTCGTGGATGTCGCCCTCGCCGATGACGCTCGGAATCTGGCGCACGGTAATGCCCCGGGTTTCCATCGGCACGAGGAACACCGACATGCCGGCCTTGCCGATGCCGGTGCGCGCGAGCAGAAAGCAGGTATCGGCGTGGCTCGCATACGAAGTCCAGATCTTCTGGCCGTTGATGCGATAACCGTTGCCGTCGCGTTCGGCGCGCGTGCGCAGTGAGGCGAGATCGGAGCCAGCCTCAGGTTCGGAGAAGCCCTGACACCAGATCGTTTCGCCGCGTGCGATCGGCGGGATGTAGCGATTCTGCTGCGCCTCTGTGCCATAGCGCATCAACGTGGGTCCGATCCAGTTGACGTTCATGTACTGGCCGCCGCGCGGTTCGCCGGCCATCCACATCTCCTCGGCGAGGATGAAGGACGTCCAGGCGTCGGCGTCGCGACCGCCCCAGCGCCTGGGCCAGTGCGGCACCAGCAGGCCGGCCTTGGCCAGGGCACGGCAGAAAGTTTTGGAGAATGCGCTCTGCGATGCGGAACCGGGGCCGTGCGCGAGTGATTCCCAGTTTGCCGGTAGGTTTTCGGCGAGGAAACGGCGTACGGTATCGCGGAAGGCGCGCTGCTCGGCATCCCACTGGAAGTCCATCAGCCTCGGCCCCCGGTGCGTCTCACAATCCCAGGCACAGGTACTTGATCTCCAGATAGTCGTCGATGCCGTACTTGGAGCCTTCGCGACCGAGGCCGGACGCCTTGACGCCTCCGAACGGCGCGATCTCGGTCGAGATCAGGCCGGTGTTCACGCCGACGATGCCGGCCTCGATGCGCTCGGCGACGCGCCAGATGCGGCCGATGTCGCGGGCGTAGAAGTACGCCGCGAGGCCAAAGGGCGTCGCGTTGGCCTGGGCGACGACATCGTCTTCGGTGTCGAAGCGAAACACGGGCGCCACGGGGCCGAAGGTCTCCTCGTGCGCGACCCGCATCGCGGCGCTGGCCCCGGCGATCACCGTCGGCTCGAAGAAGCGCCCGCCGCGCGCATGCACCTTGCCGCCGGTGAGGATGCGCGCCCCCTTGGCCGTGGCGTCGTCGATGTGCTCGCGGACCTTGGCCAGTGCGTGTTCGTCGATCAAAGGACCGATCTCGGTGCCGGCCTCGCTGCCGGCGCCGACCTTGAGCGCCTTCGTCGCGGCGGTCAGGCGCTCGACGAAAGCATCGTGGATGCCCGCCTGCGCGTAGATGCGATTGGCGCAAACGCAGGTTTGCCCCGCGTTGCGGAACTTGGATTGCATCGCGCCGGCGACGGCGGCATCGAGGTCGGCATCGTCGAAGACGATGAACGGCGCATTGCCCCCGAGTTCGAGACTGAGCTTTTTGATTGTCGCCGCACTCTGTGCGTAGAGCTGGGCGCCGATCTCGGTCGAGCCGGTGAACGAGAGCTTGCGCACCTTGTCGCTCGCCGTCAGTTCCGCGCCGATCTCGCTCGCGCTGCCGGTGACGACGTTGAGCAGGCCATCGGGCAGTCCGGCTTCCTGCGCGAGCAGGCCGAGGGCAAGTGCCGTGAACGGCGTCTGCGACGCCGGCTTGACCACCACCGCGCATCCGGCGGCCAGCGCCGGGCCGATCTTGCGCGTGATCATCGCCGCCGGAAAGTTCCACGGCGTGATCGCGGCGACCACGCCGATCGGCTGCTTGAGCACGATGATGCGTTTGTCCGGGGCGTGTGAGGGAATGGTGTCGCCGTAGACGCGCTTGGCTTCCTCGGCGAACCATTCGATGAAGCTCGCGGCGTAAGCGATTTCCGCACGTGCCTCGGTCAGTGGCTTGCCCTGTTCGAGTGTCAACAACGCGGCGAGCTCTTCCTGGTGGGCGAGGATGCGCTCGTGGTAGCGCCGCAGGATCACGCTGCGTTCCTTGGCCGTGCGTGCCGCCCAGGCGCCCATGGCCGCCGCGGCGGCGTCGATGGCGCGCCGCGTTTCGTCGCGGCCGAGGCGCGGGACTCGGCCGATGATGGCGCCGGTGGCCGGGTCGTCGACCTCGATCCAGCGTTCACCGGTCACCCAATCGCCGCCGATCAGGCAGGCCTCTCGCTTGAGTCGGGTCATGGGCAACACACTTCGAGGAATGTGCAGCGATCATAATCGGCCGGCGCAACGGCCGCCGTCGCCCATTGCAGGCGCAGGCACATGCGCAATCATCGACAGACCAAGCACCGCGTCCTGCGCGGTACTCGGTGCGAAACGACGCGAGCCGCTACGCAGCTTCGCGCAGGTCGATCTGCCGTCGGTAGCGCTGCGGCGTCAGGCCGGTCCAGCGTTTGAACGCGCGACCGAAGCTGGACTGCTCGGAATAGCCGAGCATCGCGGCGACGTCGTCTAGCGACATGTCGCCCCTTTCCAGATAGGCCTTGGCGAGCTCGATGCGGTGACGCTCGAGTATGTCGGAAAAGCGCAGGCCCTTTTGGCTCAGCGAGGCCTGCAGCGTGCGCACGGAGCTGCCGAGCTTCTTGGCACACTGCTCGATCGAGCAGGTACCGGACGAGAGCGCGCCACGCACGTAGTCTTCGACACGCTCGACGACACTGCGCCGTGATGCCGCGCGCACGCGCTCCAGATAGCCACCGAGCAGGCGAAACAGCAGGCGGTTGGCGCTGGTCAGCGGGTGATCCAGCGACGCCGATGCGAAGGCGATGACGTTGCTGGGCGCGCGACCGCGGAAACGGCAGCCAAACCGGTTTTCGACCTCGGCGAGGTCCTTCTGGCGCACGTCGACGGTCAGGTTGACGTAGCTCGGTCGGAAGGCCGGCCCACCCAGCTGGCGCAACAGCTTGAGGTTCATCAGTGCGCCCTTGTACTGCGCCTGGTCGGTCTGGCCCAGGTCGGTATGCACTTGCCAGCGCAGCTCCGCGATCTCGCGGCCTTCCTCCAATTGGAGCGTCACCAGCGGGCAGTGGGCGACGGGAATATAGGTCACGAAGCACTGCAGCGCTTCGCGTAGGCTGGATGCGGAGCGGCACAGCGTGGCCACCGAGCCGAACACGTCGGGATCCTGGAACTGCGCCAGCCGCAGGCCGAACAACGAATCCTTGAACACATGGCTGCAGTCCTCGAACAACTCGACGACGGCTCTGCTGTCGACGAAGCAGTCGGGGTCACGCATCGCGCGCGGATCGATGTCGTGACGTTCGAGCAGGCGTCGCGGGTCGCCGCCAAGATTGCGGACCAGGTCGCCGAAGCCGGTCAGATTGCCGGCACGGACCTGGCGCTCGACCGGCATGGTGTCGAGCGGACCATCCAGGCTGAAGAAATATCCATCGCTCATCGCTGGCGTCCTTTGCATGGTCTGCAGCCCCGTTCATGGGGTGTCGATTCCTGGGACGGTGCGGGCACCGAGGCGAGCGTCAGTGCCATTGCTCCTCTGGTCAAGAATATCGCGCTTCTGCGAGAAATAATCAACAGTGATGTTTGTTACTCCCGCGCGAGCGCATGGTGCGCCGCAATATATGCCCAGGTCAGTGCAGGGCCGATGCTGCCGCCGGGGCCGGGTTCGGTGTAGCCCATGACCGAGGCGGACGAGGTTCCCGTCGCGTAGAGTCCCGGGATCACCGAGCCGTCCGCGCGTAGGACGCGCGCGTACTCGTCGGTGAGTAGGCCGCCATAGGTGCCGACGTCTCCGGGGTAGAGCGCGACTGCGTAGAAGGGCGCCCGTTCGATCTTGCCGAGCGTGTTCGACGGCCGGTCTGGCGATGCGCGCAGCGGATCGCCTACCCAGCGATCGTAGGCAAAGTCCCCGCGGCCGAAATCGTCGTCGCGACCCTGGTCGACGAAGCGGTTGTAGCGCTCGATGGTCGCGCGCAGGCGTGCGCCGTCGATCCCGCAGGCATCGGCCAGCGCCTCGATGGTGTCGCCGCGGCGCAGGAACTTCGCATCCATCCAGGCTTGCGGCTTCTTTTTGCCCGGCATCGAGCCGGCCAGCATGTACGTCTCCAGATACTGGCTGTCGCAGATCATCCAGCTCGGCACCGCGGTGTCCTTGCGCGCAAGCATGCGTTCGCTGAACTCCGGGTGCGAGCTCGATTCGCGCGCAAAGCGTACGCCGGTGCGATCGACGACGATCGCGTGCGGTTTGCAGATGTCGTTCTGCATCGCGGCTTTGACCTGCATCCGCTCGCTGCCCGGTGGCCACGCGATCTGCATGCCGATGCGCGCCGACATCTGCGCCGTCGCGGCGCCGATGCGCTCACCGGCCTCGATCATCTCGCCGGTGTCGGCTTCGATGGTGCTGGACCAGCTCGCCGATGTGCCGGGGATGTAACGGTCGAGCATGCGCTGGTTGCGGGCGAAACCGCCTGCGTTGATCAGCACGCCGAGCCTGGCGTCGATGCGTTGCGGCGTGCCGTCGATCCGCGCGATCACGCCGCTGACGCGTCCGTTGTCGACGAGCAGCTCGACGACAGCGGCATCCAGACGGATATCGACGCCGGCCTTGAGCGCCGCGAGCAGCAATTGCCCCTGGAGCGCCTCGCCGGCAGTGCGGCGCGCGCGACCAGTCAGCTTGTCCGCGATCGCGCGGCCGAGGATGCGCAGCAGAATCTTCTTCGCCGCGCCGCTGCGCTTGATCAGCGGCAGCTGCATTGCCTCCTCCAGACGGGCCGGCAGCGGGATGAAGCCCGGCCGCAGCTTCGTACGCCACTCGCCGAGTCGTTTGACGTCGAACAGATCCGACACCACCGCGCGGCCGGGAATCGATGCGCCCGGTGCATCGTAATAGTCCGGCCATGATGGGATACGGCGTAGGCGCAGGCCTTGCTCGACGAGGAAGTCCAGCATCTTCGGCGATTGTTCGACGTAAGCCCGGCGGCGCGCGCGACTCGCGGCCGGCGCGTTCTGCTGCTCGCCGACGACGGCGTCGAGATAGCGCATCGCCTGGTCCGCACTGTCGTCGATGCCTTGCTCGCGCATGAAGCGATTCGCCGGAATCCACATCACGCCTCCGGACAGCGCGGTGGTGCCGCCGATCAGGCCGGTCTTCTCCAGGATCACGACACGCTTCCCGGCCGTGCGCATCACCAGTGCCGCGCACAGCGAGCCCGCGCCGCTACCGATGACGATGAAATCGAAAGCATGGTTTGCCGAGCGGTTCGCATCCATCCGGTTCTGCCTCCTGGTTGCAGGGGAGTCGTCGCGCGGAGTCCGGCGACGTTCAGTAATGAACAGCATTGTTGAGTGGTGACAGGAGGCGGTCAAGCGCGACGCTGCCGACTTCAAATAAACAGCAGTGTTGTATGTTAACGGCGATTGTGCGATAAAGACGGCGACGCCGCGGTGAGGTCCTTCCGTGGCTGCGTCGGTATCTGGAGTGACCATGAAAATCCGCATCGACAAGGCGTCCTGCGTCGGCAATGCCCGTTGCGCAGCGGTGGCGCCACAGCTGTTTCCGCTCGACGACGATGGCTACATCGCGGTCAGCGAGATCGAGGTGCCGCCCGGTCAGGAGCAGCTTGCCCGGCGCGGTGCTCGGGCTTGTCCCGAGCGGATCATCGTGGTGGAGGAGGACTCCGCGGACGGAACCGCCACGGCGCCGGACCGCTGAGCGGACAGGAACAGCAGGAGAGTGCGGAATGGATTTTCTGGGATACAAGAACAAGCGTGTCATCGTCAGCGGCTGCTTCTCCGGGATGGGCGAGGCCACCGCACGCCAATTGCTGGCACAGGGTGCCGAGGTGCACGGACTCGACTACAAGCCAACGAATTTGAAGCTGGCGTCGTTCACCCAGGTCGATCTGCGCGAGCCGGCGGCGATCGACGCTGCGGTGGCAAAGATCGGCGGACACGTGGATGCGCTGTTCAACTGTGCCGGATTGCCGCAGACGGCGCCGCCGCTAGACGTGATGAAGGTCAACTACTGCGGCACGCGCCGCGTCACCGAGCAGGTGGTCAAGCTGATGGGCGAGGGCGGCGCGATCGTCAGCATCTCCTCGAACGGTGGCATGGGGTTCTCGCGCCGCATACCGACGATCATGCAGTTGCTGCAGGTGTCCGACTATGCGGCGCAGGTGAAGTGGTGCGAAGACAACGCCGACACCGTGCGTGAGGGCTACGCGTTCTCCAAGGAATGCATCATCGTCTGGACGATGCTGATGTCGAATCAGTTGATCAAGAAAGGCATCCGCATCAACTGCACGATGCCCGGGCCGACACAGACTCCGATGATGAGTCACTTCGAGCGCGCGACCAAGGCCTCAGTGCTCGAAGCGGCGATGCAACCCATCAATCGCCGCTCGACGCCCGACGAACAGGCCGGTCCATTGCTGTTCCTCAACAGTGTGGCGGCGAGTTACGTCAACGGCGTGGCGCTGCCCGTCGACGGTGGCTTCATGGGCGGTATCGCGACCGGCCAGATCGACCCGCGCAGCCTGATGGCCAACGCCTGATCCTTACCGCAGAGCGAGGAGCGACATGAGCCAAGCGACGTTGACCCCGGCAGTGCCCAAGCCCGCCCACATCCCCGATGCGCTGGTCTGTGACTTCGACATGTTCAACGATCCGGGCCTGCTTGCCGATCCTCACGAGCGGATCCTGGAGTTGCTCAGGACTGCCCCCGCGGTGTTCTGGACGCCGCGCAATGGCGGTCACTGGGTGCTCATGAGTCACGAGGCCAACTTCACTGCCTCGCGCGATACCGAAACGTTCTCCAGCGAGTTCATCCCGCCCGAAAAGCTGGCGATGCTCAAGACGATGTTGCCGCCCGGTTCGCCGCACATCCCGATCGCGGTGCCGATCAACCTCGACCCGCCGGAACACACCAAGTACCGGATGCCGCTCAACCGGGTCTTCTCGCCCAAGGCCATTGCGGCGCTCAAGGACAGCATCCGCCAGCTCGCGGGTGAATTGATCGACAAGGTCAAGGCCGACGGCCGCTGCGAGTTCATGACCGCGATCGCCGAACCTTTGCCGGTGCAAGTCTTTCTGAAGATGCTCGGTCTTCCGCTTTCGCGCTGGGAGGAGTACCGGGAGCTGGTACGCGAGCACCTCGCGGCGTCGAATCTCGATCCACGCCGCATGATGCAAAGCATGATGAAGATCGCCGCGAGCATGCGGCCGACCATGCTCGAGCGTCGTGACAACCCGCAGGATGACATTCTCTCCATGCTGTGGAAGGTGGAAGTCGACGGCAAACCGACCACCATCGAGGACATGGAGAACTACGGCGTGCTGTTGTTCATCGCCGGCCTCGACACCGTCATGAACGGCATGGGGCACGGAGTGCGCCATCTCGCGCGCAATCCCGAGCTGCAGGCACAGTTGCGTGCGAATCCCGAGCTGGTCGGCGAGGCCACCGAGGAGCTGCTGCGGCGCTACACCTTCACCGTGCCGCCACGCATCCTGGCCAAGGACGTGGAGTTCATGGGGGCGCCGATGAAGAAGGGTGACAAGGCGATGCTGTATCTGCCGGCTGCCGATCTCGACGCCCGCGAGTTTGCCGATCCGGAGCGGTTCGATCTGAATCGCGAGAACAAGGTCCATATAGCCTTCAACGCCGGGCCCCACCGCTGTCTCGGCTCGCATCTGGCGCGTGTCGAGTTGCAGGTTCTGTACGAGGAGATGCTGGCGCGCCTGCCGACGTTTCGGCTCGACCCCGCGCGGCCACCGAAGTTCCATGGCGGCCACGTGGTCGGTGTTGACGTCTTGCACCTGATCTGGGATGTCTGAGTCGCCGTGAGCCGTCCGTTGCCCCGCCTGGATGCGGACAACCGCTTCTTCTGGACCAGCGGTGCCGATGGCCGCTTGCGGTTCCTGCAATGCCAGGACTGTCACGCCTTCGTGCATCCGCCACGTCCTGTGTGCCGCAACTGCCTGTCCGAGCGCCTGGAAGCGAAGGTGGTCGCGGGTACCGGTGTCGTCGACACGTACACGGTCAACCATCAGAAGTTCCATCCGGCGTTCGAGGTGCCGTACGTGATCGCCCGCATCGCCATCGACGGCGCCCCGGGCGTGATCCTGACCAGCAATGTCATCGGCTGTCCGGTCGACAGCGTCGACATCGGCGATCGCGTGCAGGTGAAGTTCGAGCAGCACGAGGATGTCTGGCTGCCGCTGTTCGAGAAGATCCAGGGATGAAGGGGCAGGCTTACATCACCGGCATCGGCATGTCGGAGGTTGCGGTCCGGCAGACGCGGCATCCACTGTTGCTGACGCTGGACGCCGTGCGCGAGGCGCTCGCCGAGGCCGGACTCACCGTCGGCCAGATCGACGGCGTCTCGACCTATCCGGGCCGCATGCCGGCGTATCTCGGCTTCTCGCCCGTGGGCGCCGATGAGCTGATCGATGCGCTCGGCATCCATGCGCGCTGGTATGCCGGTGGCGGCGAGATCAGCTCGCAGCTCGGTGCCGTCGTCGCCGCGGCGACCGCGGTACGGGCCGGGCTTGCGCGCCACGTGATCTGCTTCCGTACGGTCTACGAGGCCGCAGCGATGGCGCGGCCGGGCGAGTATCCACCGCTGCGCCGCGATCGTGTCGACGGCGCTTCGCAGTGGACCGCGCCGTTCGGGGCGCTCTCGGCGGCGAACTGGACCGCGCAGTACGCGATGCGTCACGTCAAGAAGTACGGCCTGACGCGCGAACAGCTCGCACAGGTCGCGCTGACCGATCGGACGCATGCGCTGCTCAATCCGCGCGCGCTGGTGCGCGAGCCACTGACGATGGAGCAGTACCTGTCCGCGCGCATGATCTCGACGCCGCTGTGCCTTTACGACTGCGATCGCTATACCGATGCGTCGACCGTGCTGATCGTCTCCGCCGGCGATGCGCTCGACGAGGTGTGCTGCGCGCCGGTGCGCATCGCCGCGATGGCCGGCAGCGTCGAGCGCCATAGCTGGGATCAGGCCGAGTGGATGGCCTGCTATCCGACCGGAGCCGAGCTGTGGAAGCACACCGACTACACGCCGGCGGACGTCGACACCGTGCAGCTCTACGACGGTTTCGCGTTCTATCCGATCGCCTGGCTCGAAGCGCTCGGCTTCTGCGGCATCGGTGAGGGCGGGCGCTTCATCGAGGGCGGCACCCGCATCGGCCTGAATGGCGAACTGCCGATGAACACCTTCGGTGGCCAGATCGGCGCCGGGCGTCTGCACGGCTTCGGCTTCGCGCACGAGGCGGTCGTGCAGCTGCGCGGCCTGGGCGGTGCGCGACAGATCCCCGGCAATCCCAAGGTCGCGATCGCGACCTCGGGCGGCGGGCCGCTGGCGACTGCCCTTCTGCTGGCCAGGGACTGAAGCGATGGACGCAGTCGACCGACTTCCCGGCTTTCGACGACGCTTGCTCGTCGAGCGCGGCGCCGATTGGGTGCGAAGCGCACTCGAGGACGACTTCCACTGCATGGCGGTGACACTGCGCCATGATCAAGGCCTCGTCACTGCGGTGGAGCCGCTGATGCGGCGCGCGCCGTGGACCACCTGCCCTGGTGCGGTCGAACGGCTGCGCCTGACGTTCACCGGCGCGGCCCTTTCGGATTTCGCGGGGCGCGGCGACAAGCGTTCGAACTGCACGCATCTGTACGACCTCGCGCTGCTCGCCGCTGCGCACGCCTTCGACACCGCGCCACCGGTCTACGACATCCTGGTCTCCGATCCCATCGACGGCCGGCGCACGGCCGAGCTGCGCCGCGACGGCGTGCGGCTCCTCGGCTGGATCGATCGCGAGCATCGCATCGTCGAGCCAGCCGAGCTCGCCGGACGCCGCCTGGACGAACTGCAGGCATGGATCGATGGACTCGATCCGGTACGGCAGGAGGCGGCGCGCCTGCTGCGTTGGGGCGCGATCATCGCGCACGGGCGCAGCATCCCCATGGAGCGGCAGTCGGACGCGCGGCGCATGCCGCCGAACTGTTACAGCTTCCAGCCGGAGCGGGCGCATGTCGCGCGCCGCGTCGGCGAGGTCCGCGACTTCAGCCGCGGTGGGGCGCAGTTGTTCGACCGGCCTTTCGATATCAACAGCAGCCGTGACGGTCAGGTGACCGTGCGGCGCCTTGCATGAGGAGCACGACATGAAGATGGACGACATGGTGATCGTCAGCGTCGACGATCACATCAGCGAACCGCCGGACATGTTCAAGAAACATCTCTCCGGAGACGACCTCGCGACCGCACCGACGTTCAAGGTGCTCGAAAACGGCACCAGCTACTGGGAATACCAAGGCATGAAGATGCCCTCGGTCGGGCTCAACGCCGTGGTCGGCCGTCCACTCGAGGAATACGGCATGGAGCCGACCTCGCTGGATCAGCTGCGCCCCGGCACCTACGACGTGCACGCCCGTATCGGTGACATGGACGTCAATGGCATCGCCGCGTCGCTGAACTTCGGCAGCTTCCCCGGCTTCGACGGCGGGCGCTTCCACAAGGCGCCGGACAAGGCCAAGTCGCTGGTGCATCTGCGTGCCTACAACGACTGGCACATCCTCGAATGGTGTGGGGCGTATCCTGGCCGCTTCATTCCCTGCGCGCTGCTGCCGACCTGGGACATGGACGCCACGGTGGCCGAGCTCAAGCGCATCAAGAAGCTCGGCTGCAATACCGTCTCGATCAACGAGAACCCGACGGTACAGGGCTTGCCGAGCATCCACAACGCCTACTGGGAACCGCTGTGGAAGACGGTGACCGATCTGGACATCACCATCTGTCTGCACATCGGCGCCGGCAATCCGGCGCCGCACGCGTCGATGGAGACGCCGATCGAGGCCTGGATCACGACGATGCCGATGTCGATCTCGACCGGCGCTGCCGACTGGCTCAATCTCGCCGCGCTGCACCGGTACCCGACGCTCAAGATCGCACTGTCGGAAGGCGGCATTGGCTGGATTCCGTACTTTCTCGAGCGTGCCGACTTCAGTCACAGCCGGCATCAGTTCTGGACGCACTCGCGTTTCAACTTCGGCGATCTCAAGCCCAGCGAGGTGTTCAAGCGTCACTTCATGTGCTGCTTCATCGACGATGCCTTCGGTCTACAGAACCTGCACTGGCTCAACGAAGACCTGGTTGCCTACGAGTGCGACTACCCGCATTCCGACAGCCTGTGGCCGGAAGTACCGGAGCGTCTGTACGAGACCATCAAGCATCTGACCGACGCGCAGATCGACAAGATCACGCACGCCAATGCGCTGCGCTTCTTCAATCACGACATGTTCAAGCATTACAAGCGCGAGGAGCTGACCGTCGGCGCCTTGCGCGCAAAGGCCAAGGCTGCGGGCGTGGACGTGACGCCGAAGTCCTCCGGCGGCGCGGCGCCGCTCGCGCCCGGCGAGAAGCCGCGCGTGGTCACGTCGGGCGATCTGATGCGCATGTTCGCGCACCACTCGAAGGCGGCATGAAGGAAGCGACATGACCGTGACCGTCCACAAACAAGCCGCAGCCGAGACCCTGTCACATTGGATCGGTGGCGCCGCCGTGGCTGGAACCTCCGGCCGTTGGGGCGAGGTGTTCAACCCCAGCACCGGCGAAGTGACGGCCCGGGTGCCATTCGCCTCGGTCGAGGAACTCGATCGCTGCGTGGCCTCGGCCAAGGCGGCGGCACCGGCTTGGGCGGCCACGCCGCCGCTGCGCCGCGCGCGCGTGCTGTTCCGCTATCGCCAGTTGCTCGAAGCGGCCAGCGAGGAGCTGGCACAGACCATCTCGCGCGAACACGGCAAGACCCTCGCCGATGCGCGCGGCGAGATCGTGCGCGGGCTCGAAGTCGTCGAGTTCGCCTGCGGCATTCCCGACCTGATCAAAGGCGAGTACAACGAAAACGTCGGCACCGGCGTCGATGCCTGGAGCGTCCGCCAGCCGCTCGGCGTCGTCGCCGGCATCACCCCGTTTAACTTCCCGGCGATGGTGCCGCTGTGGATGTTCCCGGTGGCGCTGGCCTGCGGCAACAGCTTCGTGCTCAAGCCGTCGGAGCGCGATCCTTCCGCCTCGATGCTGCTGGCGAAGCTGCTCAAGCAGGCCGGGCTTCCCGACGGCGTGTTCAATGTGCTGCACGGCGACAAGGTCGCCGTCGACGGCCTGCTCGCGCACCCGGACATCGCCGCGATCAGCTTCGTCGGCTCGACACCGGTCGCGCGTCACGTGTATCAGCAGGGCACGCTAAGCGGCAAGCGTGTGCAGGCACTCGGCGGCGCGAAGAATCACATGGTGATCATGCCGGATGCCGATCTCGACGATGCCGTCGAAGCCCTGCTTGGCGCCGCTTATGGCTCGGCCGGCGAGCGCTGCATGGCGATTTCGGTCGCGGTCGCGGTCGGCGACGCCTGTGCCGACGCGCTGATCGACAAGCTCGCGCCCAAGGTGCGTGGGCTCAAGGTCGGCCTGCCGACCGAGGCCGCGACCGAAATGGGGCCGCTGATCACCCGTGCACACCGCGACAAGGTCTGCGACTACATCCGGCACGGTGTCGGCGAGGGCGCCAAGCTGCTGATCGACGGCCGCCCCGGCTACGTCGACAAGCCGGGCTTCTTCCTCGGCGGCTCGCTGTTCGACGGCGTGACGCCGCAGATGAAGATCTATCAGGAAGAGATCTTTGGCCCGGTGCTGTCCATCTTGCGGGTGCCGGATCTGGACACGGCGATCCGGTTGATCAACGCGCATCCGTACGCGAACGGCACTGCGATCTTCACGCGCAGCGGCGCGGCGGCGCGCACCTTCACCGCGCAGATCGAGGTCGGCATGGTCGGCGTCAACGTGCCGCTGCCGGTGCCGGTGGCCTTTCATAGCTTCGGCGGCTGGCGCAGCTCCCTGTTCGGCGACCACCACATCTACGGCCGCGAAGGTGTGCGCTTCTACACGCGCCTCAAGGCTATCACCCAGCGCTGGCCCAAGGACGCCGACGCCAGGGCGGAGTTCTCGATGCCGACGATGAAGTGAGGTATCGGCGATCCGTGACTGGAGCCACGTGATGCCTGATGGAACAGCAGTCCTTACGATGCGGCGTACGCGCCGGCGTCAGGATCCGGAGCGCACGCGCGTTGCGATCCTCGAAGCGGCATGCACCCTGCTCGCTAAGGATGGGCCGGAGGGGCTGAGCGTCTCACAGGTCGCACAGCTCGCCAAGGTCAATCGCGGCACCGCCTACCAGCACTTCCAGACACGCGAGCAGTTGCTCGAGGCAACGACCGCGTGGGTCAGCGAAAAGCTGCGCCGTGCGGTGTTCGGCGACGCGCCGTTGAGCAACGCGGTGGCCACGCTCGGCGACGCGCAGGGAGTGGCGCAGCGCATGGCCGAGTTTGCGATGGAGAATCCCGCTCTCGGCCGCGTTTGGCTGTTCGAGCTGTTGGCGTCCAGCCGGCCGGCGAGCGATCCATTCTGGAACCAGTTCAAGACCTCGCTCGAACGATTCGCCGCATCTGATCAGGCACAACCGGGCATCGACGTCGACGTGCACGCGGTCATCGTGCTGATCGGCACGCTGCTGTGGCCGATCTTCGTGCGCGCCGACAGTCGGACCGCGAAGCAGCGGCGCCAGCTCGTCGAGCGCTTCTCCAACGAGATGCTGCGCTTGAGCCTGCAGGGCACGATGCGCCCGGAGAAGTTTCCGGAGCTCGACGCGCATCTGCGCGCGACGCGCGGCGACCGCCCGCGGCGAGCCGGTACCGCGAAGTAGCGCCGGACGGCAGGCGTCGCTACGCCATCTCCCGCATCGACACCCACAGCGCGCAGGCGGCGGCCACGAAGATCGGCAATGCGAAGTACAGCGACAGCGCCGGCATCGACACGCCCGCGGCGATCAGCAGCCCGGCGACCGCCGGGCTGAGCACCGCGCCGCCGCGCCCGAGACCGGCGGCCCAGCCCAGACCGGTGCTGCGGACCTGGGCCGGATAGATCGTCAGCGCCACCGTGTACAGATTGGTGAAGCCGCCCATCACGGTGATGCCGATCAGCAGCAGCGAGATCCAGACGATCACCGGCGGCACGGCGTCGGCCGCGAGCAGCATCGTGCCCAGCGCCGCGGCGGTGGCGCCGCCGATGACGAAGGACACGCTGATGATGCGATTGAGCGGCTTGTATTTGGCGAGCCCGCCGATCAGCGTCGTGCCGACCACGGAGCCGAAGGCCATCGTCACCGCGCCGCGGATCGCCTGGTCCTGCGGCCAGCCGGCGTTGACCAGGATTTGCGGCAGCCAGCTCGTGAAGAAGTAGACGGTCGCGAAGGCGAGGAAAAACGTCAGCCAGACCAGTAGCGTCTTCGCGCGGCGCGTCGCGGTCAGCAGCGAAACCACCGAAGCCGATTCACGACGCTCGTCTGTGCTCGTCTGCGGCAGGCGTTCGATCGGGCTCTGGCCGATGTAGCGCAGGATGCGGTTGATGTGCTCGAGCGCGCCTTCGGGGCGGCGCTTGATGATGAACGCCATCGACTCGGGCACGACGGCGTATTGCAGCACGCCGACCGCCATGGTCAGAGCGCCGGCGTAGACGAAGATGCTCTGCCAGCCATGCTCGGTGATCATCGGCGCGGCGATCAGACCGCCGATCACCGGGCCGAGCGGGCCGGCGGAGAAGATCGCCGCCAGGATCAGCGTGCGATGGCGGCGCGGGCTGTACTCGCCGACCAGTGGCGCCAGGGCCGCCATCAGTGCACCCAGGCCGAGCCCGCCGACGAAGCGCAGCACGATCAGCTGCGGTACGGTCTGCGCATAGGCGACGCCGAGTGTCGCCGCGCCGGCCATCAGCAACATCAGGCAGACGATCAGGCGGCGGCCGTACAGATCCGCGAGCGAGGCCAGGAACATCGCGCCCAGGGTCATGCCCAGCACGCCGGAGCTGAACACCATGCCGAGCTGATCGGCGGCAATGCTCCACTCGGCGCTGATCGCCGGCGCCGCGAACGAGATCACGGCGACGTCGAAGCCGTCGAGCACGTAGGCGACGAAGCAGATCGCCATGATCAGCCATTGCATCGGCGTGATCTTCGACTCGTGAATGATGTCGTCGGCGGGTGTGGCGGTGGCGGACTCGCGCATGCGGCAGGCATCCGTTGTCGAACGGGGAATCAGAACAACTTCTTCACCTCACGCCGCAGCAGCTTGCCCATCTCGTTGTACGGCAGCGCCTCGACCACAAGGATGCGCTCCGGCACGCGCGATGAGCGCAGGCGCTTGCGGATCAAGGTGCGCAGCTCATCTTCCGACGGCGGCGCTTGCGGGGTGCGCGGCACGATGGCGACGCCGACCGCCTCGCCCCATTCGAGCGAAGGCACCGCCACCGCAGCGGCATCGGCGATCGCCGGATGGCCCAGCAGCACGTCCTCGATCTCGCCCGGCGAGATGTTCTCGCCGCCGCGGACGATGACGTCGTCGGCGCGGCCGGCGAGGAACAGATAGCCGTCGGCATCGAGCCAGCCGGCGTCGCGCGTGGGGAACCAGCCGTCGGCGTCGAGCGCCTTGCGCTCGCGGTACTCGCCGGACACCTGTTCGCCACGCACATAGATCTCGCCGCGCTCGCCGGGCGGCAGCACGCGGCCGTTCTCGTCGCGAATCTGGATCTCGACCGTCGGCAGCGGTTTGCCGACCGAGCCCAGACGTGCACGCACGGCCGGATCGCCCGAGGCCAGCGCCGCGCGATGATCCTCCGGGCCGAGCAGTGCGATGGTCGAGCTGGTCTCGGTGAGGCCATAGGCGTTGGTGAAGCCGGTGTGCGGGAACAGTTCGAGCGCGCGCTCGATCAGCTCCAACGGCATGCGGCCGCCGCCGTAGGCGATGGCCTGCAGCGCCGACAGGTCGGGACGGTGGCCGGCGTCGATGCGCGCGATGATGCGAGCGAGCATGGTCGGCACGACGAAGGCATTGGTCACGCGCTCGCTCGCCGCAAGCTCCAGCCAGGCGTCCGGGTCGAAGGCCGGCAGCAGCACGATGCGGCGCATCGCGTAGATCGAACTCATCAGCGCGGCGATGCCGGCGATGTGATACGGCGGCACACAGACCAGCGCGGCTTCGTTCGGCGAGGCGGAGGCGAATTCGACGGTGCCGAGGATGTACGAGAGTAGGTTGGCGTGACGCAGCAATGCGGCCTTCGGCGCCGCGGTGGTGCCGCTGGTGAAGATCTGCGCGGCGATGCCCTCGCCCTCGCGCGGCTCCTTGGGTGCATCTTCGCCGCGGGCCTCGGCGGCGGCGACAAACTCGCCACGGCCGAGCGTGACGTGGCCCTGATCCGACGCGATGCGCGCGACGCGTGCGACGTCGCCGACGACGTACGCGGGCGCCACGCGCTGAAGCAGGGCGCGAAGATCGACATCGGCGAGCCGGTAGTTCAGCGGCACGTAGGGCACGCCGGCGAACGCCGCACCGAACAGCGCGATCGCTGCCGCCTCACTGCTCTCGTCGAGCAGGGCGAGGTGCGTCGCGCCGGTCTCGACGACGTGTGCCGCGGCGCCGTGAGCCGCGCTCAACAAGGCGCCGTAGGACCAGCGCCGGCCGTCGCAGACCAGGCCGATGCGGTGTGGTTCAGCCTCGGCGGCCATCTGCAGGAGTAGAGCGATGTTCATCGAGAACCCGTGAACGTCCAATGGATTCGGATCGGTGTCGGAGCGCGCCCCGGTCCGGAGTGCCGTCAGCAGACCTCAAAGACCCTAGGCGATCGCGCCACTCGCCTTGAGCTGCTCGATGCGATCCCAGTCCATGCCCATCTCCATCAGTACGATCTCGGTGTGCTCCGAGGCCTGTGGCGCACGCGTGGTCTTCACCGGCTGGTGATTGAACTGCACCGGGCCGCGTACCAGCTTGATCGGCGCACCGCCATCGCTGGCCTCGACCTCGAACAGCATGTCGTTGGCCAGTGCTTGTTCGTCGCGGGCGATGTCGAGCAGGCTCTGCACCGGCGCCCATTGGCCAGAGTAGCTCGCCAGCCTCTGCCGCCAGTACTTGAAGTCGTGCTGGGCGAAAGCCTCACGGATGATGTCGCTCGCCGCCTGCCAGTTCTTCATCAGGGCTTCGGCCGTGGCGAAGCGTTCGTCGCTCGCGCATTCCGGCCTGCCGATGTGCTCGAAGAAGCTCTTGATGTGCGGCCCCGGCGTGAGCGTGCACATGTTGATGGTCTCGCCGTCGGACGTGGTGTAGTTGCCCATCAGCGGATTGCCCGGATTGCCGCCGGAGCCGGGCATACGGTTGCGCATGATCTGGCCGGTGTCGATGCCCATGTCGATCGAGGTGCCGGCCGCCCACCACGCCGTGCTCAGCAGTGAGACGTCCACTTCCAGCGCCTCGCCGGTACGCTCGCGGTGGAACAACGCCGCCGCGATGCCGCCGGCGATGTTCATGCCACCGATCGAGTCGCCGAAGGCCGGGATGCCCTGCGCGATCGGTCCGCCGAGTTCGGGCGGCGACATCGCCCAGGCGATGCCGCTGCGGTTCCAGAACGCGGTGCCGTCGAAGCCGCCGACATCGCGCTCGGGCCCTTTGTCACCGTAGGCGCTGCCGCGCGCGTAGATGATCTTCGGATTGACCGCGCGGATGTGCTCGACGTCGAACTTCATCTTCTGCCGCTGGTGCGGCAGATAGTTGGTCAGGAACACGTCGGCGGTCTTGGCCAACTCGTAGATCACCGCCATGCCCTCGGGTTTGGAGATGTCGACGCCGACGCTGCGCTTGCCGCGGTTCGGGTGTTCCATGAACGGGCTGCGGTTCGGGTTGACCTTGATGCCGCCGAGATTGACGAAACCGCGCTGGGTGTCGCCGCGCTGCGGATGCTCGATCTTGATCACGTCCGCGCCCCAGTCGGCAAGGATCGCGCCGGCGGCCGGCACGAAGGTGAATTGCGCCACCTCCAGCACCCTGACGCCCTTCATCACCTGGGTCATGCGCACATTCTCCTCTCAGAATAATCAACAACATTGTTGCATACTGTTGGAGGGTGCGCTACAAAGCATGGGCGCTGCGGCATCGGCAGCAATCTTCGTCATCCCTCACAGACAAGGCAGGACAGCATGCGCATCGATTCCTCCATCGCGGCCGTGGTTACCGGCGGCGCATCCGGGCTCGGTCTGGCCACGGTCCGGGCGTTGCGCGCGGCAGGCGTCAAGGTCGCGATCTTCGACCTCAATCCGGAGACTGGCGAGAAGGCCGCCGGCGAAACCGGCAGCGTGTTCTGCCCATGCGATGTGCTGTCCGACGACAGCGTCGATCAGGCCTTCGCCAAGGCGCGCGCGGCCAACGGTCAAGAGCGCGTGCTGGTGTGTTGCGCTGGCGGGGGCAACGCGATTCCAACGGTGCGGCGCGACAAGACCACCGGCGAGATCAGCATCTTTCCGACCGACAAGTTCGAGTGGGTGCTCAAGCTCAACACCGTCGGCACCTTCCGCTGCATCACCCGCGCGGCCGCCGGCATGATGACGCTCGATCCGCTCGACGGCGAACGCGGCGTGCTGATCAACACGGCTTCGGCGGCAGCGACCGAGGGGCAGATCGGTCAGGCGGCGTACTCCGCGGCCAAGGCCGCGATCGTCGGCATGACGCTGACCATCGCGCGCGATCTGGCGCGCGAGGGCATCCGCGTGAACACCATCCAGCCCGGCATCTTCGACACGCCGGCGATGGCACGCGCACCGCAGCAGATGAAGGACGCGCTCGGCGCCATGGTGCCGTTTCCGCCGCGGCTCGGCTGCGCCGAAGAGTATGCGAGCCTCGCGCTGGAAATCATCCGCAACGGATACTTCAACGGCGAGACCGTGCGCCTCGACGGCGCGATCCGCATGCAGCCGCGCTGAGCGCGACGTGAACGCGCAGACCATCGAGTACACGAACGGTCGGACGCGCCTGGTCGGCCAGTTGTATCGCGGTTCGAGTGGGA
Organism: Sinimarinibacterium thermocellulolyticum; assembly: GCF_040327995.1. Taxonomy (NCBI): domain Bacteria; kingdom Pseudomonadati; phylum Pseudomonadota; class Gammaproteobacteria; order Nevskiales; family Nevskiaceae; genus Sinimarinibacterium; species Sinimarinibacterium thermocellulolyticum. The sequence goes on along the minus strand of NZ_JBEPIJ010000010.1, from coordinate 9,695 downwards.
ACGGTACACGTCCGGGTGTGGTGGTGTTTCCGGAAGCCTTCGGTCTGAATGCGCATGCCCGTGAGCGTGCCGAATGCCTGGCGCAGCTCGGTTACGTCGCCTTCGCCGCCGATCTGCTCGGTGACGGCCGCGTGTTCGACGATTTGCCCGGGGTTACGCCCACGATCAAGGCGCTGTATGCCGACCGCGCCGAGTGGCGCTCGCGCGCGCAGGCAGCGCTCGACGTGCTTCGGGCGCAGGACGACGTCGACCGCGAACGGCTCGGGGCGATCGGCTTCTGCTTCGGCGGTAGCACGGCGCTGGAGCTGGCGCGTAGCGGCGCGCCGCTTTCGGCGATCACGGCGTTTCACGCCGGCCTGCTGCCGGCGCTGGCCGAGGATGCCGGGCGCATCCGCTGCCGGGTGCTGATCTGTCACGGCGATGAGGATCCGCTGCTGAATGCCGATACGATGAACACGGTGTTCGACGAGCTGCGTCGCGATCGCGTCGACTGGCAGATGGTGCGCTACGGCAACGCCGCGCACAGCTTCACCGACCGGCGGGCCGATGCTCGCAAGGATCCGCGGTTTCGCTATGACGCGAGGGCCGATGCGCGTTCGTGGTCGGCGATGCGGCAGTTGTTCGACGAGGCCTTTGCAAGGTCCTGATGCCTTCATAATCGGCAGGCCCGTCCATACTCGGTCAAGCAGGGGAGCCAGCCGCGATGAATTCGCCGCAGTCCGTCACGCGGGTGATCCACATTCTCGAAACGCTGTGTGCGAGCAACGAGCCGGTGAGCCTCGCCCAGCTCAGCCGCAGCCTCAAGGCGCCCAAGAGCAGCCTCGCCGCACTGTTGCGCGGTCTTGCGCAGGCGGACTTCGTCGCGCATACCGACGGCGCGTGGCGGCTCGGTCCGCGCGCGTTCGGGCTCGGCAGCGCGCTGCTGCAAGCGCGTCGACGCCTGCAGTCTTCGGATCTGATCCGCGCCGGCATGCGCCGGCTCGCCGATCGCAGCGGCGAGACGGTGCTGTTCGCCGTCGCCGACATCGACGCCGACGAACTGACCTATGTCGACGTGATCGAGAGCCGCAACGCGGTGCGCTTCGCGGTGTCGGTGGGCGATCGCCGGCCGCTGTACTGCACCGCCGGCGGTCGCGCGCTGCTGGCCGCGGCGCCGCCGGCACAGGTGCGCGCCTATCTGCGCAGGCTGCGTCCGCGCTCGCTGACCCGGTCCACCGAAACCGACAAGCGCCTACTCGCCCGGATCATCGAGCAGGTGCGCGCCGTCGGTGTCGCGCAGACCATCGACCAGGCCGCCGACGGCGCCAGCGGCACGGCCGCAGTCGTTCGTGATGCGAGCGGCACTGCGCTTGGCGCACTGATCGTGGCAGCGCCGACCTCGCGACTGCAGTCGACCCGCGACGAGCTCGCGCGCCTGGTGCGCGAGGAGGCTGCGGCGGTGTCCGCAACACTCGGTTATCGGGCGGTCGGCGAATAGCATACCGTCTCAAGCAACGGGGGAATGCGATGCGAATCTTTCTACTGATTTCGGCGCTGGCCTGGGCCGGCTATGGCCTTTACTGCCTGATCGACCCGACGATGCTCGCCGAACTCGCCGGTGTGACCTCGACGACGCCGACCGGCACAATCGAGCTGCGCGCGATGTACGGCGGCGTGCAGACGGCGCTGGGCCTGTTCGCGGCAGCGGCGCTGTTCCGACCTGCGTGGCAACGTTCGGCGGTGCTGGCGCTTGCCTTCGTCACCGGCGGCCTGTTCGCCGCGCGGTTGATCGGCGCGTTGCTCGCCGGCGACTTTTCGTCCTACACGATCGGTGGTCTGGGCTTCGAACTCGTATACACCGCGATTGCCATCGCTCTGCTGCGCAAGAGCGCCGCGACGGCCTGATCCTCGCGATCAGCGTGCGGCAGCGGCTGCGCCCATGCCCATGCCCGCCTCATCGAGTATCTGCCGCGTGTGTATGCCGAGTTCCGGCGCCGGGCCGGCGACGCGGCCGGGCGTGCGCGAGAACCAGGTCGGCACGCCGGGGAAGCGTACCGGGCCGTACTCCGAATCCACGGTTTCGAAGAAGCCGACCGCGTTCAGATGGGCGTTGTCGAACAACTCATCCGGCGTGCGCAGCGGCGCGGCGGGGATGCCGAGCGACCGCAGCAGCTCCAGCCATTCGGCGGTGGTGCGTTCGAGGAAGGTCTCGGCCAGCAGGCCATACACGCGGTCGATTTGCCTGGCGCGCTGCTGGAGCGTCGCCAGTTCCGGACCGGCCCAGGATGGCTTGACCGCGTCGACGAACTTGGCCCACATCTTGTCGTTGTAGATCAACGCCGAGATGTGGCCGTCCTTGGTGCGATACGGCCTGCGGTTGCGCGCGACTGCGCGCGGGTAGTGCGCCTTGGACAGTGGCGGGCTGAACATCGCGCCGTTGGCGTGCTCGACGAGCATGAACGAGGCCATGGTCTCGAACATGCCGACCTCCACCTCCTGGCCTTCGCCGGTGCGCTCTCGATGGAACAGCGCCATGACGGTGGCATACAGCGCGGTCAGTCCGGCGACCTTGTCGGCGATGATCGAGCCGACGTAGCTGGCCTCACCGGTCAGCATCTGCTGCACGGCGGTGAGGCCGCACTCGGCCTGGATGGTGTCGTCATAGGCGGGCAGGTCGCGATCCGGGCCGCGGCGGCTGTAGCCATAGGCATTGGTGTAGACGATGTCGGGCTTGATCGCGGCGACGTCGGCATAGGCAAAGCCGAGCTTGGCGATGGCCTTGGCGCGCATCGTGTGGATGAACACGTCGGCGCCTTCGATCAGCCTGCGCAGCGCCTCGCGGCCGGTATCGGTCTGTAGGTCGAGCACAACGCTGCGCTTGCCGCGATTGACGTTGGCGAACACGCCGCCCATGGTCGGTGATGGTCCGATCGAGATGTAGCGTGTGCCATCGCCGTCGGGCGGTTCGATCTTGATCACGTCGGCGCCCATGTCGGCAATGATCTGCGTGCAGTATGGCCCCATGACCATCGTCGTCAGGTCGATCACGCGCACGCCGGCCAGAGGTCCGTTGCGCTTCGTCGGGCTGCCCATGCCGCTGCTCCTGCCAGTTGGTCTCGATGGGCTCGATTGTTTCACGGAAATCGTACGGATTCCAGCACAATGAGCTAATATCAGAACAATCGGCTTTCATCGACAATGGTGCCCGCCCATGGATTTCAGCCTGACCGACGACCAGCAGCGCATCCGCGACGCTGTGCTCAGGCACTGCGCGCAGTTCTCCGCCGAGTACTGGCTGGAGCGTGATCGGCAAGCCAGCTTTCCGCAGGACTTCTTCGACTCGATGGCGGATGCCGGCTGGATCGGCATCGCCATGCCCAGCGAGTTCGGCGGATCGGGCCTGGGCATCACCGAGGCGGCGGTGATGATGCAGGCGGTCGCGGAGTCGGGCGCCGGCATGACCGGGGCATCGAGCATCCATCTGCCGGTGTTCGGCATGCAGCCCGTGGTGCTGTTCGGCACCGAGGAACAAAAGCGCCAATTCATTCCGAACGTGGTCTCCGGCAAGGACCGCGTGTGTTTCGCCGTGACCGAGCCCAACGCCGGGCTCAACACCACCGAGCTGAAGACGCGTGCGGAGAAGGTGCCGGGCGGTTACCGGGTCAACGGCGAGAAGATCTGGATCTCCACCGCGCAGGTCGCCAACAAGATGCTACTGCTGGCGCGCACCACGCCGCTGGATCAGGTCAAGCGCAAGACCGACGGTCTCACGCTGTTCTATACCGACCTCGACCGCAGCAAGATCGAGGTGCGGTTGATCCACAAGATGGGTCGCCACGCGGTCGACTCGAACATGCTGTTCATCACCGACCTGTTCATTCCGGACGAGCACCGCATCGGCGAAGAAGGGCAGGGCTTCAAGATCATCCTGCACGGGTTGAATCCAGAGCGCGTGCTACTCGGCGCCGAAGCGGTGGGCATCGGGCGTGCGGCGATCCAGCGGGCGGCGCGCTATGCGCGCGAGCGCGTCGTCTTCGGCCGGCCGATCGGCCAGAACCAGGGCATCGCGCATCCGCTCGCCAAGTGCTGGGCGCAGCTCGAAGCCGCGAACCTGATGGTGATGAAGGCGGCGACCAAGTTCGACAAGAATGAGGACTGCGGCGTCGAAGCCAATGCCGGCAAGTATCTCGCCGCCGAGTTCGCCTTCGAGGCCTGCCATACGGCGATGCTGACGCTCGGCGGCATGGGCTACGCGCAGGAGTACCACGTCGAGCGCCTGTTGCGCGAGGTGCTGATTCCGCGCACGGCACCGGTCAGCCCGCACATGATCCTCAACTTCCTCGCCGAAAAAGTGTTGGAATTGCCGAAATCCTATTGAGTGCCGATATGAGCCACGCACAAGAGCCGTTCAGTGCCCGTTCCTGGCTGTTCGCGCCGGGCGACAGCGAGAAGAAGATGGAAAAGGCCGCCGCCAGTGCGGCGGACATCGCGCTGTTCGACCTGGAGGACGCGGTCGCCGAAGGCGAGAAAGCCAGGGCGCGCGAGTTGGTCCGCGCGATGCTGCAAAAAGCGCAGCCTGCGCAGCGCGCGCGCCTTTGGGTGCGCATCAATCCGCTGCAGGGGCCGCATGCGCTGGCCGATCTCGCCGCGGTGATGCCGGGCAGGCCGGGCGGCATCATGGTGCCGAAGACGCGCGGCGGCCACGACCTCGTGGTGCTGGATCACTACCTGTGCGCGCTGGAAGTCGCGAACGGGATCGAACCCGGATCGACCAAAGTGTTTCCGCTGGTGACGGAGACCGCCGAGGGCATGCTCAACACGGGCTCCTACGTCGGTGCGCCGCGGCTCGTCGCGATGACCTGGGGTGCGGAGGATCTCGCCGACGAACTCGGCGCCAGCGAGAACAAGAACCCCGATGGCAGCTACGGCTTCACCTACGAGTTGGCGCGCAGCTTGTGTCTGGTCGGCGCCGCCGCCGCGCGCGTGCCCGCCATCGACACCATCCATGGCGACTACAAGGACCTCGACGGTCTGCGCAAGCGCGCGACCCAATGCCGGCGCGCCGGGTTTCGCGGCATGCTGGCGATCCACCCGGCGCAGGTCGACATCATCAACGAGGCCTTCCTGCCGACTGCCGAGGAGATCGCGCAGGCGCAGGAGATCGTCGAGTTGTTCGCGGCGAACCCCGGCGTTGGCGCCATCGGCTACAAGGGCGGCATGCTCGACCGGCCGTATCTGGCGCGGGCGCAGCAGTTGCTCAAGCTGGCGGGCAAGACGTGAGCGTGATCACCAACGCGGCCGAGCTCGATCTCGGCCGCTACCTGCGTCGCGGCGATCGCATCGTTTGGGGCCAGGCCTGCGGCGAGCCGACCACGCTGATCGAGACGCTGATCGAACAGGCCGACGACATCGGCGAGCTGTCCGCGTTCGCGGCGACGAGTTTTTCCGGTCTGCTCACGGTGGAGGCGGCGAGCAAGATCCGCCTGTCGAGCATGGGTGCGATCGGCACGCTGCGCACCCTCACCGCAGCGGGCAAGCTCGACGTGATTCCGTGCCACGTCAGCCAGGTGGGGCCTTACATCGAGCAGGGCCTGATCGGCTGCGACGTCGCCTTCGTGCAGCTCAGTCCGGCCGACGAGAAAGGCAATCACAGCTTCGGCTTGATCAGCGATTACGTTCAGGCGGCGGTGAAGAAGGCGCGTGTGGTCATCGCCGAGATCAACGACCAGGTGCCTTTCACCTTCGGCGAATGCCTGCCGGCGGACGCGATCGACGTCGCGCTAGAGGTGTCGCGGCCGCTGGTCGAGGTCCCTGCGGCCAAGATCAGCGCCACCGATCAGGCGATCGCCAAGCACTGTGCCGCCTACATCGAGGACGGTGCCGTGATCCAGACCGGCGTGGGCGCGGTGCCCGATGCAATTCTGCGCCTGCTCGGCGACCGCAAGGATCTGGGCGTGCACTCCGGCATGCTCGGCGACGGGCTCGTCGATTTGATCGAAGCCGGCGTCGTCACCAATGCGCGCAAGCGCATCGACACCGGGGTGTGCATCAACGGTGCGCTGATCGGCACGAACCGGCTCTACCGCTGGGCGCACCGCAACAAGGCCATGCGCATGTGCGCCACCTCATACACGCACGATGCGGCGGTGCTCGCGCAGCTCGATCAATTGGTCACGATCAACTCGGCGCTCGAAGTCGATCTCACCGGCCAGGTCAATGCCGAGCAGAGCGGCAGCGCCTATCTGGGCGGCACCGGCGGCCAGGTCGATTTCGTGCGGGCCGGCGCGCGCAGCCCCGGCGGGCGCTCGATCATCGCGCTGTCGGCGACGGCCAAGGGCGGCAGCATCAGCAAGATCGTGCCGACGCTGTCGGGGCCGGTGACGACGGCGCGCACCGAGGTCGACGTGATCGTCACCGAGTTCGGTGCCGCCGAGCTCAAGGGTCAGACCCTGGCCGAGCGTGCACGCCGCATGATCGCGATCGCTCATCCGGACTTCCGCGAGGACCTGGAACGCGCCGCGCACGCGCTGTTCGCGCGCGGCTACTGATCCCCGGTCAGCGACGCGATCGGCGCGTCGCAGCCTTTTTCTCGCCGCTGCCGGCGGCTGCCGCGGCTCGTTATCGCGCGGGCGCCACGACGCCGGTGGCCTGTTCGAGCGCGACCAGTTCGTCCTCCAGATATTCGAGCAAGCGCTGCACGTGCGGTACGGTCCTGCGGCAGGCGATCAGGCCGAAGTCGACGAAGTCGTGGCGGCTGATCACGGTGATGTTGAGGGCAAGACCATCGAGCAGCAGCGAGGCCGGGTAGAGCCCACAAAGGCGCGCACCCTGCCAGTACATGTCCTCGCGCGGACCGGGCACATGCGAGACGACGACGTTGCCCAGTGTGCGATCCTTGAAGCGGCTCAGCAGCGCCGCGATCGCGCCCGGCATCAGCATCAGCGCCGCATAGCTCTGTACCTGCGCGGGGCTGAGGTCGCGGATGCGTTGCTTGTTCTTGTCCATGCAGCGCTTGATCGCGCGCAGGCGTTGCAGCGGGCTGTCGAGATGGGTCGCCAGGTGCGTGATGGTGAAGGCGACCTCGTTGCCCAGGCCAGTGTTCTCGCGGCGCACCGACACCGGCACCCCGGCGATCAGCGGCTTCTCCGGCAGGACGTCCAGCGCCTGCAGATAGCGGCGCAGCGCGCCGCCGCACATCGCCAGCACCACATCGTTGAGCGTCGCCTCGCAGGCCCCGGCGACGGCGCGCATACGCGGCGTCGAATACTGCTGGGCGGCGAAGCGGCGGGTGGCACTGATCGTGCTGTTGAGCATGCAGGGCGGCGCCTGGCCGACGAGGGCGAGATCGGGATCGCGCAGGCGCAGATCGTCGAAGGTCTCGCGCGCACGCTGGAGCACCGGCAAGGTGGAGCGGATACCTTCGCGCGACTTCGCGCAGCGCCAGCAGCCCGCCCGTGGCCGGCGCCGGCACCGGCAGCGGATGCTTCGTCGACTTGTGCGTCGGAATTTCCCAGATCGCCGGCATCTTCGCGGACTCGGCCGCATCGGTGGACATGGACTGCATCAACAGCCGCATGCCGGCGACGCCGTCGACGACGGCGTGATGGACCTTCAGGTAGAGCGCCATGCGGCCGCCTTCGACGCCTTCGATCAGATAGATGCGCCACAGCGGATAGGCGCGATCCAGATGCCCGGAGTGGACGCGCGAGATCAGCGCCAGCAGCTCGCGGATACGGCCGGGCTGCGGCAGCGCCGTATGGACGAAGTGGTGTGCCAGATCGAAGTCGTCGTCCTCGACCCAGTAGTGCAGGCCGCGGCGCCGAGCCAGGCGCTGGTTGTACGGCGGCGCCGTGCGCGTCGACCGGCGCAGCCGCTCGGCGATGCGCGCGACGAAATCGGTCGGCGCATCGGCCGGCAGCTCGAACAGCATCAGCATGCAGATGTGCAGCGGCTGCCTGCGGCTTTCCAGGCGCAGAAAGGCGTCATCGATCAGCGATAGTCGCGCCATGAATGTGGTCCCCCCTCTAAGAACCTGGCCGGCCCGGTCCACTTTTACGCGACGCGCGGGCGGCGCGCCAGACGCTTGCGCATCCGGAGTAGCATCGGTGTCGGATGAGACATGGGAACAGGCCGGTGAGCGAACGGTTCGGGGTTCAGACGCGCGATCACGTCGCGCAGCTCGTGTTCGGGAATCCGCCGCACAACTTTGCGACGATCGCGCTGATCCGCGGCATCGCCGACGCGCTGGAGGCGCTCGATGCCGATCCGAAGGTGCGAGCGGTCGTCCTCGCTGCCGAAGGCCGCGCATTCTGCGCCGGCGCCGATCTGGTCTCGCCGAACGGCTTCGGCGCGCAGTCCGACGATCCGCTGCGCGAGTTCTACGATCAGGTGCTGCGCCTGTACGCGACGCGCAAGCCGATCGTCGCTGCGGTGCAGGGCGCCGCGATCGGCGCGGGCCTCGGTCTTGCCGTGGCCGCGGATTTCCGCGTGGCGGCGCCGCAGGCGCGCTTTTCGGCCAACTTCACGCGGCTCGGCTTTCATCCGGGCTTCGGCCTGACGTACACGCTGCCGCGACTGATCGGCGCGCAGCGCGCATCGCAGATGTTCCTCAGCGGCGAACGCTACCGCACCGACGAAGTGGTCGCCTGGGGGCTGGTCGACCGCGTCGTAGAGACCGAGCGGCTGACCGAGGCGGCGTTGGCATTCGCCGCCGAGATCGCCGTCAACGCGCCACTGGCGCTCGTGGCGACGCGCGCCACCCTGCGCGCCGGCCTGGTCGAGGCCGTGCGCGCGGCAATCGAACGCGAGCATGCCGAGCAGCTCAAGCTCAAGGACACCAAGGACTTCGCCGAGGGCGTGCGCGCGATGAGCGAGCGCAGGCCCGGCAACTTCAAGGGGCGCTGAGCGCGGGTGCACGGCGCGATCAGGCGTTGTCGGACTCACGCCGGAAGGTAATTCCTAACCTTTCCGGACCATAATTGGACGTAGCTCCTGGATTGAGATCTGCTTGAGAAGCTTGTGCAGCAAGGGTTGCAGGTTTTCGTGCCGGTGATTGAACCGGTAGCAAACTTCGGCCAGGTACAGGTGGAAGTATTGCCGGGGCACGCCACGGTACATGTAGAGCCAGTTCTTGGCATAGCTCCAGAAGCCCTCGATGCCGTTGATGTGATCTCGCCCGGCAGGCCGACCCTTCTCCTTGCGGATCATCACGTGTTCGCCGCGCAGCTTCAGCGTGGCGTAGTGTCGCCTCTCCCTAAACTCGGTCCAAGGATAACTGGAGGTCTCCGGGCAAACTACACGCCCCAGGAGGCTTTCAATGCGCAGGAGCAAATTCACTGAAACCCAGATCGTCCGGACGCTCAAAGCAGTCGAAGCCGGACGACAAGTCCGCGATGTATGTCGCGAGCTGGGCATTTCGGAACAGACGTACTACGTCTGGAAGCAGAAGTACGGTGGCATGGATGCGTCCGACGTGCGGCGGCTGAAGGATCTCGAGCAAGAGAACAGCCGGCTCAAGAAGATGTATGCAGACCTGGCGCTGGAGAACACCGCGCTCAAGGATGTCATCGCAAAAAAGCTGTAAGCCCTGCCGCGAGGCGTGAAATCGCGGCGACGTTGCAGACCGAGCACGGCCTGAGCGAGCGACGAGCCTGCGCGGCTGCTGGGCTGTCGCGGACGGTGGCGCGCTACCAGCGCACGCCGGATCGCGACGATGA